>NZ_JAYMGI010000002.1:8127500-8427500 GCF_035825295.1 Actinacidiphila sp. DG2A-62
CTGATCTGCCCAGGGTAAGTCGGGACCTAAGGCGAGGCCGACAGGCGTAGTCGATGGACAACCGGTTGATATTCCGGTACCCGCTTTGAAGCGCCCAGTATCGAATCCTCTGATGCTAAGCCCGTGAAGCCGCCCGTTCTCAGCTTTGCTGGGGGTGGGAGTGGTGGAGCCGGTGACCCGAGGTGGTAGTAGGTAAGTGATGGGGTGACGCAGGAAGGTAGTCCAGCCCGGGCGGTGGTTGTCCCGGGGTAAGGGTGTAGCCCGAGGGGTAGGTAAATCCGTCCCTCGCGCAAGGGTGAGACCTGATGCCGAGCCGATTGTGGTGAAGTGGATGATCCTATGCTGTCGAGAAAAGCCTCTAGCGAGTTTCATGGCGGCCCGTACCCTAAACCGACTCAGGTGGTCTGGTAGAGAATACCGAGGCGTTCGGGTGAACTATGGTTAAGGAACTCGGCAAAATGCCCCCGTAACTTCGGGAGAAGGGGGGCCACACCTGGTGATCACTCTTGCAGTGTGAGCTGGGGGTGGCCGCAGAGACCAGCGAGAAGCGACTGTTTACTAAAAACACAGGTCCGTGCGAAGCCGTAAGGCGATGTATACGGACTGACGCCTGCCCGGTGCTGGAACGTTAAGGGGACCGGTTAGTCCTGCTTCGGTGGGGCGAAGCTGAGAACTTAAGCGCCAGTAAACGGCGGTGGTAACTATAACCATCCTAAGGTAGCGAAATTCCTTGTCGGGTAAGTTCCGACCTGCACGAATGGCGTAACGACTTCTCGACTGTCTCAACCATAGGCCCGGTGAAATTGCACTACGAGTAAAGATGCTCGTTTCGCGCAGCAGGACGGAAAGACCCCGGGACCTTTACTATAGCTTGATATTGGTGTTCGGTTCGGCTTGTGTAGGATAGGTGGGAGACTGTGATCATCGGGCGCCAGCCTGGTGGGAGTCGTCGTTGAAATACCACTCTGGTCGTGCTGGATGTCTAACCTCGGTCCGTGATCCGGATCAGGGACAGTGTCTGGTGGGTAGTTTAACTGGGGCGGTTGCCTCCTAAAGGGTAACGGAGGCGCCCAAAGGTTCCCTCAGCCTGGTTGGCAATCAGGTGGTGAGTGTAAGTGCACAAGGGAGCTTGACTGTGAGACTGACGGGTCGAGCAGGTACGAAAGTAGGGACTAGTGATCCGGCGGTGGCTTGTGGAAGCGCCGTCGCTCAACGGATAAAAGGTACCCCGGGGATAACAGGCTGATCTTCCCCAAGAGTCCATATCGACGGGATGGTTTGGCACCTCGATGTCGGCTCGTCGCATCCTGGGGCTGGAGTCGGTCCCAAGGGTTGGGCTGTTCGCCCATTAAAGCGGTACGCGAGCTGGGTTTAGAACGTCGTGAGACAGTTCGGTCCCTATCCGCTGTGCGCGTTGGAGTCTTGAGAAGGGCTGTCCCTAGTACGAGAGGACCGGGACGGACGAACCTCTGGTGTGCCAGTTGTCCTGCCAAGGGCATGGCTGGTTGGCTACGTTCGGGAGGGATAACCGCTGAAAGCATCTAAGCGGGAAGCCTGCTTCGAGATGAGGGCTCCCACCCCCGTTGAGGGGTTAAGGCTCCCAGGAGACGACTGGGTTGATAGGCCGGATGTGGAAGCCCTGTGAGGGGTGGAGCTGACCGGTACTAATAAGCCGAGGGCTTGTCTACAAGACTGTGTGTTCGCGTCCACTGTGCGGTTCTGAAACAACCAGCCCCACCCGTTGGCGGGTGGGTGTGTTTCATGGTGTTTCGGTGGTCATAGCGTGAGGGAAACGCCCGGTTACATTCCGAACCCGGAAGCTAAGCCTTTCAGCGCCGATGGTACTGCAGGGGGGACCCTGTGGGAGAGTAGGACACCGCCGAACAATTCTTCACAATGAGGCCCGGCCTCGGATCGCTGATCCGGGGCCGGGCCCTTTTTGTGCCTGGGGTAGAGTCGGGCGGCGGCGTCCGGATCATGGCGCGTCGGTACCGACTTGACAGCAGCAGGAGGGGACCCGGTGGAGGTCCAGGAGACACGGGTGCAAACGGATCGGATCTTCACGATCCCCAACATCCTGAGTATGGCGCGCCTGGTCGGCGTCCCCGTGTTCCTGTGGCTGATTCTGTGGCCCGAGTTCGACGGCCCCAAGGCCGACGGCTGGGCGCTGCTGGTGCTGGCGTTCAGCGGCGTCAGCGACTATCTGGACGGGAAGCTGGCCCGGCGCTGGAATCAGATCAGCAGTCTCGGACGGGTGCTGGACCCGGCCGCGGACCGGCTGTTCGTGCTGTCCACCCTCGTCGGCCTCACATGGCGGGACATCCTGCCGCTGTGGCTCACCGTGCTGCTGCTGGCACGGGAGGCGATGATGGCGGTGATGCTGCTGATTCTGCGGAGGCACCGTTACGGCCCACCCCAGGTGAACTTCATCGGGAAAGCGGCTACCTTCAACCTCATGTACGCCTTTCCGCTGCTGCTGCTCAGCGACGGCAGCGGATGGCTTGCGACGCTGGCGTCAATTTTCGGCTGGGCGTTCGCAGGGTGGGGTACAACCCTGTACTGGTGGGCAGGGTTCCTCTATGTGGTGCAGGTCCGGCAACTCGTCAGGGCGGACGCCACGGCTGACTGAGTCACGAGGAGGATGCTTCCGACATGAAGGCGGTTGTCATGGCCGGCGGCGAAGGTACTCGCCTTCGCCCGATGACTTCGAGCATGCCAAAACCTCTGCTGCCGGTGGTTAACCGCCCAATTATGCAGCACGTTCTGACCCTGCTCAAGCGGCACGGCCTCACTGAGACGGTGGTCACAGTCCAGTTCCTCGCGTCCCTCGTGAAGAATTACTTCGGGGACGGCGAAGAATTCGGGATGGAGCTGACCTACGCCAACGAAGAGAAGCCGCTGGGGACGGCCGGAAGCGTCAAGAACGCCGAGGAGGCGCTGAAGGACGACTCCTTTCTCGTGATTTCCGGTGACGCCCTCACCGATTTCAACCTGACCGAGCTGATCGAATTCCACAAGGAGAAGGGCGCCCTCGTCACGGTGTGTCTGACGCGGGTGCCGAACCCCCTGGAGTTCGGCATCACCATCGTCGACGACGAGGGCAAGGTCGAGCGCTTCCTGGAGAAGCCCACATGGGGCCAGGTGTTCTCGGACACCGTGAACACCGGCATCTACGTGATGGAGCCGGAGGTCTTCAACTACGTCGACCCCGACGTCCCCGTGGACTGGTCGGGCGACGTGTTCCCGCAGCTGATGAAGGAGGGCAAGCCGATCTACGGCTATGTCGCCGAGGGCTACTGGGAGGACGTCGGCACCCACGAGAGCTATGTGAAGGCCCAGGCGGACGTCCTGGAGGGCAAGGTCGACGTCGACATCGACGGCTTCGAGATCTCGCCGGGCGTGTGGGTCGCCGAAGGCGCCGAGGTGCATCCGGACGCGGTGCTGCGCGGCCCGCTGTTCATCGGCGACTACGCCAAGGTCGAGGCCGGCGCGGAGATCCGCGAGCACACCGTGGTGGGCTCCAACGTCGTGGTGAAGACCGGCGCCTTCCTGCACAAGGCGGTGATCGCCGACAACGTCTACGTCGGCCAGGGGACCAATCTCCGCGGCTGCGTGATCGGCAAGAACACCGACGTGATGCGGGCCGCGCGGATCGACGAGGGCGCTGTCATCGGTGACGAGTGCCTGATCGGCGAGGAGTCGATCATCTCGGGCAACGTCCGGGTGTACCCGTTCAAGACGGTCGAGGCCGGCGCGTTCGTCAACACCTCGGTCATCTGGGAGTCGCGCGGCCAGGCGCATCTGTTCGGCGCCCGGGGCGTCACCGGCATCCTCAACGTCGAGATCACGCCGGAGCTGGCGGTCCGCCTCGCCGGCGCGTACGCGACCACGCTGAAGAAGGGCGCCACGGTCACCACCGCCCGCGACCACTCCCGCGGCGCGCGCGCCCTGAAGCGGGCGGTGATCTCGGCGCTGCAGACCAGCGCGATCGACGTGCGCGACCTGGAGAACGTACCCATGCCGGTGGCCCGGCAGCAGACCGCGCGCGGCAGCGCGGGCGGCATCATGATCAGGACCACGCCGGGCCGTCCTGACTCGCTCGACATCATGTTCTTCGACGAGCGGGGAGCGGACCTGTCGGCGGCCGGCCAGCGCAAACTGGACCGGGTCTTCGCGCGCCAGGAGTACCGCAGGGCGTTCCCCGGCGAGATCGGCGATCTGCGGTTCCCCGCGACGGTCTTCGACTCGTACACCGGCGCCCTGCTGCGCGCGGTGGACATCTCCGGCATCGCCGAGTCCGGCCTGAAGGTCGTCGTGGACGCGGCGAACGGCAGCGCGGGCCTGGTGCTGCCCAGCCTGCTGGGCAGGCTCGGCGTGGACGCGCTGACCATCAACCCCGGCCTGGACGAGGCGCGGCCCACCGAGACCGAGGAGAGCCGCAGGGCCGGCCTGGTGCGGCTCGGCGAGATCGTGTCCTCGGCGCGCGCCGCCTTCGGCGTCCGCTTCGACCCGGTGGGCGAGCGCATGTCGCTGGTCGACGAGCGGGGCAAGATCGTCGAGGACGACCGGGCGCTGCTGGTGCTGCTCGACCTGGTCGCCGCCGAGCGCCGCAGCGGGCGGGTGGCGCTGCCCGTCACCACGACCCGGATCGGCGAGCAGGTGGCGGCGTACCACGGCACGCAGGTCACCTGGACGACCACCGCGTCCGACGACCTGACCAGGGTCGGCCGGGACGAGGGCACGATCTTCGGCGGCGACGGCCGCGGCGGCTACATCGTCCCGGAGTTCAGCAGCGTCTTCGACGGCTCCGCCGCGTTCGTGCGGCTGATCGGCCTGGTGGCGCGCACCCAGCTCACGCTCAGCCAGATCGACGCCCGTATCCCGCGCGCGCACGTGCTGAAGCGGGACGTGCCGACCCCGTGGGCGGTCAAGGGCTCGGTGATGCGCCGGGTCGTCGAGGAGGCCGGAGACCGCTCGGTGGACACCACCGACGGCGTACGGGTGGTGGAGTCCGACGGACGCTGGGTGATGGTGCTGCCCGACCCCGCGGAGGCCGTCACCCACCTGTGGGCCGAGGGGCCGGACGACGCGTCGACGCAGGCGCTGCTGGAGGAGTGGTCGGAGGTCGTGGAGAGCGCCGGCCGCTGATCCGACCGCGGACGGGCCCCGCGGCGCGCCGCATGGGGCCCGTTCGAGTCCGGGCTCCCGACGTGGGACGATGTGCGGCATGCCGCAGCAGCGACCCGATCGGAGCAGCCCCTCGCCAGGGGCCGCTCAGCGGCGTCCCGACGCCTCGATGTCGCTGCTGACCAATGTCATGGAGCACAGCCTGGACGACGGGTACGCGCAGGCCGCGGCCCGGCGCGGCGCCGTGGGCAGCTCGCGGCTGCCCACGGCGCTCAGCGGCCGGCTGTGGCTCGCGGCGGGCCTGGTGCTCGCCGCGGTCGTGGTGACCCTGGGCGCCGCGCAGGCGCAGGTCTCGGCGCCTACCGCGGCCAAGGAGCGGCAGAAGCTGATCGACCGGGTGCAGACCGAGACCAGGAGCGCGGACGCGTTGCAGAAGGACGTCGACTCGCTGCGCGAGACGGTCTCCGCCGAGCAGCAGAAGGCGCTGCGCGCCACGGGGGGCGGCGACCAGGCGGCCCTGCTCGGCCTGCTGGCCGGCGCGACGCCCGTGCACGGCCCCGGCGTGAAACTCGTGGTCGACGACGCCAAGGAGGCGTCCACCGGCGACGGCGGCGGCCCCCGGGAGAGCAACGGCTTCGCCGACACCGGCCGGGTCCGCGACCGGGACATGCAGCACGTCGTCAACGGCCTGTGGGCGTCCGGCGCGGAGGCGGTCACGGTGAACGGGCAGCGGCTGACCGCGTTGTCGGCGATCCGGGCCGCCGGGGACGCCATACTGGTCGATAACAAACCGCTGGCGCCGCCGTACACGGTGCTGGCGATCGGGGACGGGGAGCGGTTGAGCAAGGCATTCCAGGACAGCGAGGACGGCCAGTACCTCCGGCTGCTCCAGTCGGACTACGGGATCCGTGCGAACATCTCCGTCCAGAAGGAACTGGAGCTGGCCGCCGCGCCGAGCCTGACCGTGCGGTACGCCAAGCCGGTCGCCGGTGCCCCGAAGGCCGACAGCGCCGCGCATGGGAAGGGTTCGAAGTGATCGCCGTACTGGGCCTCGTCGTGGGGGTCGTGGTCGGCCTCGTGGTGCGCCCCGTGGTGCCCTCCGGGGTGGAGCCGTATCTCCCGATCGCGGTGGTGGCCGCCCTGGACGCCGTCTTCGGCGGCCTGCGGGCCATGCTGGACGGGATCTTCGACGACAAGGTGTTCGTCGTGTCCTTCCTGTCCAACGTCGTGGTGGCCGCGTTGATCGTGTTCCTGGGCGACAAGCTGGGGGTCGGCTCGCAGCTGTCCACCGGCGTCGTGGTCGTCCTCGGCATCCGCATCTTCTCCAACGCGGCGGCCATCCGCCGCCACGTCTTCCGGGCGTGACCGGCGGATGAGCGACGAGCACCACCCGCGCGGGCACCACGCGAGCGGGCACCACGCGAGCGGGCACCACGCGAGCGGGCCCGACCCGAGCGAGCACGACCCGAGCGGGCACGACCCGCGCGGGCACCACGCGAGGGAGCACGAGACGGCCGGGCACGACCCCGTCGGTCACGACTCCGGCGAGCCCGAGGAACGCACCGGACGCCAGCGGTTGCTGGCCGCCCTGTGGCCGCCGCGCGCCTCGCGGGCGCAGCTGATCGTCGCGGTGCTGCTGGCCGTGCTGGGCCTGGGCGTGGCCATCCAGGTCCGCACCACCAGCGACAACGGCGCGCTGCGCGGCGCCCGCCAGGAGGACCTGGTGCGCATCCTGACCGAGCTGGACAACCGCAGCCAGCGGCTCCAGGACGAGAAGCGCGGACTGGACAGCCAGCGCTCGGAGCTGGAGACCAGCTCCGACCAGGCGGCGGAGGCGCTGAAGCAGACCCAGCAGAAGGAGCGCGAGCTGGGCGTGCTGGCCGGCTCGGTGCCCGCGCAGGGGCCGGGGATCACTCTGACGATCACCGATCCGCACGGCGGCGTGGAGTCCGACTCGCTGCTGGACACGCTCCAGGAGCTGCGGGCGGCCGGCGCCGAGGCGATCCAGATCAACGGCGTCCGCGCGGTCGCGGACACATACTTCACGCAGGGTTCCGACGGCGTGCTCGTCGACGGGCACAAGCTCGCCCAGCCCTACGTCTTCAAGGTCATCGGCAACCCGCAGGATCTTGAGCCGGCGCTGAACATCCCCGGAGGGGTCGTGCAGACGCTGGAGAAGGAGCAGGCCACCGCGGACGTGGTGCGGTCGCAGAAGATCGTCGTGGACGCCTTGCGGTCGCCGAAGCAGCCTGACTACGCTCGGTCATCCCAGTGAGGCCGGAGTCGGGGAGTCGGTACGGGGATCGGGGATGTCGGGGAATCGGTACGTGTTGCGTGGTGGAAACTGTGAGTAGCGAGAGTTCGTCCTGCCCCACGGGCGGGTCTGCGTCTTTCAAGGGGAATCGCCCGTGAAGTTGTTCGGGAAGTTGTTCGGCAAGAGCGCGCGGCAGTCGGGTGACCCGGCGACGGCGCGCCATCGCGCCCCGCGGGGCACGGTCGACGAGGGCCAGGGCGGCCAGGGCGCGGGTGACCGCCCGCTGTTCAGGAACGACCCGCAGGGGCAGGGCGGCGGCTATTCCGACGCGTCCGGCGTGGCGTCTGTTGACCAGGGATCTGCCGCCCGCATAGGTTTCGGGGAAGCGTCAACCTCAACCACGGGTGGAGGGTTCGGCTTGCCGGTATGCAGCAGGTGCGGTCACACCAACGCGGAGGCGAGTCGCTTCTGCTCCAACTGCGGTGCGCCCCTGCGCGGGACCGCCGGCGGTGGCCACGAGCGCCCTTCGGAGACCACCTCCACCATCTCGATCTCGGGCATCGAGGCGTACGAGGCGGAGGCCACCGGCCAGACGCCGTCGCCGTCGCTGTCGCCCGAGGCGCAGGCCGCGGTCGACGCCCTGCCGATCGGCTCGGCGCTGCTGGTGGTGCGCCGGGGGCCCAACTCCGGCAGTCGCTTCCTGCTCGACGGTGAGCTGACCACCGCGGGCCGCCACCCGCAGAGCGACATCTTCCTGGACGACGTGACGGTCTCGCGCCGGCACGTGGAGTTCCGGCGCGGCTCCGACGGCGGCTTCACCGTCTCGGACGTCGGCAGCCTGAACGGCACGTACGTCAACCGGGAGCGGATCGACGCGGTGCCGCTGTCCAACGGCGACGAGGTGCAGATCGGCAAGTACCGGTTGGTCTTCTACGCGAGCCAGCGGGGCATCTGACCCCGGGCACAGGCAGGCGGGCGTCCGGGCCCGCGGGGAAGGTGTTCATGCCGAGAACGTCAGGCGGCGCCGGGAGCAACGGCGCCGCCGCGGCCGACGAGGCGCTGCTGAGCATCGGCGCGGTGCTCGGCAGGCTGCGGGACGAGTTCCCCGAGATCACCATCTCCAAGATCCGCTTCCTGGAGGCGGAGGGCCTGGTCGAGCCGCAGCGCACCCCGTCGGGTTACCGGAAGTTCTCCGCCAAGGACGTGGAGCGGCTCGGGTACGTCCTGCGGGTGCAGCGCGACCACTACCTGCCGCTGCGGGTGATCCGGGAGCACCTGGACGCCCTGGACCGCGGCGAGCAGGTCGCGCTGCCCGGTCCCGCCGAGTCCCGCGAGTCGCTGGACGCCCCGGCCGCCGCGGCGGCGGCCTTCGACCCCGAGCCGCCCGCCGAGCTGCGGATCGGCCGTGAGGAGCTGCTCGCGGCCACCGGGGCGGACGGCGCGGAGCTGGCGGAGTGGGAGTCCTACGGCCTGGTCAAGGCCGGCCGCGACGGCGGCTACGACGCGGACGCCGTGCAGATCGCCCGGCTGATCACCGACCTGGGCCGGTTCGGCCTCGAGCCGCGGCACCTGCGCGCGGTGAAGGCGGCGGCGGACCGTGAGGCGGGCCTGGTCGAGCAGGTGGTGGCGCCGCTGCGGCGGCACCGCAACCCGCAGACCCGCACCCACGCCGAGACCACCGCGCGCGAGCTGGCGGAGCTGTCGGTGCGGCTGCACGCCGCGCTGGTGCAGTCCGCGCTGCGGACCAGGCTGCGCTGAGCGGTGGCTCCGGGGCGGCCGAGGACGAGGTCGGAAGCCGCGCCGGGGCCCCCGACCCCCCGGTCGGGGGCCCGGACGGCCCTGCTCCGGCCTGCCCGACTACCCAAACCCGGCAGGCACGGCCTAGGGTTGCTGTGTGAACGAGCTCGACGTTGTGGGTGTCCGGGTCGAAATGCCCTCCAACCAACCGATCGTGCTCCTGCGTGAAGTGGGAGGCGACCGGTACCTGCCCATCTGGATCGGGCCGGGGGAGGCGACGGCCATCGCTTTCGCGCAGCAGGGCATGACACCGGCGCGGCCGCTCACCCATGACCTTTTCAAGGATGTCCTGGAGGCGGTGGGCCAGACCCTCACCGAGGTGCGCATCACGGAGCTGCGGGACAACGTGTTCTACGCGGTACTGGTGTTCGCCAGCGGGGTCGAGGTCAGTGCCCGCCCGTCCGACGCCATAGCGCTGGCGCTGCGCACCGGCACGCCGATCTACGGCAGCGACGGCGTCCTGGACGACGCGGGCATCGCCATCCCCGACGAGCAGGAGGACGAGGTGGAGAAGTTCCGCGAGTTCCTCGACCAGATCTCGCCCGAGGACTTCGGCACCAGCAACCAGTGAGGCCGCGAGCCGACCGGGCGGCCGGTTCCGACCTCGGCGAGGCAAGGTTGCCCCGAGAAGGGGCATTCGGTCAGTCGTTCCCCGGGGCGCGACGAAGCAAACCACTCCTGGGGTGAATTTCACTCGGCGTGCCGAGTGTGGCGATCGTTGACGCACCCCTGACGACTGCCTACCGTCGAGGTGGAAAGTCTCGTGGCACATGCGCGTGGCTACGGGATGCGAAGGGACGGAGGGCGGCGTGAGAAGCACCGGCGACGGTTTGCCGCCCGGCGGCCCGTTTGCGACCGACGGGGCGCTGGCCCGTACGGCGCCCGGGGGGCCCGCCGGCGCCGCGGACGCCGCCGCGGAGCGGATCGGCTACCGCGGACCCACCGCGTGCGCCGCCACCGGCATCACCTACCGGCAGCTGGACTACTGGGCCCGCACCGGACTCGTCGAGCCCAGCGTGCGGCCGGCCTACGGCTCCGGCACCCAGCGGCTCTACAGCTTCCGCGACGTGGTCGTGCTGAAGATCGTCAAGCGTCTGCTGGACACCGGCGTGGCGCTGCAGAACATCCGCACCGCGGTCCAGCACCTGCGCTCGGTCGGTCCGTCCGAGCTGACCCGGATGACCCTGATGAGCGACGGCGCGACGGTCTACGAGTGCACCTCGCCCGACGAGGTGGTCGACCTGCTTCAGGGCGGCCAGGGCGTCTTCGGCATCGCGGTCGGCGTGGTGTGGCGGGACGTGGAGAGCGCGCTGTCCCAGATGCACGGCGAGCGGGTCGACACCGGGGAGACCCTGATCGGCCACAACCCCGCCGACGAACTGGCGCGCCGCCGCAGCAACCGCGCCGTCTGAAATTCGCCCCGCCTGATATTCGCGCCGTCCGGGCCCCCCGTACGGGCCCTGTATCCGCGCCGCACCGTACACGTGTACGGCCGATGTCGGCGGTGTGCGGCACGATCGAGGTGTGAGAAGTGCGCCGACGATCCTCCACCTGGACATGGACGCGTTCTTCGCCGCGGTCGAGCAGGCGGCCAAGCCGAGCCTGCGGGGCAAGCCGGTGGTGGTCGGCGGCCTGGGGAACCGGGGCGTGGTGTCGACCGCGTCCTACGAGGCACGCGTGCACGGCGTCCACTCCGCCATGGCCACCGCGCACGCCCGCAGGCTCTGCCCGAACGCCGCGTACCTCTACCCCCGCTTCGGCATCTACCGCCAGGTCAGCGAGACCGTGATGGCCCTGCTCGCCGAGGTCTCGCCGCTGATAGAGCCGCTGAGCCTCGACGAGGCCTTCCTGGACCTGGAGGCGGGCGCCGCGGCCGACGGGGGCGCCGACCCGCCGCGGGTCGTCGCCGAGCGCCTGCGGGCCCGGATCAGGGCCGCCACGGGCCTGACCGCCTCGGTGGGCCTGGCCGGCTCCAAGCTGCTCGCCAAGATCGCCTCGGAGCGGGCCAAGCCCGACGGCCTGGTGGTGGTCGAGCCGGGCACCGAG
The DNA here is from genome assembly GCF_035825295.1 of Actinacidiphila sp. DG2A-62. Lineage (NCBI taxonomy): Bacteria > Bacillati > Actinomycetota > Actinomycetes > Kitasatosporales > Streptomycetaceae > Actinacidiphila > Actinacidiphila sp. DG2A-62. Next base: position 8,138,725 of record NZ_JAYMGI010000002.1, read on the forward strand.
CGGGCGCTGCTCGACCCGTTGCCGGTGCGCACCCTGTGGGGCGTCGGCCCGGCCACCGCCGAGCACCTGCGCAAGGCCGGGATCACCACCGTCGCCGAGATCACCCACGCCGGCGAGCCGGAGCTGGTCCGGCTGCTCGGCAAGGCGCACGGCACCGGCCTCTACGCGATGGCCGCCGGCCTCGACAACCGCCCGGTGGTCGCCGACCGGGACGTGAAGTCCATCTCCGTCGAGGACACCTTCGAGTACGACCTGACCGACCGCGCCCACGTCCGCCACGAGATCGACCGCCTCGCCGAACGCTGCGTGCAGCGGCTGCGCGGCGCCGGCCGGTCCGGGCGCACCGTGGTGATCAAGGTCCGCCGCTACGACTTCTCCACGCTGACCCGCTCCGAGACCCTGCGCGCCCCCACCGACGACCCCGCCGTGGTCAGGGAGACCGCGCGGCGGCTGGTCGAGGCCGTGGACACCACCGGCGGCGTCCGGCTGCTCGGGGTGGGCGTCGCGGGCCTGGCGGACTTCACCCAGGAGGACCTGTTCGCACAGCACGCGGGGGAGGGCGGCGCCGGCGGCACCGTGGACGAGGCCGCCGACCTGCCGTCCGAGCCCCCGCCGGTCCCCGAGGGGCACGCCAGGCGCTGGCTGCCCGGGCAGGACGTGGTGCACGAGGAGCACGGCAACGGATGGGTGCAGGGCAGCGGCGTCGGGCGGGTGACCGTCCGCTTCGAGGTGCCCTCCGACACCCGCCCCGGCCGCGTCCGCACCTTCGCCGCCGACGACCCCGCGCTCTGCCACGGCGAGCCGCTGCCGCTCGCCCCGATGTCCCGGGACCGGTCGCCGGCGGCCGGCTAGCGCGCCCGGCCGGTGCCACCGGCCCGCGCGGTCGGCGGGTGCGGCAGGCCCGCGAGGTTCAGTCCTCCCGGCCGACCCGGCCGAAGTCCCGCTCCGGCGCCGCCGGCTGGGGTTCGCCCGCGGCACGTCCATTCCGTAGTGGTGGTAGAGCTGCAGCTCCTGCTCGGGCGACAGATGACGGCCCACGCCGAAGTCCGGCGCGTCCTTGATCAGGGACTTCTCGTACGGGACGCGCAGCTGCCCGTCCTCCAGCGTGCTGGGCTCCAGCGGCACGAAGGCGTCGCGGGTGAACAGCCCGGTGCGGACCGCGGCCCACTCGGGGGTCCCGGTCGCGTCATCGAGGTACACCTCGTCGACCGTGCCGATCTTCGTACCGTCGCGGTCGAAGGCACGTCGCCCGATCAGGCTCCGCGGATCGATGTCGCTCTGCACGGTCCCTCCAACTCACGGTGAAGCACCCCAGGCGAACTGACTGCTTGCTGGACACCAGCCAAAGCCACATTACGGGCGCTGTCGACTCGGAACGGCCGGGCGGGCAGCGCGGCGCGCGGCGGTCCGGGCGGCGCGGGTGCGGTCCGGCAGGGCGGCGCCGGGGCGCGCGCCGGGCGCGCTGGTAGTCTGGAGACGGCTGCAGACCCCATGCGGGAGAGTCCTCCGCCGGCGCACGCAAGGGCGTCACGGAGGCGCCGAAGGAGCAATCCCTCCCCGGAATCTCTCAGGCATCCGTACCGCACGGGCGAGGTCACTCTGGAAAGCAGGACCTGACCCGGAAGCGTCGCCGCCTCCGGGACGCGTCCTCACCGACGGTGAAAGCCGCCCGCGACGGGCGGTGAAGCTCTCAGGTTCTGATGACAGAGGGGGAGGCCGTCCGGGTGCCACGGCACCCCCGAAGGTCGTCGCAGACCAGGAGGCCTCCGCAGATGACTGACCGCCGCACCACCCTCGCCGAGCTGGAAGCCGGCGTGCCGTTCGAGCGCCGCCACATCGGGCCCGACGCCGAGGCCGAGGCCAAGATGCTCGCCCAGGTCGGCTACGGCTCGCTGGACGAGCTGACCGCCGCCGCCGTGCCCGACGCGATCAGGAGCGCCGAGGCGCTCGGCCTGCCCCGGGCGCTCACCGAGGCCGAGGCGCTCGCCGAACTGCGGGCGCTGGCCGACCGCAACCAGGTGCTCGCGCCGATGATCGGCCTCGGCTACTACGGCACCTTCACCCCGCCGGTCATCCTGCGCAATGTCATGGAGAACCCCGCCTGGTACACCGCGTACACCCCGTACCAGCCGGAGATCTCGCAGGGGCGGCTGGAGGCGCTGCTGAACTTCCAGACGGTCGTCGCCGACCTCACCGGCCTGCCCACCTCCGGGGCGTCGCTGCTGGACGAGGGCACCGCGGCCGCCGAGGCGATGGCGCTGTCGCGCCGGGTCGGCAAGGTCAAGCAGGGCGTCTTCCTGGTCGACGCCGACACCTTCCCGCAGACCCTGGCCGTGCTGCGCACCCGCGCCGAACCGACCGGCGTCGAGGTCGTCGTCGCCGACCTCCGCGACGGCATCCCCGCCGAGGCCGCCGAGCGCGGCGTGTTCGGCGTGCTGCTGCAGTACCCCGGCGCCTCGGGCGCGGTGCGCGACCTGCGGCCGGTCGTCGAGGCCGCGCACCAGCTGGGCGCGGTCGTCACCGTCGCCGCCGACCTGCTGGCGCTGACGCTGCTCACCTCTCCCGGCGCGCTCGGCGCCGACATCGCGGTGGGCACCACCCAGCGCTTCGGCGTCCCGATGGGCTTCGGCGGCCCGCACGCCGGCTACATGGCGGTCCGCGAGAGCTACGCCCGCAACCTGCCGGGACGCCTGGTCGGCGTCTCCGTCGACGCGGACGGCGCGAAGGCGTACCGGCTGGCGCTGCAGACCCGCGAGCAGCACATCCGGCGCGAGAAGGCCACCAGCAACATCTGCACCGCGCAGGTCCTGCTCGCCGTCATGGCCGGGATGTACGCCGTCTACCACGGACCCGAGGGCCTGGCCGGGATCGCCCGGCGCACCCACCGCTACGCCGAACTGCTCGCGGCGGGACTGCGGGCCGGCGGCGTGGAGATCGAGCACGCGGAGTTCTTCGACACGGTCACCGCGCGGGTCCCCGGCCGGGCCGCCGAGATCGTGGCCGCCGCCCGCGAGGCCGGCGTCAACCTCCGGCTGACCGACGCCGACCGGGTCGGCGTCGCCTGCGACGAGACCACCACCCGGGACCAGCTGGCGGCGGTCCTCGCCGCCTTCGGGGCGCCCGCCGCCGACCTCGACGCACTGGACGCGTCGACCGCCGGGCAGGCCGGGGACGCGCTGCCCGCGGCACTGGCCCGCACCGAGCCGTACCTGACCCACCCGGTCTTCCACCAGCACCGCAGCGAGACCGCGATGCTGCGCTACCTGCGCCGGCTCGCCGACCGGGACTACGCGCTGGACCGCGGCATGATCCCGCTCGGCTCGTGCACCATGAAGCTCAACGCGACCACCGAGATGGAGCCGGTCACCTGGCCGGAGTTCGGCGCGCTGCACCCCTTCGCGCCGATCGAGCAGGCGGCCGGTTACCTGGAGCTGATCCGCGGCCTGGAGCGGCAGCTCGCCGAGGTCACCGGCTACGACGCGGTGAGCCTGCAGCCCAACGCCGGCTCTCAGGGCGAACTGGCCGGACTGCTGGCGGTGCGCGCCTACCACCGCGCCAACGGCGACACCGCCCGCACCGTCTGCCTGATCCCCTCCTCCGCGCACGGCACCAACGCCGCGAGCGCGGTGATGGCCGGCATGAAGGTGGTCGTCGTCAAGACCGGCCAGAACGGCGACGTGGACATCGAGGACCTGCACGCCAAGATCGAGCAGCACCGCGACGAGCTGGCCGTGCTGATGGTCACCTACCCCTCCACGCACGGCGTCTTCGAGGACAACATCACCGAGGTGTGCGCGGCCGTGCACGACGCGGGCGGCCAGGTCTACGTGGACGGCGCCAACCTCAACGCGCTGGTCGGCCTGGCCCGCCCGGGCCGCTTCGGCGCCGACGTCTCGCACCTGAACCTGCACAAGACCTTCTGCATCCCGCACGGCGGCGGCGGTCCGGGCGTCGGCCCGGTCGCGGTCCGCGCCCACCTGGCGCCGTACCTGCCCAACCACCCGCTGCAGCCGGCCGCGGGACCGGAGACGGGCGTGGGACCGGTCTCGGCGGCCCCCTGGGGCTCCGCGGGCATCCTGCCCATCTCCTGGACGTACGTGCGGCTGATGGGCGGCGAGGGCCTCAAGCGCGCCACCCAGATCGCGGTGCTGAGCGCCAACTACATCGCCAAGCGGCTGGAGCCGCACTTCCCGGTGCTCTACACCGGCCCGGGCGGCCTGGTCGCGCACGAGTGCATCATCGACCTGCGGCCGCTGACCAAGGAGACCGGCGTCACCGTCGACGACATCGCCAAGCGGCTGATCGACTACGGCTTCCACGCGCCGACCATGTCCTTCCCGGTGGCCGGGACGCTGATGATCGAGCCCACCGAGAGCGAGGACCTCGCCGAGCTCGACCGGTTCTGCGAGGCGATGATCGCGATCCGCGGCGAGATCGACCGGGTCGCCGCCGGGCAGTGGCCCGCCGACGACAACCCGCTGCGCGGCGCCCCGCACACCGCCGCCGTGCTGGCCGGCGAGTGGACCCACCCGTACGGCCGTGAGGAGGCCGTCTTCCCGGCCGGGGTGAGCGCCGCCGACAAGTACTGGCCGCCGGTGCGGCGGATCGACGGCGCGTACGGCGACCGCAACCTGGTCTGCTCCTGCCCGCCGCCGGACGCGTACGAGGGCTGAGCCCGCCGCCGGGCCGGGCCGCGGCGGCGACCGCGGTCGGGCCCGGGGCCGGGCCCCGGGCGTCCGCGGTCAGGCCCCGGTCAGGCCGCGGTCGTGACCCGACCGGACTCCAGCGGCCGGTGCGGCGCGATGATCCGCCCGTCGGGCAGCAGCTCGCCGGTGTCCTCGAACAGCAGGACCCCGTTGCACAACAGGCTCCAGCCCTGTTCCGGGTGGTGGGCCACGATGTGCGCGGCCTCGCGGTCGGAACAGTCGGCGGGCGGGCACTGCGGGTGGTGCTGGCACATGGTCGTTGGCGTCTTTCGCTGCGATGTGTGGATGCTGCCTGTGGTCGCTTCCCCTGTCCGCATGTGGTGCGTACCCCCGTTCCTGGTGCGGCCGGTCCCAGTGTTGCTCCGCCGGCGCCGATCCGCAGGGATTTGGCGGAGCCGGGGCACACATGAAGAAGACGCCTCACCCGTGCGGGTGGTTGCGGCCCCGCGCGGGCACGCCGGCGCCCCCTCGCGCAGGTGCGAGGGGGCGCCGCGGGGTCCGTGCGGGAGGCCGGCGGCCGGGCGGGAGCCGGCCCGCCGCTCGCCCGCCGGCCACGGGCCGCGTCCCGCTCAGGCCGGTGAACCCGCCAGCGGCGGCGGCGCGTGGCGCACGCTGATCACCTGCGCCAGCTCCGCCAGCCGGTGGACGCGGTGCGCCGCGATGCCCGGCGGCGCGGGCGCCAGCGGGATCAGCAGGTCCGCCGGGTCGGGCTGGGCGGTGGCCGCGTCGGCGCGCGCGTCGTGGTGCAGCCACAACGCCAGCATGTACAGGCCCGGCACCGACAGCAGGTGCGGCTGGTACGTGGCCGGCAGCGCCTCCGCCTGCCGCAGCGCCCGCTCCGTCGAACCCAGGTAGGGCCCCTCGGAGAAGCGCGAGAAGACCCATCCGTCGGGCGTCGCCACCGTCTCGCCCGCGGCCGCCACCACCGCGCCCGCCCTGATATGGAACCGCCAGCCGGTCAGCCGCGCCCGCGGCAGCCCGCCCGGCACCGACGCCGGTTCGAACACGTGGACAGGAAGAGGGTGTTCGGCGTCCAGTGGGCCCTGCGCCGTGCGCAGTGCGGGGGTCCGCGCCTCCAGGACGGCGGTGGGCGAGCTGAGCGCCGCGAGCACGCTCAGCAGGGCGGGTGCGGGTGCGGGGGGACAAGCAGCGGCATGATGTCGCCTCTCACTTGGAGACACAACGGGAGACACAGGTGGCGGGGGCGCGAACGGCGTCGTCGACGAGGGCGCTCCCGCCCCGGTTCCGGCTCAGCGAGTCCGGCCCGGGGGCAGGGAGCACGGCCTTGTGCGCGGAGTTTATACGACGCGTGTTCGCTCCGTGTTTCATCTAGTCGCTGCCAGTATTACGCGCAAGACGAGAATTCGCCTTCTTCGACGGGCCGCTCGCCGGCATTCCCGCAGGCTATGGGCGGGGCGGCGGGATTTTCCCGGCGCCGCGGACGGCCGGAACCCGTCGGTCGGAAAGTCCCGGCGATTAGGCGGCCCGGGTGGCCCCGAATGTGCCGCCGTCACGTGCGCCGGGTGCTGTCTACAGCAAGCCTAGCGTGCGGCCCGGTTCCCGCGGGACGTTATGGATCATTTGGCCGGGGCATCCTCAGATGAGGACCCGAGCGAGGAGGACCCGTAGATGGGGGAGAAGGTCGAGGCCGGATCGTTCGACCTGGCCGACCGCCGGATGTACCGCACCAAGCTCCAGCAGTGCCTGCTGGGGCTCGAGCGGCTGCTGGACGAGAAGCGATTCGACCGGCCGCGCAATCTGATGGGTCTGGAGATCGAATTGAATCTCGCGGATTCCGGTGGGCTGCCCCGCATGATGAACGAGGAGGTGCTGGAGCGCATCGCGAGCCGCGATTTCCAGACCGAGCTGGCACAGTTCAATATTGAAGTGAACATCGCGCCGCACCGGCTATCGGGACGGGTGCTCGACCGGCTCGCCGAGGAACTGCGCACCGGCCTCGGCTACGCCGACCGCAGGGCGCGGGAAGTCGGCGCTCACATCGTGATGGTCGGAATTCTGCCAACCCTGGAGGCACAGGACCTGGTCTCGGCGAACCTGTCGAGGGCGGACCGCTACACCCTGCTCAACGAACGCATCCTCGCCATGCGCGGCGAGGACATCACCCTCGACATCGACGGCGTCGAGCACCTCGTCTACACCTCCTCCTCGATCGCCCCCGAAGCCGCCTGCACCTCCATGCAGATGCACCTGCAGGTCACCCCCGGGCGCTTCGCCGCGGTCTGGAACGCCGCCCAGGCGGTGTCCGGGCCGCAGATCGCGGCCGGCGCCAACTCGCCCTTCCTGTTCGGCCGCGAGCTGTGGCGCGAGACCCGCCCGTTGCTGTTCCAACAGGCCACCGACACCCGGCCGCAGGAGCTGCGGGCGCAGGGCGTGCGCCCGCTGGCCTGGTTCGGCGAGCGCTGGATCGACTCCGCCGCCGACCTGTTCGCCGAGAACGTCCGCTACTTCCCGTCCCTGCTGCCCATCTGCGACGACGAGGAGCCGCTGCGGGTGCTGGACGAGGGCGGCGTGCCTCAGCTGCGCGAGCTGACCCTGCACAACGGCACGATCTACCGCTGGAACCGCCCGGTCTACGAAGTGGTCGACGGCGTCCCGCACCTGCGGGTGGAGAACCGGGTGATGCCGGCCGGACCGACCGTCGCCGACGTCGTGGCCAACGCCGCGTTCTACTACGGCCTGGTGCGGGCGCTGGCGGAGGCGCCGCGCCCGGTGTGGCAGCGGATGCCGTTCGGGGCGGCCGCGGCCAACTTCGACGCGGCCTGCCGCGACGGCATCGACGCCACGCTGCACTGGCCGCGCGGGCGCGGCGGTTCGCTCACCGAGGTGCCGGCCGCGGACCTGATCGTGGAGGAGCTGCTGCCGCTGGCCGCCGCCGGCCTGGACGCCTGGGGCATCGAGCCGGTCGACCGGGACCGCTACCTCGGCATCGTCGAGGAGCGCTGCAGTCGCCGCACCAACGGCGCGCAGTGGCAGGCGGCGGCGTTCCACCGTCAGCTGGAGCGCGGGCTCGACCGGCGGGCCGCGCTCGCCGCGATGACGCTGCGCTACCGCGCCCACATGGAGAGCGGCGACCCCGTCCATACCTGGCCGGCCGCCTGAGCCGTACGTCCGCCGCGGGCCTCCCGCTCGTGCGCCCGGACGCGCGAGGCGCCGTGGCACGCACCGCCGGGGTCAGGGCAGCCGTGGCACGCACGGCCCGTCAGGGCTCCGCGGCGGCCATCGAGGCCGACACGTCGACCACGTGGTGATCCGGGCGCGCGGGCGTCCGGAGCGGCTGCCGTCCCTGCGGCGCCCGCGGTGACATGGCGTGACGTCCCATGGCGGCCTCTCGTTGCCGGTGAGGCGTGGGTGCGGGTGGAGGGGGCGGCCCGGAACCCCGGGCCTGATCTTCGTATCTTTTTCCGGAAGACCCTACCGTGCGCGCACGGCGCTGAAGCGGGATGACGATATTGGAGGGCCGCGTGCACGCAGAGTCATACGAGGTGGAGACCCGGCGGGACGGCGACCGGACGCTGCGCGACGAGACGCTCATCGTGCTCGCCCTCTCACTGGGCGCCAGCGGGGTCTCGGCGCTGATCAGCTTCATCGGCTCGGTGACCAGGCCGGGCGCGCTGAAGAACCAGGCGGCCACGCTCGTCGGCTCGGCCGCGCCCGGCCGGCCCTGGCTCGACCTGGCCTGGCAGCTCTTCGACATCGCCAGCGCGCTGGTGCCGGTGGTGCTGGTCGCGCACCTGCTCGGCCGCGAGGGCGTCGGGCTGCGCGCGATCGGCTTCGACCTGTCCCGGCCGCGGCCGGACCTGGCCAGGGGCGCGGTGGTCGCTGCGGTCATCGGCGGCACCGGGCTCGCCTTCTACCTCGGGGCGCGCGGCGCGGGCTTCAATCTGACCGTCGTGCCCGAGTCGCTGCCCGCGGTGTGGTGGCGCATCCCGGTCCTGATCGCCTCCGCGGTGCAGAACGCCGTGCTCGAAGAGGTCATCGTGGTCGGCTACCTGTTGCGCCGGCTCGACCGGCTGGGGTGGTCGCCGGCCGGCGCGCTGGCCGCGAGCGCGGTGCTCCGCGGCTCGTACCACCTCTACCAGGGCATCGGCGGCTTCGTCGGCAACATGGCGATGGGCGTGGTGTTCGTGCTGCTCTACCGCAGGTGGGGGCGGGTCGGCCCGCTGGTCGCCGCCCACTCGCTCATCGACACGGTGGCCTTCGTCGGCTACGCGCTGCTCGCCGGCAAGGTCGGCTGGCTGCCGACCGGCTGAGGCGGCGCGCCCCGGAACAGCAGCCGACGGCGGCGTCCTCACGCGTCCCGGCGCGCCCGGACGGTCCTGCCACGGCCCGGCCTACGGCACCGCGTGCAGTTCGCCGTCGACGACGGTGACCGCGGTGCCCGACAGCAGCACCCGGTCGCCGAGCAGCCGGGTGGCGACCAGGCCGCCGCGCGCGGACGCCTGGAAGCCGGTGAGCGCGTCCCGGCCCAGCCGCGCCGACCAGAAGGGCGCGAGCGCGGTGTGCGCGCTGCCGGTCACCGGGTCCTCGTCGATGCCGACCGCGGGGAAGAAGCCGCGGGAGACGAAGTCGTAGCCGAGCCCGGGACCGGCCGCCGCGGCGGTGGCGATCACCCCGCGCCGCGACAGCCGGGCCAGCGCGGCGAAGTCCGGGCGCAGCGCGCGCACCTGGGCCTCGTCGGCCAGTTCGACCAGCAGATCGCCGCAGTCGGGACCGGTGTCCAGCACCGTCAGCGGCCGCGCGCCCAGCGCCCGCGCCAGGCCCGCCAGCGCCGGCTCGGGGGTGAGCGGCGCCGCCGGGAAGTCCAAGGTCACCGTGCCGTCGCCGCCCGCCCGCGCGGACAGTGTGCCCGCCCGGGTGCGGAACCGGATGGTGTCCCGCGCCTGCCCCACGGTGCGCAGCACGTGCGCGGTGGCCAGCGTGGCGTGCCCGCACAGCCCCACCTCGGTGACCGGTGTGAACCAGCGCAGCGCCCACTGCGTACCGCCGTCGGACCTGCCGCCGCCGGCGGCGCCGCCGTCCGAGCCGCTCCCGTCGGCGCCCGCCGCCAGCGGGTGCGCGAACGCCGTCTCGGAGAGATTGAGCTCCGCCGCGACCTGCCGCATCCACGCGTCGTCGGGGAACGCGGGGGAGTCCAGCACCAGGACCCCGGCCGGGTTGCCCGAGAACGGGCGGTCGGTGAAGGCGTCGACGATCCGGATGCGCATGCCGAGAGCGTACGGCCTGACACGCCGCCGCCCCGCGCGGGAGCACGCGAAGCGGCGGGGAGAGCAGAACCTGCCCGGAACACGTCAGGCGTGCTGCGGGACGTCGTCCTTCAGCATGGTCCTGATCTGCTCGCGCAGCTCCGGTGTGTCCTCGTGGCCGTGCACGGACACGGCGTGCTCGCTCGCGGCGCGCACCACTTCGTCCTCTTCACCGGAGATGGCGAGGGTGCAGTGCGATTCGCTCGGATGATCGCGGCAATCGGCGACTTTGCGCATGATGTGCCTCCTGTGCGCAGTCCGTGCCCCCTCATCACCGAGTCTAGGCCGCCGACCGGGACCGGGAACCGCGCGGTCACGTCCCGAACGTACGGAAAAGTCCGTATGGCCCGCGTGCGTGGGTCCTGGTGCAGTGGAAGGGACGGGGGACGGCCGCAGGACCTGCCCGGCGGGACGTGGCCGGCGAGACCGGGGGGATCACGAGAGGAGTGAGCACCATGACCGCCACGACCCCGAGGCCGCCGGCCCGCAACGCGCGCCGTCCCGCCGAGGACACCGCGCGCCGTCCCGCCGAGGACGAGGTCATGGAGTTCCTCGAACAGGTCATCACCGACGGCGCGGCCGCGATGTCCGGCCTGTGCACCTCGCTCGGCGACCGGCTCGGCCTCTACCGCGCCATGGCGGGCGCGGGACCGCTCACCTCGCGGCAACTGGCCGACCGCACGGGCCTGTCCGAGCGCTACCTGCGCGAGTGGCTGGCCGCCCAGGTGGCCGGCGAGTACGTCGACCACGACCGTGCGACCGACACGTACGAACTGTCCGACGTGCGCGCCGCCGTCCTCTCCGACCCGGACGCGCCCACCTACGCGGCCGGCATGTTCACGATGCTCCAGGCGCTCTACGGCACCGAGGACGAGCTGATGGAAGCCTTCAGGACCGGCGAGGGCGTCGGCTGGGGCGACCACGGCCCGGCGCTCTTCGAGGGCACCGCGAAGTTCTTCCGCCCCGGCTACGCGGCCGCGCTGGTCCCCGAGTGGCTGGCGTCGGTGGAGGGCCTGACGCGCAGGCTGGAGCGCGGCGCGAAGGTCGCCGACGTGGGCTGCGGCTACGGGCACTCGACGCTGCTGATGGCGCAGGCCTTCCCCCGCTCCTCCTTCTACGGGTTCGACTTCCACCGTCCGTCGATCGAGGCGGCCCGAGGGCTCGCGGCCGAGCAGGGACTCGGCGACCGCGTCGCGTTCGAGGTGGCGACCGCGCAGGACTTCCCGGGCGAGGGGTTCGACCTGATCACCTTCCTCGACTGCCTGCACGACATGAGCGACCCCGCGGCCGCCCTGCGCCGCGCCGAGCACGCCCTGTCCGCCGAGGGCGTCTGCCTGCTGGTGGAGCCGAACATGTCCGCCGACGTGGACGAGAACGTCCATCCGGTCGGCCGCGGCATGAGCGCCGCGTCCGTGGCGGTGTGCCTGCCGTCCGCGCTGGCCCAGCACGGGCCCGAGGCGCTCGGCAACCACGCGGGCGAGGCGAAGATGCGCGGCATCGCCGACGGCGCCGGCCTGCACCACTGGACGATGACCGCAGAGACCCCGGTCAACAGGATCTACGCGCTGGCCCGATGAGCCGGCGCCTTGACCGCTCGCCGGCGGCTGGTCAGGCTGGAGGCATGACCACGGCCGGGGAGGCCGCGCTGCGGCGGGTGCTCGCCGTCGCCGACCTCCTGATCGACGCGGTCGACGAGGAGGCGCTGGTCCCCGCGCTGCTGCCGCCGCTGCTCGCGGCGCTGCCGGGCGACAGCATCGTCTGGGCCCCGCACCCCGCCCCCGCCGGCCCGGTCTGCCTGCCCGGGGACCTCATCGGGCCGGACGCGCTGGCGGCCTACGAACGCGGCGCCGGCGCGGACCCGCTGGTCGCGCACACCACGACCGGGTCCGGCGTCCCGGCGCGCCGCTCGGACCTGCAGAGCCGGGCCCAGTCCCGGGCGATGCGGGTCTACGCCGAGGTGTACCGGCCGCTGGGCGCCGAGCACCAGCTCGCGATGGCCTTCCCCGCGGGGTCCGCGAGCGGTGCGCGCGGCCGGATCTGCCTGGTGGTCAACCGCTCGTCGGCCGACTTCGGCGACGCCGAACTGGAGACCGCGGCCATGCTCCGCGTCCGGCTGGCGCACGCCATGGCACGGCTCGCCGCCGGGCCGCACGCCGCCGGGCCTGACGGCGTCGGGCCGCACGCCGCCGGGGCGCTCGCCGTCAGGCCTGACGGCGACGACGGCGGGCTCCCGGTGACGCGGCGCGAGGCAGCGGTGCTCGGCCTGCTCTCCCGCGGCCTGACCAACGAGCAGATCGCGCACCGCCTGGACATCAGCCCCCGCACCGTCGACAAGCACCTGGAGCACGTCTACCCGAAGCTGCGCGTCCGCGGCCGGGTGGAGGCGGCCAACGCCTGGCGCACGGTCTCGCACTCGCTGTAGGCGCGCAAGCACACCCGGTCCGCACGCTGCGAACACCCGCTCATCCCGCTCCGCACGGATACATCCTTGCCATCCGATCGGTTCCGATATATCGTTGAGTTGTCGCGAACGATCAACGATGGAAGGAGCGACATCATGTACTCCCACGGACACGGACATGACCACGAGCGCGGCCACGGGGGCCCGGGCCGCCACGGCTGGGGCGAGCGCGAGGGACGCAGGTCGGCCTTCGGGCCGTTCGGGCCGCCGTTCGGCGGCGGCCCCTTCGGCGGCGGCCCCTTCGGACCCGGAGGCCGGGGGCGGGGCGGGGGAAGGGCGCGGCGCGGCGACGTGCGCGCGTCGATCCTGGCCCTGCTCAAGGACCGCCCGATGCACGGCTACGAGATGATCCAGGAGATCGCCGAGCGCAGCGGCGGCGCGTGGCGGCCGAGCCCCGGCTCGGTCTACCCCACGCTGCAGCTGCTGGAGGACGAGGGCCTGATCAGCAGCGAGAGCGAGGGCGGCAAGAAGCTGTTCACGCTCACCGACAGCGGTCGCACCGAAGCCGAGGCGGGCCCGGAGGCCCCCTGGGAGGAGGCCGGCCGCGGCGTCGACTGGGACTCCCTCAACGAGATCAGGAAGGCAGGCGGCGGCCTCTTCGAGGCGTTCCGCCAGGTGTGGGCCACCGGTACGCCCGAGCAGCGCGACAAGGCGCTGGCCGTGGTCAACGACGCCCGCAAGAAGCTCTACCTGATCCTCGCCGACGAGGACTCCGAGCAGGGCTGAGGCCCGGCCACCCGCTCCGGCGCGCCCCACGTGGCCCGGGCGACGCCGGGTACGCCGCGACAGCGGCGCGTTCCGATCGAGCCGGTCCGCGACCTCTCAGGTCCCGGGCCGGCTCGATCCGCGTATCAGCAGCCGCGTCGGCACGATGTGCGCGGCGGCCGCGCGCCGCTCGGACTGCTCGGTCCCGGCGCCCTTGGCGGCCTGCGCCGCCGCTCCCACCGACCGGGCAGCCGACGCGTGCACCGTGGCCGTCGCCGTCCGGGACGGCGCGGAGTCGTCCAGCAGCGCCCGCAGCGCGGCCACCGCCGCCTCGCCCAGCGCCCGCTGGTCCTGGGCCACCGTGGTCAGCGCCGGGCGCACCAGCGCCGCCGCGTCGATGTCGTCGAAGCCGACCACCGCCAGGTCCCGCGGCACCGAAAGGCCCGCGTCGGCCGCCGCGTGCATCGCGCCGATCGCCATCTGGTCGCCGGCCGCGAAGATCGCCGTCGGCGGCCGGTCCACCGCAAGCAGCGCGCGCGCCGCCCGCTCGCCGCTCTCCAGAAAGAAGTCGCCGCCCGCCACGTACTCCTCCGGCACCTCCAGGCCCAGCCGCTGGCACGCCCTGCGGTAGCCGGCCAGCCGCTCGGCGGCCGGCGGCAGGTGCAGCGGCCCGGTGACGGTGGCGATCCTGCGGTGCCCGAGCGCGTACAGGTGCTCCACCGCGGCCTCCGCGCCCGCCGCGTTGTCCGAGCTGACCCGGACGGTGCGCGGACCGGTGAACGCGGTGTCGATGCCGGCGCACGGCACGTTGGAGGCCGCCAGCACCCGCAGGCAGCGGTCGTCCGGGGGAGTCGTGAGCACGATGACGCCCTCCAGATTGTGCCGGCGTACCGCCTGCAGATAGCTCGCGTCCGGATCCTCCGGCGTGGGCGTGGTGAGCAGCATCAGGTGGTAGTCCGCCTCCGACAGGGCCGTGCGCACCGCGCTCAACAGGCCGAGCAGGAACGGGTTGTGCAGGCCCTGCGCCTCCTGGCCGCTGTCCCAGATCAGGCCGATGGTGTCCGAGCGGCGCCGCACCAGCGTGCGGGCCGGCTCGTTCGGCGCGTACCCCAGCTCGCTGGCCAGCCGTCTGATCCGCTCCCTGGTCGCCTCGCTCACCTCGGCGCGGTCGTTGAGCGCGCGCGAGACGGTGGCGGTCGAGACCCCGCTGCGGCGGGCGAGTTCACGGATGTTCACGGGAAAGCCGTTCTGCGCGGGGACGGTTGCGGACGGGGAACGCATCGGGCCGGCGGCCCGCGGCAGCGGCCGGCCGGGCGGGGGAGGCGCCGGGTTCGGAGTGCGGACACGGGGACCAGAGTGCGGACGCATGGATCAGGGTGCGGGAAAACACCTCCTGCGTACAGTCTTGACGGTCCGTGAGAACGCGGGACAGACTTCCGGCCGTTCGAAAACGTTTACGGCAGTTTACGGGAATTCGGTCCCGAAACACGTGCTCGGGACCCTGACAGGAACGGGACTCCTGCCATGCCAGCGAACGCACGACGACTACGGATGAACGCCCTGCTGACGCTCGCCACCGCGGTTGCCTGTGTGGCGGCCGTCGCGTCGGTGCCGGCCCAGGCCGGCGACAACCCGACGTACACGAACCCTAATGCGCCCGTCGACCTCCGCGTCAGGGATCTGCTGCACCGGATGACGCTGGACGAGAAGATCGGCCAGATGGACCAGATCTCGGTCGTCAACATGCAGGGCGACTGCCAGTGGAGCGGCGGCGCGTTCACCGAGTCCTGCATGAAGAACGTGCTGGTGGACAACCACGCGGGCTCGGTGCTGTCCGGCGGCGGCGCGGGACCCTCCGTGAACACCCCGGAGAACTGGGCGACGATGGTCAACACCGTCCAGAAGTACGCCGTCGACAACACCCGGCTGCACATCCCGATCATCTACGGCGTGGACGCGGTGCACGGCCACAACAACGTGCTCGGCGCGACGGTCTTCCCGCAGGAGATCGGGATGGGCTCGACCTGGGACCCGTCGCTGGTCCGCCAGGCCGGCGCCGCCACCGCCCGCGCGGTCGCCGCCACCGGCATCGACTGGAACTTCGCACCGGTCACCGACATCGCCCGCGACCAGCGCTGGGGCCGCTACTACGAGACCTTCGGCGAGGACCCGCTGCTGTCCGGCACGCTGGCCGCCTCCGCGGTCCAGGGCATCCAGGACGCGGGCGGCGCGAAGGACGTCGCCGCGACCGTCAAGCACTTCGCCGGCTACGGCGAACCCGGCAACGGCCACGACCGGGTGCCCGGCGACGTCTCGATCCGCTACCTGCAGGACACCCTGCTGCCCTCCTACCAGCAGGCCATCGACGCCGGCGCGCAGAGCGTGATGGTCAACTCCGGCGCGATCAACGGCGTCCCGGCGACCGGCTCGCACTACCTGCTCACCGACGTGCTGCGCAAGCAGTTCGGCTTCCAGGGCGTGGTGGTCAGCGACTGGCAGGACGTCCGCGCCCTGCAGACCTCCTACCACGTCGCCGCCGACTACCCCGCCGCCATCGCCAAGGCCGTCAACGCCGGCCTGGACATGGCGATGGAGCCCTACGACGCCCAGGGCTTCAGCGACGGCCTGAAGACCGCCGTGCAGCGGCACCTGGTCTCCGTCAGCCGCATCGACCAGTCCGTCTCCCGCATCCTGCGGCTGAAGTTCGAACTCGGTCTGTTCGAACACCCCTACGTGGACGCCTCCAAGGCGAACTCCCGGGTGATCGGCGCGGACACCGCGCTGGCCCGGCAGGCCGCCGACGCCTCGCAGGTGCTGCTGCGCAACGACGACAGCGTGCTGCCCATCTCCTCCTCCGCCAAGAAGATCGTCGTCGCCGGCTCCTACGCGGACGACATCAACGACCAGGCGGGCGGCTGGACGATCGGCTGGCAGGGCGTCCCCAGCGGCGTGACGCTGCCCGGCACCACCGTGCTCCAGGGCATCGAGAAGGCCGCGCCGTCCGGCACCCAGGTGATCCGCGCCACCTCCGCCGACGACGCGGTGGCCAAGACGAAGGACGCCGACCTGACCGTCGTGGTGGTCGGCGAGAAGGCCGCCGCCGAGGGCGCGGCGGACAGCCCGCGGCCCGAACTGAGCGCGGACCAGCAGGCGCTGGTGAAGTCCCTGAAGGCCACCGGCAAGCCCGTGGTCACCGTGGTGATCGCCGGCCGGCCGCTGGTGCTCGGCGACGCGGACGGCACCGAGGGCCTGCTGATGTCCTGGCTGCCCGGCAGCGAGGGCGGCGACGCGGTCGCCGACGTGCTCTTCGGCAAGGTGAACCCGAGCGGCAGGCTCAGCGCCTCCTGGCCCAAGGACATCGGCAACGAGCCGCTGTACTACCAGCAGCTGCCCGGCACCAACAGCGGTCCGGAGTCGTCGTACGACGCCGCGTACCCCTTCGGCGCCGGCCTGTCCTACACCACCTACTCCTTCGACTCGATCAGCGCGGGCGCCCCGACCGGGCGCACCAGGGACACCGTCCACCTGAAGGTGAAGGTCACCGACTCCGGCGCGCGCTCCGGCGACGTGGTCGTGCCGGTGTACGTCTCGCAGCCGGTGAGCGACGTGCTCTCGCCCTCCCGCAAGCTCGTCGCCTTCACCAAGGTGCACCTGGACGCGGGACGGTCCCGCACGGTGACGCTCGACGTGCCGCCGAGCCGGCTGGCCGTCACCCCGGGCGACATCGACGGCGCCGGCCGCAGGGCGGTCGCGAGCGGCGCGTACGTCTTCACGGTGGGGACGCAGACCACGACGGTGACGCTGCACTGAGCGGAACCGGCGCTCGCACCGGCGCCGGGCCGCGCGGTGGGTCCTCCCGCCCGCGGCCCGGCGCCGGGTGTGTGATGGACGCCGGGGAGCCGGCCCCGCGGCGGAGCGGCGGCACGGCGGACCCCGGGACCGGCGGGAGGACGGATGGGCACGGACGGCACGGACGGCACGGGGGCGGGCGACGGGGCCGCGGAGCGCGACGCGGAGCTGCTCGCGCGGATGCGGGCCGCGCCGGTGCTCGCCGGGGAGCTGCCCCGGTTCGACCCGGGGGACGCGCCCGCCGCGCCCGGACCGCTGTTCGCGCGGTGGCTGGAGCGCGCGCTGGCCGACCGGCTGCCGGAACCGCACGTGATGACGCTGAGCACGGCCGGCCCCGGCGGCGAACCCGGCGCCCGGGTGCTGATGCTGCGGGGCGTCGACAGCGCGGACTGCGCCTTCCTCTTCGCCTCCGACGCCCGCAGCCCCAAGGGGCGCGACCTGGCCGCCAACCCGCGGGCCGCGCTCACCTTCTACTGGCCCGGGCACGGCCGGCAAATCAGGCTCACCGGCCCGGTCGCCGTCCTCGGCCCCGAGGCCGCCCGGCAGGACTACCTCGGGCGCAGCCCCGCCTCCCGCGCGGCCGGCTTCACCGGACGGCAGAGCGCACCGCTGTCCGGCCCCGAGGAGTACGAACGGGCGACCCGCGAGGCGCGCGCCCACGTGGCCGCGGACCCGGCGGCCGTCCCCGCCACACACACCGTCTACCGGCTGCGCGCGCGGGAGGCGGAGTTCTTCCAGGCCGACCCCGCGCGCGGACACCTGCGGCTGCGGTACGCCCGCACCGCGGACGGCGGCTGGGACCGCACCCTGCTCTGGCCGTGACGCGTACCGCGCCCTGCGGCCGGCCGTGGACGGCGGCTACGGCGGCGGTCGGTGCCACCCCGGCCGCCGGCGGCGGCGCGCCGGGCGCGGACGGCGTCGGACCGGCCGGAATCCGACACGGGGACCGCGTATGCGAGAAAGGCCGGAAGTCGGTGGTATTGCCGTGGCCATGACTCATCCCTCCGGATGATGCGGCGCCGTCCGGAATGCCCCGCTGAGCCGATGCGGCCACGCCCGGCCGCCCGATGGGGTGGGACCCGTGCACACCAGTCCCGGGCTACCGCCCGAATCCCACGGCCCCGCGGACCACCGACCCGCGGACCACAACCCCGCGGACCACCGACCCGCGGACCACCGACCGGCTGACGACGCGCGCCTGAGCATAGGGGTGCGCGCGGTCGCCGCGGCGGCCCGCCGGCGTGCGGTCAGGGACGGCGACCGCCAGGCCGACACCGCGCACCTGCTGCACTCCCTCCTGGAACGCGATCCGGCGGCGCGCGAGGCCTGCGACGACGGCACCGGCCGGATCGTCCGCGTGCTCGGCTATCTGGTGCAGCGCAGCATCGGCTACGGGATGCGGTGGAGCGGGTCGGTCGAGGACTCCGGCGCGGTGCCGGTCGTCTCCGAACGCGGCGAACGGGGCGGGGGCGGCGCCGGTGGTGTGGGTGCCGCCGGCGGTGTGGGCGGCTCGGGCCGCGGTGGGCTGCGGGGCGGTGGGTTGCGCGATGTGTCGCGCGCGCCGGGCGGGTCCGGCGGGGACGCCGCGACGGTCCGGGCGGGTGGGGCGAGCGGGTCCCGGTCCGAGGCGGCGCGGTCGCTGCGGGCCGGCGGGACCGTCGCGTGGAGTCCCGCCGCGGCGGCCGCGCTGCGCGCCGCCGTGATCCTCGCCGAGGAACGCGGCCGGGCGCAGGCCGACGGCACCGACCTGCTGGACGCGCTGGTGGCCGACCCCGGCTGCCGCGCGGTGGAGGTGCTGCGCACCGCCGGACTGGATGTCAGCCGCTACCGGGATGACGGTCCTGTCGCGAGCTGACATCATGACCGGATGCAGGGGACATCGGGGGCCGGCCCGGCGCGGGCGAAATCCAGGGGGCTGGGGCTCGCCCTGGCGTCCGCGGTCGCCTTCGGCGGGAGCGGGGCCGCCGCCAAGCCGCTGATCGAGGCCGGGTTCACACCGCTGCACGTGGTGTGGATGCGGGTCGCGGGCGCGGCGCTCGTGCTGCTGCCCGTCGCGCTGCGGCACCGCGCGCTGCCCCGGCTGCGGCCCGGACTGCTGCTGGGCTTCGGCGCGTTGGGCGTCGCCGGGTGTCAGGGCCTGTACTTCCTGGCGATCTCCCGCATCCCGGTCGGCGTCGCGATCCTGGTGGAGTACCTCGGTCCCGCGCTGCTGCTCGGCTGGGTCCGCTATGTGCAGCGCCGCCCGGTCAGCCGGGCCGCGGCGCTGGGGGTGCTGCTCGCGGTGTCCGGCATGGCGTGTGTGGTGGAGATCTGGTCGGGGCTCGCCTTCGACGCGCTCGGCCTGCTCTGCGCGTTCGGCGCGGCGTGCTGCCAGGTCGCCTACTTCGTGCTCGCCGACCACGGCGCCGCGGGCGACGACGCCCCCGATCCGGTCGCCGTCATCGCCTACGGCCTCCTCGTCGGCGCCGCCCTGCTCACCGCCGTCTCCCGGCCGTGGAACCTCCCCTTCGGCACGCTCACCCACCGGGCCGCGCTCGACGACCGGGAGGTGCCGGCGGTGCTGCTGCTGGGCTGGCTCGTCCTCGTGGCCACCGTCGTCGCCTATCTCACCGGCGTGGTGGCGGTCCGCCGGCTCAGCCCCCAGGTCGCCGGCGTCGTCGCCTGCGTCGAGGCGGTCGTCGGGACCGTGCTGGCCTGGACACTCCTCGGCGAGCACCTCGGCGCGTCCCAGATCGCGGGCGGACTCCTCGTGCTGTGCGGCGCGTTCGTCGCCCAGACCGCGGCGGCGCCGCACGCACCGGTGACCGCTCCTGTGCCGGAGCCGCCGGAGCCGCCGGAGCCGCTGCCCGAGCCGGCCGCCGACGCCCTGCCCCCACCCACCTCACAGGTCCGGCGCTAGACGGCTCTCGGGGCTCCCCGGCGCGTGCCGCCGCGTCCGGCGAGGCGCCACGGTTCTCGGCCCGGCCTCGTCACCGTTGGGGCGGCCACGCCGGACACCGGGGGCCGCGCCTGTCGAAGTGCGTCCGGCGGGTGGGGCCCGCGGGGCAGCGCGCGGGCCGTGCGGGGCGCTAGGGTGGCCCGCATGACGTCGATGGTTCTTCCGCCGCCGGCCCGCTGAGGCGGGCGGCGCGCGCAGACGCGACCGCAGAGGTCCCGGCCCGGGAAGGGCGCCGGCTCGTCGTACGGCGAGGGCGCACCCGGCGGTGAGTGCTGCCCGCAGACGGTGATGTGTCCATCGCTCACCTCCTCGCGGGAGAACTCTCGTGTCCCTCACGAAGATCCGTCATGCCTCCGTCCCCGCCGATCCGGCGCCGACCGCCGTACGCGGCCTGCTCTACGTCATGTTCGCGGCCACCGCCTGGGGTACCGCGGGCGCCGCGGCCGCGCTGCTCTACCGGGGCAGCGGCCTCGGACCGTTCGGCCTCACCTTCTGGCGCGCGGCCGGCGGCTTCGTGCTGCTGCTCGCCGTCCGTCTGACGCGGCGCTCCCTGCGTGCCGGTGCCGGTGCCGGTGCCGGTGGCGGTGCCGGTGGCGGCGTGGGCGCGCGTGCCGCGCGCCGAGCGGCGCGTCCCACGCCGCTCGCCACCCCGCTCGCCGTCCCGACCGCCTCGCCGACCGCCGTGCCGCTCGCCGCCTCGCGCCCGCGCCGGACGGACGTCCGTGGCGCCGCGGTCCGCATCCTCACGACCGGCGCGGGGCTGACGCTCTTCCAGGCGGCGTACTTCTGCGCGGTCCAGGTGACCGGCCTCGCCGTCGCGACGGTGGTGACGCTCGGCTCGGGACCGGTGATGATCGCCCTGATCGCGCGGCTGACGATGGGCGAACGCCTCGGCCGCGGCGGCGTCGCGGCGGTCGGCGGGGCGATGGCCGGGCTCGGCGTGCTGGTCCTCGGCGGCGGCCACGCGGCGGTCCGGCCGGCCGGCGTCGCCCTCGCCGTGCTCTCGGCCGCCGGGTACGCGGGCATCACCCTGCTCACCCGGTGGTACGGCAGCCGCGGCGTCGCCGCCGACCCGCTGGACACCTCGCTGTGGTCGTTCGGGATCTGCGCGGTCCTGCTGCTGCCCGCGGCCCTCGGCGAGGGGCTGCTGCCGCACGCCGCCGGGCTCGGCCGCACGCTGGTGCTGCTCGGCTACCTCGCCTCGGTGCCCACCGCCGTGGCGTACGGCCTGTACTTCGCGGGCGCCGCGGTGCTGCGGGCCGCGACCGTCTCGGTGATCGCCCTCATCGAGCCCGTCTCGGCCGCGGTCCTCGCCGTCGCCCTCCTCGGCGAGCACCTCGGCGCCGCCACCTGTGTGGGCACGGCGATCCTGCTGGCCGCGGTGACCGCACTGGCCCTCCAGGAGGCGGCCGGCGCGAGGGCGACGCCGACAGCGCCGGCCGTGGCGCCGGCATCGGCCGCCTCGGGCCGGCGGCGGGTGACGAAGGACGGGCCGCTGCCCACACCCGGTAGCGACCCGTCCGTCCATGGGGGAGCCGCCTGTCACGGCTCCCGGTCGGCCGCGGCGAGGCGGCGCACCTGCTGCGCGCGGGCGGCGCGGTCGCGCGGCCCGTCGCGGCGGGCGAGCAGCCCGGTGACGCGGCGCTGGACCTCCCGCGCCTTGTTGCCGCCGTACGTGAACTTGGCGCGCACCTCCGTCACCTCGATCCGCACGCCGCGGATGCCCGAGAGCATGCGGCCGAACGGCTCCTCGCCCACCGCCGGCCGCGCCGTGCCGCCGTCCGGCTGGAAGTGGTCGAGTCGGCGGCGCAGCAGCTCCGCCTTCTCCTCCGGGTCATCCAGGACGTGCGCCACGCCCACCAGTTGGACCGCGGCGTAGTAGCTGGTCGGCGTGCCGTGCTCGGGCGGCGCGCCGACCGGCGCGTGCCAGGGGCCGGGGATGTACGCGTAGTCGTCGACCACGCTCAGGGTGACCCGGGGAGCCGCCGCCAGCGCCCGCCACAGCGGGTTGGGGCGGGCCAGGTGCAGCAGCGCCTCGCCGTACGCGCCGGGCCCGGTGGCGTACGCGACGTGGACGGGCTGCACGAACGGGGGTTCGCCGTCGAGCCCGTTGACGGCCAGCTGGCCGAAGTCGTGGGCGGCGAGCCAGGTGCGCCACTCGGCGTCCTCGGCCGGCGCGTCCCAGGGGTGGATGAGCACGGTCCCTCCGCGGCCGGTCAGGCGGCGCCGCGCGGCGCGCCCGGCTTCAGGTAGTCGGGCAGGGGCGTCTCGGCGGCCTGGTCGGCGGCGGGTATCGGCGCGCCGTAGCCGGTGGCCACCGGGATCACGCCGGACCAGTGGGGGAGTTGCGCGTCCTCCGGCTCGTCGTTGGGCCCGCCGGTGCGCAGCTTCGCGGACACCTCGGCGAGCTCCAGCCGGAGCACCGCGGTGGCCGCGAGCTCCTTGGCGTTCGCCGGCCGGGAGTCCGCGGCCCGG
Source organism: Actinacidiphila sp. DG2A-62 (assembly GCF_035825295.1). NCBI lineage: Bacteria > Bacillati > Actinomycetota > Actinomycetes > Kitasatosporales > Streptomycetaceae > Actinacidiphila > Actinacidiphila sp. DG2A-62. The sequence goes on from NZ_JAYMGI010000002.1 coordinate 8,161,123, forward strand.
CCGGGCACCACGTGGTCGACCAGGACGTCGAGCGCCGCCGCCTTCTCCCGCGGGTCGGTGACCTGGTAGGCGGTGCCCTGCACCACCACCGAGCGGTAGTTGATCGAGTGGTGGAACGCCGACCGGGCCAGCACCAGGCCGTCCACATGGGTCACCGTCACGCACACCGCGACCCCGGGATCGGCCCCCCGCAGCGGCCGCGAGCCCGTCGACCCGTGCAGATAGAGCGTCTCGCCGGAGCGGGCGTAGAGCGTCGGCAGCACCACCGGGGCGCCGTCGCGGACATAGCCGAGGTGGCACACATAGCCGCCGTCGAGGATGGCGTGCACCGTGGCGCGGTCGTACGCCGCACGCTCGCGCGCGCGGGTCGGCACGTTCCGCCCGGTCTGCGGGTACGGCGGGGCCGTGGTCTCCATGGCGCCATCCTTTGAACTAGTGCATAATGAACTTTGTGCTAGGAGCATATCGGATCACCGGTCGGGGCGCATCGGGTATCGCCGCGGACATCGAGGGCGCCGTCGGCGCGGGCGCGCTGCGCCCGGGTCAAGCGCTGCCGCCGCTGCGGGAGTTGGCGCGCGAACTCGACGTCAACCCCAACACCGTCGCCGCCGCCTACCGCCTGCTGCGCGACCGCGGCGTCATCGAGACGGCCGGACGCCGCGGCAGCAGGGTGCGGACCCGCCCGGCGACGGCGCCGCGCGACGCCCTGCGCATCGACCTCCCGCCCGGCACGCGGGACGTGTCCACCGGCAACCCCGACACCGCCCTGCTGCCGCCGCTCGCCGAGGCGCTCGCCGCGGCCGCCGCCCACCACGCGGCGGCGCCCGCCCTCTACGGCGGCCCGGTGACCGACGCGGAACTGGCCGCCGCGGCCCGCGCCGCCTTCGACGCCGACGGCGTGCCCGCCGGCCCGATCGGCCTCGCCTCGGGCTCCCTCGACGCGATGGAACGCGTCCTCACCGCGCACCTGCGCCCGGGCGACGCGGTCGCCGTCGAGGACCCCGGCTGGGGCAGCGTCCACGACCTCGCGCCGGCGCTCGGCCTGCGGGTGGTCCCCGTCGGCGTGGACGACGAGGGGCCGATGGCCGAGGACGTCGCCGGTGCGCTGGAGGTCGGGGCCCGCGCGCTCGTGGTCACCGACCGGGGCCAGAACCCCACCGGCGCCGCGCTGTCCGCGGCCCGCGCCGCACGCCTGCGGGACCTGCTCGCCGACCACCCCTCCGTGCTCGTCATCGACGACGACCATGTGCACGGCCTGACCTCCCTCCCGCTGCACTGCCTGTCCGGCGCCACCGACCACTGGGCGCTGGTGCGTTCGACCGCCAAGGCGTACGGCCCCGACCTGCGGCTCGCCGTGTACACCGGCGACGCCGTGACCGTCGACCGGGTGCGCGGCCGGCACCGGCTCGGCGCCGGCTGGGTCAGCCACCTCCTCCAGCGCGCCGTCCTCCACCTGTGGCGCACCGGCGCCGTCGACACCGAGGCCACCGCCCGCTCGTACGACCTGCGCCGCGACGCCCTGCTGGCCGCCCTGGCCGAGCGCGGCGTCGTCGCCCACGGGCGCAGCGGCATGAACGTCTGGGTGCCGGTGTCCGACGAGACCGGCGCCGTCGCCGGACTGCTCCAGCGCGGCTGGGCGGTGGCGCCCGGCGCCCGCTTCCGCGCGCGCTCGGCTCCCGGTCTGCGGATCACCGTCTCCCCGCTCGGCGCCGACGACATCGCGCCCCTCGCCGACGCCGTCGCGAAGACGCTGCGCCCCTCCGGCTCCGGGCGCTACGCCTGAGCCTCGGCGGTCTCCCGCGCTCCGGCCTGCGGCGCCCGGTCCTCCCGCGCGGCCGCGGTCGGTGCGTCGGACCCGGCCACGCCGCTCGCCCGCACGGCGGCGCCCGACCTGGGCCGGCGCTGGGTGAGCGCCGCGCCGAACAGGATCACCACGGCGCCCACCGGTTCGTTCCAGCTCAGCGACTCGCCGAGCAGCAGCACGCCGGCAGCGGTGGCGACGATGGGTATCAGATACGTGACCATCGAGCCGATCGTCGGGCCCTTCTCGGCGACCAGGCCGTACTGCACCAGGAACGCCAGCCCCGTGCCGAGCGCGCCGAGTGCCAGCACCGACAGCACCGACCTGGCCGGGTAGGAGTGCGGCAGCGAGGTGAAGAAGGGCGTTACCACCAGCAGTTGCAGGGTGCCGATCCCCAACTGCCCCGCGGACATCGCCAGGTGGGAGCCGCCGTTGCCGGCCAGGGTACGGCGCACATAGGCCCAGCCGACCGCGTAGCTGACCGCCGCCGTGAGCGCCATGAGCGTGCCCCCGGGGTCCTCCCCGGAGAAGCCCTGCCAGGCCCCGAGGACGGTGAGCACGCCGATGAAGCCTATGCCGACACCGGCGAAGCGCTGCCGCGACGGCCGGTCCTCGGAGAGCGCGACGACCGAGACCAGCATCGAGAACAGCGGCGTCGCGGCGTTGCACATCCCCGCGAGCATCGACGGGATGGTCTGTTCGGCCGTCGCGAAGAGCGAGAACGGCAGCGAGTTGAGCAGTATCGCGGCGACGAACAGATGCAGCCAGGTGCGCCCGCCGCGCGGCAGCCGCTCCCGTGTGACCGCGACCGCCACCGCCAGCACGGCCGTCCCGAACACCATCCGCCCGAGCGTGACCTGAAGCGGCGCGAAGGCTTCATTCCCCACCTTCATGAACAGGAAGCTGAAGCCCCACACCAGGCCGAGCGCGACGAAGCGGATGCGCCAGTCCACGAAGCGCCCGAGCCCGGCGGCCCCGCGCGCGGCGGACGGCGAGGGCGAGGACGCAGAGGACGCAGAGGACGCAGCGGGCGAGGGGGACGCGGGGGACGCCGCGGACGCGGCGGATGGGTCGGGATCGGTGTCGGATGCGGCCGCCGCTGCGGCGGGGCGGCTCTCGGCTGGTGCGCTCATGCCCCCACGATGGCCTCCGGGACGTCGTAGAACAAGCGAGTTTTTTTACATCCACGATGTAGAATCACTAACATGTTGAGCCTGGAACGCCTGCGCATCCTGCACGCCATCGACACCTACGGCTCGGTCAGCGCCGCCGCCGACGTGCTCAGTGTGACGACCTCGGCGGTCTCGCAGCAGATGGCCAAGCTGGAGCGCGAGACCGGGCAGTCGCTGCTGGCCAAGAGCGGCCGCGGGGTCAGGCTCACCGACGCCGGCCGGCTGCTGTCCGGCCACGCCGAGCGGATACTCTCCCTGGTCGAACTGGCCCACGCCGACCTGGAGGCGCACCGCGGCGCCGCGGTCGGCGAGCTGCGGGCCGGCGCCTTCCCCACCGCGGTCCGCGGCCTGTTCCCCGAGGCGCTGCGCGAGCTGCGCCGCGAGCACCCCCAACTGCGCACCGTGGTCCACGAACTGGAGCCGCACGACCAGCTCGCCCGGCTGGCCCGCGGCGACATCGACCTGGCGGTGGTCCTCGACTGGTACAACAAGCCGCTGTCGCTGCCCGGCGGGCTGGCCAAGGCGCCCCTGTTCGACGACCTCGTGGACGTGGCGCTGCCGGCCGGCCACCAACTCCAGGACAGCGCGGGCGTCGACCTGGACGAACTCGCGGACGACGACTGGATCGCCTGGCCGGACGGCGGCTTCTGCCACGAGTGGCTGCTGTTCACCCTGCGCGGCAAGGGCATCGAGCCGCGGATCTCGCACCACGCCGAGGAGCACGCGACGGTGCTCGCCCTGGTCGCCGCGGGCCTCGGGGTCGCCGTGATGCCGCGGCTCGGCCGCGACCCGATGCCCGAGGGCGTGCGCATCGTGCCGGTCCGGCACACCATGCGCCGGCACGTCTACGCGGTCTGGCGCGAGGACGCCGACCGCCGCCCGGCGATCCGGGTGGCGGTCGACGCGCTGCGCCGATCGGCCGGCCGCTACGGCGACTGATTCCGACGGGCCCGGGCCGGAGGAGACCGCCCCGCCGGGTTTCCGGGCCCGGCGGGGCGGCCTCCGCTCGTGGGGGCCGCCCGGGAGCGGCCCGCTCAGGCCAGCGTGATCTCGCCGCCGGAGACGGTGACCTGCTTGGCGGGCAGCGGCGAGGTCGCCGGGCCGTTGGCCACGCTGCCGTCGGCGACGTGGAACTTGCTGCCGTGGCACGGGCAGACGATGACGCCGTCGGAGACGCCGGAGACCGAGCAGCCCATGTGGGTGCAGACCGCCGAGAACGCCTTGAACTGCCCCGCGGTCGGTTGGGTGACGACCACCTTCTGGGCGTCGAAGACCTTGCCGCCGCCGACGGGGATGTCCGTGGTCTTCGCCAGCGCCTGGCCGCCGCCCCCGCCCGAGGCGTCGGTCGGCCCGGACGCCGAGGGCGTCGCACCGGCGTCCGAGGAGGAGCCGCTCGGTGTCGCGTCCGCGCCGGAGTCCGCCTTGGAGTCCGAGTCCGAGTCCGAGTCCGAGTCCGAGCCGCACGCCGCCAGCACGGCGGCGAGTCCCACGCCACCCGCGGCGGCCACGACGCCGCGACGGGTCGGGGAGTCGGGGAATCCGGAGTTTTCGGCCATGAGGTGCATCCTGTCCGCTGCTGGGACCGGGCGGCCGGAACGGTGGCGGTGCGCCCGGTGGCGTGCTGGTGTCACGCGTGACCGTTCATACGGGCCGGGACGCCGCGGTGTTCAACGACGCGCGCAAAAAGTCCAACTGGTGTCGCAACAGTCCCTCCACCACCACGGGGTCGGACGGCGAATGGGTGACGTGCGACAGCGGCAGCACCTGGTGCGGCCGTCCCGCGGCCAGCAGCGCCGCGGACATCCGCAGGGTGTGCGCCGGGACCACGTTGTCGTCGGCCATCCCGTGCACCAGCAGCAGCGGCCGGGTCAGCGCCGCGGCCTCCTCGATGGGGGACGAGCGGCGGTAGGCCTCCGGCTCCTCGTCAGGGTGGCCGAGGAAGCGCTCGCGCCAGTGCGTGTCGTACAACCGCTGGTCGCTCGGGCCGGCCCCGCAGATCGCCGCGTGGAAGACATCGGGCCGGCGCAGCACCGCCATCGTGGCCAGCGAGCCGCCGAAGCTCCACCCCCGGACGGCCACCCGGCCCAGGTCCAGCCGGCCGCCGCGCGCCGCCAGGTGCTCCGCGGCGGCGTGCAGCGCGGTGACCTGGTCCTCGACCGGTCCGCCGAGCGAGTCCAGGTGGATGGACTTGTCCCACTCGGGACCGCGTCCCGGCGTGCCGCGCCCGTCGGCCACCACCACCGCGAAGCCCTGCTCGGCGAACCACTGCGCCTCGCACAGCCGCGCGGTCCTGGCGCGCACCACGAGTTGGAGGGCGGGCCCGCCGTAGGGCGCCATCAGCACCGGCAGCGGCAGCGGCCCGCCCTCCGGGTCCCGCCCGTCCGACGTCTCCCGGACCCGCGCACCTCGACCCTCCGCCTCCGGTTCCCGCCCGCCCGAGTCTCCCGCCTCCTTGCCGGGCAGCCGGTACCAGGAGGGCAACAGCAACGCCGTGCGCACCTCGTACTCGCCCGCCCGCAGCCACAGGGGCCTGGGCACCACGGCGGGCCGCGCCGCCAGCGAGGCGATCGGGCGGCTGCGGCCGCCCGCGGACAGCCGGAAGACGTCCCCGTCCTCGGTGTGCGAGATCAGCAGCAGCGTGTCGCCGGCGCGCCGACCCTCGTGCAGGCCCGGCCCGTCGCTGAGCCGCACCGGCCCGGCTCCGACCCCCGAGCCGTCCCCGTGCGGGGGCGCGTACGACCACAGGTGCTCCTCGGTCGGCTCGTCGCTCGCGACGAACAGCACCGAGGCGCCGTCCACCGAGAGGACGTCGCGCACCTGGAGCCCCTCGGGCGTCACCGGCTCGCCGCCGACCGTCAGCCGCCGGGTCGCGCCGTCGTCCACGGTGTGCACGAGCGCGCCGGAGGCGGTACGGGCCGGGGTGCCGGGGACCAGTTCGACCCACGCGGGATCGCGCTGCTCGTGCAGCAGATGGGTGGCGCCGGTGTCGGGGTCGCACCCCAGCACCCGCAGGGTGCGCTGGTCGCGGCTCTGCACGCCGATCAGCGGGCCGTGCGCGTCCCAGGCGGCCGAGGTGAGGTACTCGAACGCGGCCCGGTCCCAGGCGACCTCGGTCCGCGACCCGTCGACGCCGAGGATGTGCAGCGAGACGTCGGCGTTGGCGGTCCCCGCGGCGGGATACGGCACCGCGCGCGGTGGGCGCGCCGGGTCCGCCGGGTCGGCGATCCACCAGCGGGACACCGGGGAGGTGTCCACGCGGGCCGCGAGCAGCCGCTCGCCGTCCGGCGCCCACCAGTAGCCGCGGGGACGGTGCATCGACTCCGAGGCGACGTGCTCGGCGAGGCCGTACACCACCTCGGGGCCCTCCGGGCCGGCCAGCAGCCGGTCCTCGCCGCCGTCCGATCCGCCGCCGTCCGATCCGCCCCCGGCCGTATCGCCCCCGTCCAGTTCGACGACGCGCAGCGCGCCGCCGGTGACGTACGCGACGCGGCGGCCCAGCGGGTCGGGACGCGGGTCGACCACCGGACCCGCGGTGCGCACCCGGCGCGGCGCGCCGCCGTCGCAGCCCAGCGTCCACAGCTCGCCGTCGAGGGCCAGGACGATCACGCGGGCCGCCGCGTCGGTGGCGTACCCGACGATCCCCGACGTGTGCTCGCGGGCGCGCTCGCGCCGTATCCGCTCGGCCTCCGGGATCTCGCCGGCCGCCCGGTCGAGGGCGGCGGGGTCGAGCAGCAGGTGCTCGCCCGCCTCGTCCGCGCGCCACAGGCAGCCGGTGGCGTCCTCGGGGCCGCGGGTGCGCAGGAAGAGCGCGAAGGAGCCGTCGGGGGCGAGGGTGAAGGCGCGCGGCGCCCCGAGGCTGAAGCGGCGGGTGCGGGCGTACTGGGCGGGGAAGGCGTCGGAGTCGGCGGGCTGGTGGGGCGGCCGGCCCGCGGGCCGGCCGGTGGTGTGGCCGGGGGGCTGATGCGCGGGCGGCCCCGCGGGCGGAGTGATCTTGTCCATGGCGACAGTCTCCACCGCATAGCCTGGGGGGATGGTGAGAGAAGTGACCGGCATCCGGTACGTGACGCCGCTGCGCGAGGGCGGCTCGGTGCCCGGCGTGGTCGAGGCGGACGACCTCGGCACCTATGTGGTGAAGTTCGTCGGCGCGGCCCAGGGGCGCAAGGCGCTGGTCGCCGAGGTGATCGCGGGGGAGCTCGGCAGGCGGCTGGGCCTGCGGGTGCCGGAGCTGGTGCGGTTCGTCTTCGACCCGGTGATCGCGCTGGGCGAGCCCGACCAGGAGATCCAGGACCTGCTGAAGGCGAGCGGCGGTCTCAACCTGGGCATGGACTTTCTACCAGGTTCCCTCGGGTTCGATCCACTGGTCTTCCCGGTGGACGCCGAGGAGGCGAGCCGCGTCGTCTGGTTCGACGCGCTGATCGGCAACGTCGACCGGTCGTGGCGCAACCCCAACATGCTGGTCTGGCACCGGGACCTGTGGCTCATCGACCACGGCGCCTCCCTCATCTGGCACCACAACTGGCCGTCCGCGCCCGCCGCCGCGGCCAGGCTGTACGACGCCTCGGACCACGCGCTGACCCGGTTCTCGCCCGATCCGGCGGCGGTGGCGGGGGAGTTGGCGGCCCGGGTCACCGAGGACCTGCTCACCGAGGTGACCGCGCTGGTGCCGGACGAGTGGCTGGTCGACGAGCCGGGCTTCGACACGCCCGACGACGTGCGGGCCGCGTACCGCGACCTGCTCGGCGCCCGCGCGCCGCGGGTCCACGAGCGGATCACCCTGGCGCCCTCGGTGCGCGAGAAGCAGCCGCCGCCGGAGTGGCTGCGCCCATGGGTGGAGGGGCACGCGGGCAGGAGCGACGCCGACGGGAGGGGCGCGCGGTGAGCGGGCGGGACGTCTTCGAGTACGCGCTGGTGCGCGTGGTGCCGCGGATCGAGCGCGGCGAGATGATCAACGCGGGTGTGCTCGTGTACTGCCGCGCCCAGGGCTACGTCGGCGCCCGGGTGCACCTGGACGAGGCCCGGCTGCGCTGCCTCGACCCGACCGTCGACGTGGTCGGCGTGCGGGCCGCGCTCCGCGGCTACCAGGGCGTGTGCGAGGGCGGCGCGCGGGCCGGGCAGGCCGAGGGCGAGGACCCCGGGCGGCGGTTCCGCTGGCTGACCGCGCCGCGCTCCACGGTGGTGCAGCCCGGACCGATCCACACCGGGCTCACCGAGGACGCCGACAAGGAGGCCGACCGGCTGCTGGAGCTGCTGGTCCGCTGAAGCGTCCGCCACATCCGCCGTGGTGGCGTTGACAGTGGGTCACTGGCCTCCTACGGTTTCGACCACGAGACCTACTAAGCGGTCGCTCATGTGCGCGGAGGCGCACGCGGCCGGCCACCACCGGGCTTGAGGAGACACAGATGTCCACCACCGAGCAGCGCGTCGCGATCGTCACCGGGGCCGCCCGCGGGATCGGCGCCGCCACCGCGGTGCGGCTGGCCGAGGAGGGTCGCGCCGTGGCCGTGCTCGACCTCGACGAGGGCGCCTGCAAGGAGACCGTCGAGGCGATCACCGCGGCCGGCGGCCGGGCGCTCGCCGTCGGCGCGGACGTCTCCGACGAGGCCCAGGTCGAGGCCGCCGTGGCGCGGGTCGCGCAGGAGCTGGGCGCGCCCACCGTCCTGGTGAACAACGCGGGTGTGCTCCGCGACAACCTGCTGTTCAAGATGTCCGCCGCCGACTGGGACACGGTGATGGCCGTCCACCTGCGCGGCGCCTTCCTGATGACGCGCGCGGTGCAGAAGCACATGGTGGACGCGAGGTTCGGCCGAGTGGTCAACCTCTCCTCGTCCTCCGCGCAGGGCAACCGCGGCCAGGCCAACTACTCGGCCGCCAAGGCGGGTCTGCAGGGCTTCACCAAGACCCTCGCCATCGAGCTGGGCAAGTTCGGCGTCACCGCCAACGCCGTGGCGCCCGGCTTCATCGCCACCGACATGACCGCCGCCACCGCCGCGCGCGTCGGCATGGCCTTCGAGGACTTCAAGGCCGCGGCCGCCTCGCAGATCCCGGTCCAGCGGGTCGGCGTCCCCGACGACATCGCCAACGCGATCGCCTTCTTCACCGGCGAGCAGGCCGGCTTCGTCTCCGGCCAGGTGCTGTACGTGGCCGGCGGCCCGCTCGACTGACCCCGCCCCGCCTGCTCCGCCCGTCCACCGCCGCCGCACCGGCCCGTCCAGAAGGTCCCGCACCCATGACCCAGCTCCCCCCGGAGAGCGGCCGCGCCGCCCTCGTCACCGGCGCCAGCCGCGGCATCGGCTACGGCATCGCCGAGGCGCTCGTCGCCCGCGGCGACCGCGTCTGCATCACCGGCCGCAACGAGGACGCCCTCAAGGCGGCCGTCGAGAAGCTCGGCCCCGAGCGGGTGATCGGCGTCGCCGGCAAGGCGCACGACGAGGCGCACCGGGTCGCCGCGGTCGAACGCGCCATGGAGGCGTTCGGCCGCATCGACTACCTGGCCAACAACGCCGGCACCAACCCGGTGTACGGGCTGCTCACCGACCTCGACCTCGGCGTGGCCCGCAAGGTCTACGAGATCAACGTCGTCTCCGCGCTCGGCTTCGCCCAGCAGACCTGGAAGGCGTGGCAGAAGGAGAACGGCGGCGCGATCGTCAACGTCGCCTCCATCGCCGGCCTCGCGCCGTCCCCGCTCATCGGCGCCTACGGGATGAGCAAGGCCGCCATGGTCAACCTGACCGTGCAGCTCGCGGCCGAGATGGCGCCGGGCGTGCGGGTCAACTCGGTGGCGCCGGCGGTGGTCAAGACGAAGTTCGCCGCCGCGCTGTACGAGGGCCACGAGGAGGAGGTGGCGGCGACGTACCCGCTCGGCCGGCTCGGCGTGCCCGAGGACGTCGGCGGCGCGGTCGCGTTCCTGCTCTCCGACCAGGCGTCCTGGGTGACCGGGCAGAATCTGGTGCTGGACGGCGGCCTGTTCCTGCAGGCCGGTCACTGACCCGTCCTGCAGGCCGGCCACTGACCCGGCGCACCCCGCCGCGACCTGGGCGTTCGGGCGTTGTCAGTGGGTGGGGCTAGGTTCTGAGGCAGCATCGGATCGTTCACCGGAGGTTCCCGACGTGCCCAGCATGCTGCCCGACTCCTGGCAGGCCGCCCTCGGCGGGGAGTTGGACAAGCCCTACTTCCAGCAGCTCACCGACTTCGTGGAGGCGGAGCGGCGCGAGCACCGCGTCTTCCCCCGCGGGACGAGGTGTTCGCCGCCCTGGAGGCCACGCCGTTCGACCGGGTGAAGGTGCTCGTCCTCGGCCAGGACCCCTACCACGGCGAGGGCCAGGGCCACGGGCTGTGCTTCTCGGTGCGCCCGGGCGTCAGGACGCCGCCGTCGCTGCGGAACATCTTCAAGGAGCTGCGGGACGAGTTCGGCTACCCGGTGCCGGACAACGGCTATCTGATGCCCTGGGCCCAGCAGGGCGTCCTGCTGCTCAACGCGGTGCTGACGGTCCGCGAGGGCGAGGCCAACTCGCACAAGGGCAAGGGCTGGGAGAAGTTCACCGACGCGGTGATCAGGGCGGTCTCCGCCCGGCCCGACCCCGCGGTCTTCGTGCTGTGGGGCAACTACGCCAAGAAGAAGCTGCCGCTGATCGACACCGACCGGCACGCCGTCGTCCAGGGCGCCCACCCGTCCCCGCTGTCGGCCAAGCTCTTCCTCGGCAGCAGGCCCTTCGGACAGATCGACGAGGCCCTCAAGGCGCAGGGACACGACCCGGTCGACTGGCGCATCCCGGACCTGGGCGCCACGGCGTAGGGACCTCGCGGGAAGGCACGAAGGGCCTTCGCGAAGGCCGACCGGGGTGCACCCGATGCCGGCGGTCTCGCGCGGCCGGCAGGGCTCAACGGCCGTACGCCCGGCGGCAGATGTGCGCCGCCTGGCTGCCGCCGCCCCAGCCGCCGTACGCCTCGCCGAGCGTGCACACGTCCGGCAGCGCGTGCGCCGGCGGCGCGGACCCGGCCGGACGGGTGCGGTCCGGCACCGTCCCCCGGCCACGGGCGCGACGGGGTGCGGCGGGACGCACCGCGACCGGAGCGGACGGCGCGGCACGAGACGCCGCGCCGGGCCCCGGCCCGGTGAACCCCAGCACATGGTGCACCGGCGGCGGTGGGACCTCCGGCCCCTCCCGGACGCCGTCCAGGTGGTCGGCGCCGTCGGCCGCAGCGGGAGCACTGGTCGCTGCGGCCGACGGCACCGCGGACGGCGGGTCGGGGGAGACGGTGGCGCACCCGGCCGCGGCGCACGCCGCCACCGCCAGGACCACCGCCGCGGGGAAGCGGCGCACCTGCCCAACTGTGCAGGAACCGGGCCGGATCGGAAATTCCCCGCAGGAGTGAACATGGCCGCCGACCCCGTATGCTGCGGTGACGGCGGCGCCGCGCGACCTGCGGAAACGGTGTGCGGCCAGGCGGAACGGCGGAACACCGGTCGGAAGAGGAGCACGGCATGGTCCCGGGCAGCGCCCCGCTGAGGGTCGGCGTCATCGGACTCGGCGACATCGCGCGGAAGGCGTACCTGCCGGTGCTCACCGCGCAGCCCGGACTCGACCTGCACCTGCACACCCGCACCCCGGCCACCCTGGACCGGGTCGGTGAGGCGTACCGGCTGCCGCACCGCCACACCACCCTCGACGCGCTGCTCGACCAGGACCTGGACGCGGCCTTCGTGCACGCGCCCACCGAGCACCACGTGGAGATCGCCGAGCGACTGATCGAGGCGGGCGTCCCGGTCTACGTGGACAAGCCGCTCGCCTACGACCTGGCCGCCGCCCGCCGCGTCGTCACGCTCGCCGAGGGGCGCGGCGTGCCGCTCACCGTCGGCTTCAACCGCCGCTACGCGCCCGGCTACGCGCAGTGCCTGGACCACCCGCGCGACCTGATCCTGATGCAGAAGAACCGGGTCGGTCTGGCCGGCGAACCGCGCGCCGTGGTCTTCGACGACTTCGTGCACGTCGTGGACACCCTGCGGTTCCTCGCGCCGGGACCGGTGACGCAGGTGCGGGTGTCCGCGCGGACGGAGCGCGGCCTGCTGCACCACGTCGTGCTGCACCTGTCGGGCGACGGCTTCACCGCGATCGGGTCGATGAACCGGATGAGCGGCTCCACCGAGGAGAGTCTCGACGTCAGCGGCGCCGACTCCCGCCGTCAGGTGGTCAACCTCTCCGAGGTGATCGACCACAAGGGTCAGCCGTCGGTGCGCCGCCGCAGCGACTGGGTGCCGGTGGCCCGGCAGCGGGGCATCGAGCAGATCACCCTCGCGTTCCTCGCCGCGGTGCGCGAGGGCAGGCCGCTGGACGGCCGGGACGCGCTGCTCACGCACGAACTGTGCGAGCGGGTCGTCACCGAGATCCTCGCGGCCTGACGCGGCCGCAGGAGCCGGACCCCTCACACCAGCGGCGGTTCCTGCCGCTCGGGGCCCCGGACGCGGCGCGTCACCTCGTAGGCCAGCGCCGACAGCACCAGCACCAGGGCCAGGTGCGGAACCCAGTCGCCCAGCCGCGCGTACGGGCTCTGGCCGGTCGCCAGCGGCACCTGGTAGACCGCCGCGGTGCTCGCCCCGGTGCCGATCCGCCGGCCGACCGGACGGCCGTCGGCGTCGTAGACCGCGCTGATCCCGGTGAGGGTGGCGTGCACCATGGGCCGCCACGTCTCGGCGGCCCGCAGGGCGGCGAGCGAGGCGTGCTGGGCCGGCGCCCAACTGTGCTGGAAGGACGACGTGGAGGACTGCGCGACCAGCAGCCGCGCGCCGTCGTCCGCCAGGTGGCGGCTCATGTCCGGGAACGCCGACTCGAAGCAGACCAGCGGTCCGATCCGCAGCCGCCCGGTGTCCATCACCACCTGCCGTCTGCCCGGCGTGCGGTTCTGGTCGGCGGCCTTGCCGACCGAGGTGGCCCAGCCCAGCACCGGGCGCAGCGGGATGTACTCGCCGAACGGCACCAGCCGCATCTTGTCGTACTCCGGGCCGGTCACCCCGCGCGGGCCGATCAGCTCGGAGGTCTTGGAGATGCCGGAGCCGTCGGCCTTCTCGGCGTCCACGTTCACCAGCAGGTCCGCGCCCACCTCGGCGGAGAGCGAGGCCAGCCGGTGCAACATGTCGGTGCGCGTGGTCAGGTCCTGGCCGACGCTGCTCTCGCCCCACACCACCAGGTCCGGGTGGGCGCCGGCGAGCTGCCGGGTGAGCCGGACCTCGCGCTCGAAGCGCGCGTCGGCGGTCGCGACCACGCCCGGCTGCACCACGGCGACGCGCACCGATCCGGCCGCGTGCGGTCGCGGCGCCCACAGCCACACCGAGCCGGTGGCCAGTCCGGCGGCGGCGAGGGCCGCCACGGCGGGCCGGCGCAGCGCGGGCGCCGCCACCAGCGCGGCCAGGCAGGTGTTCACGAGCACCACCAGGAAGCTGACCAGCCACACCCCGCCCAGCGAGGCCAGCCGCAGCGCCGCCGGGACCTGCCACTGGCTGGCGCCCAGCAGCCCCCACGGGCCGCCCAGATACTGCCAGGACCGCACCAGTTCGACCATCAGCCAGCCGCTCGGCAGCAGCAGCACGGCGGCGAGGGCCTGCGCGGGCCCGGCCCGGCCGCCGAGCAGCCGCCGCACCAGCCAGCCCCAGGGCGCCCACAGCGCGCCCAGCATCAGCGCGAGCACCGGCAGGAAGACGGTGAGGCTCGGCAGCAGCCAGTGGTGCACCGCGAGCATGAAGCCCGCGCCGCCGAGCCAGCCGTCCCGGGCCGCGGTACGGCCGCTGTCCGCGGACCGCGCCAGCAGCATCCACGGCACCAGGGCGACGTAGGCGAGCCACCACAGCGAGGGCGCGGGGAAGGCCAGCGCGGGCAGCGCGCCCGCCACGGCGGCGGTCAGCAGCCGCGTCCGCCCGGACCTGATCCGTACCGTCCACGGGGGCGGGCTGCCGTTCACACCGTCCCCGGCGGGCGCGGTCCCGGTCGTCGCGTCTCCGGTCGTCGCGGTCCCGTCCGGCCCGTTCCCGGCCGCCGCGGGCGCGGCGCCGACGGCGGCTCGTCCCGCGGTGTCCGCCGCGAGATCCACGGGTACGCCGTCGCCGGTGGCGGCGGCGTCCTCGGGCGGCTGCTCCGCGGGGCTTCCCGCGGGTCTTCCGGCGGCGACGGCCATGCGTGCTCCCCTGCTGCGGCGGATCCTGGTGTCCGGTTGCGCCCGGCCCGCGGCGGCGGCCCGCCGGCGTCCGCGTCACGCCGGCCGCGCTCGGGCCGCGGCCGCGCGCGTCCGGTTCAGGGCAGCCGGTTCCACGCGGTCAGCACGTGCCGGCCGTGCTCCAGGCCGAGGCGGCTGACGGTGCCGGTGGCCAGCTGGAACAGCGCGCCGTCGGCCGGCGGCAGGCCGAGCCGGCGCGCGGTCAGCACCCGCAGGAAGTGCGCGTGCGCCACCAGCACCACGTCGCCGCCCTCGCCGTTGGCGAAGGCCGCGTCGACCCGGGCGAGGACCCGGTCGGCGCGGTCGCCGACCTCCTCGGGAGTCTCACCCGGATGGCCGTCGGGACCCGGGACCACGCCGTCGGTCCACAGGTCCCAGCCCGGCCGGTGCTTGTGGATGGCCCGGGTGGTCACGCCCTCGTAGCCGCCGTAGTCCCACTCGACCAGGTCCTCGTCGATCCGCGCGTGGTCCAGGCCGGCCAGCTTGGCGGTGTCGCGGGCCCGCCGCATCGGGCTGGTCAGCACGCACGCGACGTGCCGGGACGCCAGCAGCGGCGCCAGCGTGCGGGCCTGCCGCTCGCCGTTCTCGGTCAGCGGTATGTCGGTGTAGCTCGTGTGCTGCCCCGACAGGGTCCACTCGGTCTCTCCGTGCCGGATCAGCACCAGCTCGCCCATCGGAAACCTCCCGTGACGCCCTCCGGCGCCCCGACTGTGATCATATGCGCTGCCGTGCGGCGACGCCCCCGGCGGCCGCCGGCCGCCCCTTCCGTTCGGGGAACCGTCAGGGCTGCGAAAGACTTCCCCTCACACCCCGTCAGTACCATGGCGCTGAGCACCCCGGCCAGACGGCGGCCCCGGCCGACGTCGCCGCGGGGGGCTTCCGGCGGCGCCGTCGCCGGGCCGCAGCCGCCAGGACAGGAGCCCGCCGACATGGCCGACAGGGACGACACGAACGACGCCTCCCGCACCTACGACGTCGTGGTCATCGGCGCCGGACCGGTGGGCGAGAACCTCGCCGACCGCACCCGGGCCGCCGGACTGAGCACGGTGATCGTGGAGAGCGAACTGGTCGGCGGCGAGTGCTCGTACTGGGCGTGCATGCCGAGCAAGGCGCTGCTGCGGCCGGTCGTCGCCCGCGCCGACGCCCGCCGCCTGCCGGGGCTGGGCGAGGCGGTCGCGGGGCCGCTGGACGCCGCGAAGGTGCTGGCGCGGCGGGACGAGTACACCTCGCACTGGAAGGACGACGGCCAGGTGGGCTGGCTGGAGTCGGTCGGCGTCGACCTGGTCCGCGGCCACGGCCGGATCGACGGCCCGCGCACGGTGGCGGTCGCCACTCCCGACGGCGGCACGGTACGGCTGACCGCGCGCCACGCGGTGGCGGTCTGCACCGGCACCACCGCGGCGCTGCCCGACCTGCCGGGCGTGGCCGACGTACGGCCGTGGACCAGCCGTGAGGCCACCGCCGCGAAGGAGGCGCCGGCCCGGCTCGCGGTGGTCGGCGGCGGCGTGGTCGCCGTCGAGATGGCCACCGCGTGGCAGGCGCTCGGCTCGCAGGTCACGCTGCTGGTCCGCGGCGACGGCCTGCTGCCGCGGATGGAGCCGTTCGCCGGCGAGCTGGTCGCGGGCGCGCTGCGCGAGGCCGGGGCGGACGTCAGGTTCGGGGTGTCCGTGACGTCCGTGGCCCGCGAGGGCGGCCGGTCCGACGGCGCGGTGCGCATCGCCCTCGACGGCGGCGACGGGCCCGGCGAGCTGGTCGCCGACGAGATCCTCTTCGCCACCGGGCGCGACCCGCACACCGGCGACATCGGCCTGGAGACGGTCGGGCTCACCCCCGGGGACTGGCTGACCGTCGACGACACCTGCCGGGTGACCGGCGTCGCCGACGGCTGGCTGTACGCGGCGGGCGACGTCAACCACCGCGCGCTGCTGACCCACCAGGGCAAGTACCAGGGCCGGACGGCCGGCGCGGCGATCGCCGCGCGGGCCAAGGGCGAGCCGGTCGACGACGCGCCGTGGGGCGCGCACGTCGCCACCGCCGACCACGCGGCCGTGCCGCAGGTCGTCTTCACCGACCCCGAGATCGGGTCGGTCGGACTGACCGCGGCGGAGGCGGAGCGGGCCGGCCTGCGGACGCGGGTCGTGGACTACGACCTCGCCGGCGTCGCGGGCGCGGGGCTCTACGGTGAGGGGTACGAGGGCCGGGCCCGGATGGTGGTCGACCTCGACCGCGAACTCGTGGTCGGTGTGACGTTCGCCGGGCCCGGCGTGGGGGAGCTGCTGCACTCCGCGACGGTCGCGGTGGCCGGGCAGGTGCCGCTGGCCCGGTTGTGGCACGCGGTGCCGGCCTACCCGACGATCAGCGAGGTGTGGCTGCGCCTGCTGGAGACCTACCGGGGCTGAGCCCGCGGCTCCGTTGCCCCGCCCGGCCGGGCGGGCGGGGCCGTCGCGGGAGGGGGGCGGGAACCGCTCCGGGCTAGGCCGCCGCGAGGTCGGGGTAGAGGGCCGGGACGCCCGCCGTGAGCGCGGACTTCACCTGCGTGGCCGTGGCGTCCGCGGTGACCTCGGGGTCGCCCGCGGCGAACCCCGCGAGCGCCGCGCGGACGATGTCCGCCGGATCGGCCTTGGCGACGTCGAGGCGCGCGGTCAGATCCGTGTCCACGTAGCCCATGTGCAGGGCGGTGACCTGCGTGCCCTGCGCGGCCAGGGCGACCCGCAACGCGTTCGTGACCGACCACTGCGCCGACTTCGCGGCGCAGTAGGCCGCGCTGCCCGGCAGCGACACCCAGGACAGCGCGGAGAGCACGTTGAGGATGCCGCCGCCCCCGTTGCCCGCCAGGACGGGCGCGAACGCGCGGCTGACGGCCAGGGTGCCGAGCACGTGCGTCTCGTACTCGCGCCGCCAGTCGTCGAGGCCGCCGCCCAGGATGTCCGCGCCGGTGGCGATGCCGGCGTTGTTCACCAGCAGGTCCACGTCGGCGGCCTGCTCCGCCGCCGCCCGGACCTGCTCGGGGTCGGTGATGTCCAGGCGCAGCGGCACCGCGCCGGCCGCGGTGACCGTCCGCGGGTCGCGGGCCGCGGCGTAGACCTTGGCCGCGCCGCCGTCGAGCAGCGCGCGGACGAAGTGCGCGCCGATGCCGCGGTTGCCCCCGGTGACGAGCGCGACGGAGCCGTTGATCTTCATGGGAATGCCCTTCGAGCGAGTGGTGCGCGGACGACCGCGCGCGGGACGCCGCCGGAGACCCGTACCGGCGAGTCGGGAAACCGATCGGTTTCCACCGACCGTATACCGATCGGTTTCCGATGTCGAGGCGGAGCGCTAACCTGGCCGCATGAGCAGCACCACACCCGGGCAGCCGACCCGCGAGCGCCTGCTGGACGCGGCGGCGGACCTGATGTACCGGCAGGGCGCGGCCACCGGCATCGACGCGCTGTGCAAGGCCGCCGGTGTCTCCAAGCGGTCGATGTACCAGTTGTTCGGCAGCAAGGACGAGGTGCTCGCCGCCGCGCTGGAACGCCAGAAGCCGCGGCTGGAGGCGCGCCTGCTGCCGCCGCCGGACGAGCCCGCGGCGCCGCGCGCCCGCATCCTGTACCTCTTCGAGCGGATGGAGGAGGCGTCGGCGTCGCAGGACTACCACGGCTGCCCGTACCTGTCCGCGCAGATCGAGCTGAAGGACCCGGCGCACCCGGCCAGCGCGGTCGCCGCCGACGCCAAGGAGCGGCTCGGCGACCTCTTCCGGGTCGAGGCCGCACGGGCGGGCGCGGCCGATCCCGACCTGCTGGCGCGCCGGCTGCTGGTGGTCTACGACGGCGCCGCCGCCCGCGCGGGCATCGGCGCGGAGCGCCTCGACGGCCTGGCGGTCGAGCTGGCCGCCGTCGTCCTCGACGCGGCGGGCATCACGGACTGAGCCGGGCGCGGCCGGACCCCGCGCGGCCCTCGCGCTCCCCGCACACCGCCGCGCCCCCGTGTTCCCCCGGCAGGGCAGGACCGGGGGAACACGGGGGCGCGAGGGGCGGGCACACGGGCCGGGCCTCCTGACGTCACGCGACAGGCATCCCGCCCCCGGACCTCAGCGGCTTCCCGACCTCAGCGGCTCCCGGACCTCAGCCGCTCTCCCGGACCACCCGCGTCACGGGCTCCCGTCCCGCGCCCACGCCTGCGCGAGCAGCTCCAGCGAGCGCACCCGGTCCGCGTGGTCGTGGGTGATCGTGGTGATCAGCAACTCGTCGGCCCCGGTGGCGCGTTGCAGGACCCGCAGCTTCTCCGTCACGGTTGCGGGGGAACCCGCGAACTGGGTGCGCACCCGGTCGTCGACCAGTGCCCGCTCCTCGTCGGTCCAGACGTGCGCCTCGGCCTCCTCCGGCGTCGGGAACGGGATCGCGCCGCGCCCGGAGCGGATGCTGTGCACCCACAGTCCGTACGGCGAGGCCAGCCGCCTGGCGGTGGCGTCGTCCTCGGCGACCACCACGTCGGCCGAGACCAGCACATGCGGTTCGGCCAACACGTCGGAGGGCACGAACGCCTTGCGGTAGGCGTCCACCGCCTCCACCACGGCGGCCGGGCTGACGTGGTAGTTCGCGCCGAACGGCAGGCCGAGCGCGCCGGCCGCCTGCGCGCTGGAGCCGGCGCTGCTGCCCAGCACCCACAGCTGGAGGTCCGCGCCCTCGCCGGGCAGCGCGTGCGCCTCCAGGCCGTCGGCGGTGCGCAGGTCACCGCGGATCAGCGCCTGTATCTGGTCGACCTGCTCGCGGTAGTCCGGCACCTCGGAGCCCGGATACTGCACGAGCTGCTGGTAGCGCCTCAGCAGCGGCGAGCCGAGCAGCCGGCTGACGTCGTACGGCGGAGGCAGCAGCAGGCCCTCGGGCGTCCAGACGTCCTCGGTGCGGCGCGGCGGGGAGCCGGCGGCGTGCCGCCGCCCTTGGGGGCCCTGAACCCGGTGCGGCCCAGGCCCAGGTCGATCCGCCCCGGGAAGAGCGCGTCGAGCAGGCCGAACTCCTCCACCACCGACAGCGGCGTGCGGTGGCCGAGCTGCACCGCGCCCGAGCCGACCCGGATGCGCTCGGTCGCCGCGGCCACCAGCTGGATCACCAGCGCGGGGGACACCCCGGCCACGCCCGTCGCGAGGTGGTGCTCCGCCAGCCAGTAGCGGGCGTAGCCGGCGGCCTCCGCGCGGCGGGCGAGGTCCACGGTGTTGCGCAGCGCCTGCGCGGGCGTCGAGCCGGAGGGGATGGGGGAGAGGTCCAGGACGGACAGCGGGACGGTCGTGGTCGCGGGTGTGGTGGGGTGCGCGGGTGCGGTCATGACGTGCCGCCGCCTTCCTCTTGCCGGGTGGACGGTGTCGCGGGGCGCGGCCCCTCGGCACCGCCCTGGGGGTGCTGCGGCCGTTCGGTGGGGCTGAGCGGCCCCGGTCCCCACTCCCACGGCGGGTCGGGGATCTCCTTGCGCAGCACCGGCGCGATGTCGCACTGGAACAGCTCCAGCGCGGCGCGGTGCCGCGCCGGGGTCAGGCCGCTGCGGTCGGCCTGGAGGTGCAGCACGGTGTGCCCGAGCCGCTCGTGGTAGCGGTGCACCTTCTCCACGATCTGCTGCGGACTGCCGATCAGCGCCGAGCTGCGCTCGACGAAGTCCTCCAGCGTGGTGAAGACCGGTTCGAGGCCGATCTTTTTCTGGAACGCCAGCCGGCCCTCGAACACCGGGCGGTAGACCGCCAGCGCCTCCTGGGAGGTGCGCGCGGCGTAGTCGCCGGCGGTGCCCGCGCCGACGGCGGCGAGCGCCGGGTCGTGGCCGTACGCCTCCCAGCGCTCCCGGTAGTGCCGGACCAGTTCGGCGTACGGCTCGATCGGGTTGGTGACGTTCGCGGAGAACAGCGGGTCGCCGTAGCGGGCGGCCAGGTCCGCGGACTCGCGGCTGGTGGCGCTGCCGTGCCAGACGCGGATCGGCTGCTGGAGCGGGCGCGGCCACACCTCAGCCGCCGCCAGCGCCGGGCGGAACCGCGGCTCGGCGGTGACCTTGTCCTGCCGCCAGATCCGCCGGAACAGGTCGTAGCTCTCGGCGTTGCGGTCCCACTGGTCGTCGGTGGTGACGTGGAACAGCTCGCGCTGCGCGGAGCCGTTGCCCTTGCCGATGATCAGTTCGAGCCGGCCGCCGGACAGGTGGTCCAGCGTGGCGTAGTCCTCGAAGGCCCGCACCGGGTCCAGCAGGCTCAGCGTGGTCACCGCGGTGAACAGCCTGATCCGCGAGGTCAGCGCGGCGATGTGGCTGAGCACCACGGGCGGCGAGGAGGAGATGAACGGCCGCTCGTGGCGCTCGCCCACGCCGAAGCCGTCGAAGCCCAGCTCCTCGGCCAGCAGCGCGTCGTCCAGCACCTCGCGGAAGCGGTCCGCGGTGGACACCCGCACCCCGGTGACCGGGTCGGGCGCGTGCACGATGAGCGTGATCGCCAGGAACCTCATGAGACGACCGCTCCCGCTCCCGGCTCGGCGCCCGGGCCGGACGCCGCCCCGGCCCCCGGCCGGACCCGCGTCCCGGCGCCCGGCTCGGGGACGCGCAGGCCCAGGTGGTCGCGGAGCGTCGTGCCCTCGTAGTCGGCGCGGAACACCCCGCGCTCCTGGAGCAGCGGCACCACCGTGTCCGCGAAGACGTCGAGGCCGCCCGGCGTCACGTGCGGCACCAGGATGAACCCGTCGGCGGCCTCGGCCTGCACGAACGCGTCGATGGTGCTCGCCACGGTCTGCGCCGTGCCGACGAACGTCTGCCGCGCGCTGGTGCGGATCACCAGGTCGCGGATCGACAGCTTCTCCGCCTCCGCCAGCTCGCGCCACTCGCGGGCGGTGGCCAGCGGATCGCGCACCGAGCGCACGCTCGCCCGGCCGCGTGCCACGGTGTGCTCGCCCGGATCCGGGTCGATGTCCGGCAGCGGCCCCTCCGGGTCGTACGCCGACAGGTCGCGGTTCCACACCTGCTCCAGCAGCTTGATCGCGGTCTGCCCGCTGACCTGCGCGCGCCGCACATGGTGCGCCAGGTCGGCGGCCTCGGCCTCGGTGTCGCCGAGCACGAACGTCGCCGCGGGCAGGATCAGCAGTTCGTCGGGCGTCCTGCCGTACTTCGCCAGCCGGCCCTTGACGTCCCGGTAGAACGCCTTGCCCTCCTCCAGTTGGGCGTGCCAGGCTGAAGATCGCGTCGGCCGACGACGCGGCGAACTCCCGGCCCTCCTCGGAGTCGCCGGCCTGGAAGATCACCGGCCGGCCCTGCGGGCTGCGCGGCACGTTGAACCGGCCCTCGATGTCGAAGTGCCGGTCGTGGTGGCGGAAGGTCCCCGCCGCCGGGTCGGACAGGAAGCGGCCCGACTCCTTGTCCGCCGTGATCTCGTCGCCGCGCCAGGAGTCGAACAGCTCGGTGGCGGTGGTGAGGAAGGACTGCGCCCGCGCGTAGCGGTCCTCCCGGGCCAGGAAGCCGCCGCGGCGGAAGTTCTCGCCGGTGAAGGCGTCCCAGGAGGTCACCACGTTCCAGGCGGCCCGGCCCGCGGACAGGTGGTCGAGGCTGGCGAACTGCCGGGCCACCTCGTACGGCTCGTTGAAGGTGGAGTTGATGGTGCCGGTCAGGCCGATCCGCTCGGTGACTGCGGCGAGCGCGGCGAGCACCGTGAAGGTGTCGGGGCGGCCCACGACGTCCAGGTCGTAGATCAGGCCGCCCTGCTCGCGCAGCCGCAGCCCCTCGGCCAGGAACAGGAAGTCGAACTTGGCGCGCTCCGCGGTCCGCGCGAAGTGCGCGAACGAGCTGAACTCGATGTGGCTGCCGGCCTCCGGGTCGCTCCACACGGTGGTGTTGTTCACACCGGGGAAGTGCGCCGCGAGGTGGATCTGCTTCGGGCGGCCGTCGTTGCCTTGCGTGGTCATGGTGTCCTCGTCCTCCGGCTCAGGCGCTGGCGGTGGCGTAGCGGTTCGCGGGCCGGGGCAGCCCGAGCAGGCCGCGCAGCGTGGCGGCCTCGTAGGAGCGGCGGAACACGCCGCGCGCCTGCAGTTCGGGCACCAGGCCGCGGGTGATCGCCTTCAGGTCGTGGTCGGCGTCGGCCGGCCGCAGCCGGAAGCCGGTCAGCCCGGCCGCCCGCAACTCCAGAAGCAGGTCGGCCAGTTCGGCCGGCGTGCCGGTGAAGATCCGGGCGTCGGAGGTGTACGGCGCGTCCAGCAGCGCGTCGAGCCGGTCCCGGCGGGCGCGGGCCGCGGCGGCGTCCTCGTCCAGGAACACCACCAGGTCGCCGAAGACGTGCACGGTCTCGCCAGCCCGGCCGGCCTCCTCCTGCCCGGCGCGGATCTCGGCGACGATCGCCGCGGCCCGCTCGGCGTCCTGCGGCGTGGTGAAGCCGATGTCCGCGGCCCGGGCCACCAGGCGGTACGGCACAGCGGCGTGCGCGAGCGCGGCCACCGGGGGCTGGCCCTGCGGCGGGCGCGGGGTGATCGACGGGCCCCTGACGCTGAAGCGGGCGCCCTCGAAGTCGATGTAGTGCAGCTTGTCGCGGTCGATGAACCGGCCGGTGGCCGCGTCGCGGATCTCCGCGTCGTCCTCCCAGCTGTCCCACAGCCGGCGGACCACCTCGACGTAGTCGGCGGCCTCCTCGAAGAGGTCCGCGACCAGCTCCCGCACCCCGGGCCGCTCCAGGTCCTCGAAGGAGAACGAGGGGATCGTACGGCGGCCGAAGTGCGCGGCCACGTGCGGCTGGGCGGCGACCTGCACGCGCAGGCCCGCCCGGCCGGTGCTCGCGTAGTCCAGCGTGGCGATCGCCTTGGACAGGTGGAACGGCTCGGTGTGCGTCGTCACCAGCGTCGGCACCAGGCCGACGCGGGCGGTCAGCGGCGCCACCCGGGCGGCGGTCAGCACCGCGTCCAGCCGGCCGCGCACCCGGTCGGTGCGGTCGTCGGGCCGCAGCGGGTCGTCGGACTGGAGCGCGAGGGAGTCCTCGAACGTGACGAAGTCCAGCAGGCCGCGCTCGGCCTCGCGGACCGCGTCGACCCAGTAGCGGGCGTCGAACAGCTCGCGCGGCCGTGCGCCGGGCTCGCGCCACGCGGCCGGGTGCCAGCCGGCGTCCTGGAGCGCGACGGCCAGGTGCACAGGAGCGGACGGGTCGGGAATCCGGCCGGCCGGCCGGGCGGCGGGGGTCCGGGCGGCGGAGGCGTCGGGAGCCGTGGCGTCGGGGGCGGCGGACCCCGCGGCGGCGTCGGGGGCGGGGGTCTGGGCGGCGGGTTCGGGTGAAGCGGGCATGCGTCGGCAACGCCTTTCTCGGTCGACCGGAGGCGGACGCGCGCGCTCCGCCCCGCGGCCGCGCCGTGGCCAGGGGGCGCACGGGCGGGGCGTGGGCGGACACGGTTCCCTGGCGGCAGGGCGCGTCGCAGTCGGGTCCGGCATGATCGGCAGGCCGGGCCCCGGGGCGGTCAGCCGCGACACAGGGCCGCGGCGACGCGCTGCAGGTCGATGTGCCGCCGGCGGTACAGCAGGACCGCCGGCGGTGCGAAAGGCGTCGGGACGCGGGGCACGGTCAGCCGCCGAACTCGATCACGATCTTGCCCCGGCTGTGGCCCTCCTCGACGGCGCGCAGCGCGCGGTCCGCCTCGGCGAACGGGAAGCGGGCCGTCACCCGCGGGTCGAGGACGCCCTCGGCGACCAGGGCGGCCACCGCCTCCAGCACCTGCGAGGTGCGCTCCCGCAGCACCGGGGCGCCGCCCAGCTCCGCGACCGTCGCCCGGTCCGCGCCGCTGATCAGCCGCGAGCGGTCGGGCAGCAGCGCCGCGGCCTCGCGCAGCGGCTCGCCGCCGACCAGGTCGAACACGGCGTCGACGCCGTCGGGCGCGGCGGCCCGCACCCGGTCGGCGGCGCCGGGGCCCGAGGCCACGTGCACCGCGCCGAGCGCCTCCACGAAGTCCTTCTTGCCCTCGCTCGCGGTGCCGATCACGGTCAGGCCCTCGTGGACGGCGATCTGCGCCGCGGCCGTGCCGACGCCGCCGCCGATCCCGGTGACCAGCAGCGTGGCGCCGCGCGGCAGGTCCAGCTGGCGCAGGCCGTCCCAGGCGGTGGCCGCGGCCACCGGGAGCGTCGCCGCGTCGGCCCAGGACACCCCGGCGGGCTTGCGGGCCGCGCCGCCCACCGGCAGCAGCGCGTGCTCGGCGTAGGAGCCGGCGACCGGGTGGCCGAACACCTCGTCGCCCACCGCGAAGGCGGTCACGCCCGGCCCGGTCTCCTCGACCACGCCGGCCGCCTCACGGCCGAAGACCACCGGGAACCGCGGCTCCGGCTCGCCCGGTCCGCGCAGCCCCTGGCGGCGCTTCCAGTCCGCGGGGTTGACGCCGGCCGCGCGCAGCGCGATCAGCACCTGCCCGGGGCCCGGCACCGGGCGCGGCACCTCGGCGAAGCCCTCGACCTCGGGACCGCCGTTGCGGGTGAAGACATAGGCGCGGGTCATGACGTGGGTCCTTTGCGGTACGTGGTGCGCGGTGCGGATGTGCGGGTGCTGGATCGCGGGCGGCGGGTGCGGACCGGCGTGCCTGCGGTGCGGGCTGCGGCGCGGCCGGTGCCGGTCTGCGTGGGGCGGCTCACGGCGCGGCGACCGCGTCGCCGGGCACCTGCAGGAAGTGGAAGACGGTGGTGCGGCGCAGCACGAAGCCCATCGACTCGTACAGCCGGATCGCGGTGGTGTTGACCGCGGCGGCGTGCAGGAACGGCGTGTCGCCGCGCTCGACGACGCCCGCCGCGACGTGCCGGACCAGCCGGCCCGCCAGGCCCTGGCCGCGGTACGCCTCGTCGGTGCACACCGCGCTGATCTCGGTGTAGCCGGGCGGGCGCAGCCGCTCGCCCGCCATCGCCACCAGCCTGCCGTCCCGCCGCACGCCGTAGTACGCGCCCATCTCGACGGTGCGCGGCCGGAACGGCCCCGGCTGGGTGCGCGCCACCAGGTCCAGCATCTCCGGCACGTCGGCCGCGCCCAGCCGCACCGCCTCGCCGTCCCGCTCGGGTACGAGCGTCTCGGCGACGAGCTGTACGCCCTGTCCGGACTGGCCGGTCGACCAGCCCTCGGGCAGCGAGCGGACCCCGGCCAGCGCGAAGGTGTTGCCCGCGCCGACCAGCGCGGCCAGGTCCTGCCAGGCCCGCGGGTCCTCGGCGTCGGCGAGCGCGGTGAACGGCGACACGTCCTGCAGGTAGCGGGCGGCCGAGCCGACGGTCTGCGCGAGGTGCCGGTGCGCGCCGCTCAGCGAGGCCCACGCCGGGTTGTCCAGGACGTGCCCGGCCGGGTCCTCCTGCGGAAGCGGCTCGTGCGGCTGAAGGCTGGTCGACATGGCGGCTGGATCTCCGAATCTGTAGTGCGGCGGCGCGGGGCCGGGAAGCGGACTGCGCCACAAGGGGGCAACCGGCTCGCCCGGCCGGCCATTCCGCGCGGCGGCGGCGGTCTCAGGAATTGGACGTCGGCAGCCCCGGAGGGTTGATCTCGGAGGCCGGCACCGACTCGTTGGAGAGGTTCCAGGCGGCCAGCCACTGCGCGTACTGGCCGTTCTTGATCAGGTAGTTCAGCGCGTCGGCGACCGGCTTGACCAGGCCGCTGTCCTTCTTGGTGGTCGCGCAGATCAGCCCCTGCAGGCTCGCGCCCGCGCCGGAGTACGCGCCGGCGTTGCGGGTGGCCTGCGGGGTGCCGGCGGTCTTGGCGACGTGGTAGGCGACGCTGGGGTTGGGCGCGAAGTAGGCGTCGATCTTGTGGCCGGCCAGGGCGAGGTAGGCGCTGTTGGAGTCCTGGTAGTACTTGACGTCGAGCTTCTTGCCCTCGGCCTTCAGCTTGGTCTGCCACTCCAGCAGGATCTTCTCCTGGTTGGTGCCGGAGCCGACCGCGACCGTCTTGCCGGCCAGGTTCCGGTAGTCGCCGGCGAAGTTCCAGGTGTCCTTCCCGCGCACCTCGAACGCGACGTTGTCCTTGCGGTAGCTGGCGAAGTCGTACTTGAGCTTGCGCTGCTCGGTGTCGGTGATGTTGGAGAAGCCGACGTCGGTCTTGCCGCTGTCGAGACCGACGAAGAGGTTCTCCCAGGTGGCGTTCTCCAGCACCGGCTTCAGGCCCAGGACCGCGGCGACCAGGCGGCCGATGTCGGGCTCGGAGCCGGTGAGCGTCTTCTGGTCGCTGCCGAGGAAGCCCAGCGGCGCGGAGCCGGCCGGCAGCTGGCCGAGGCCGATGACCAGCTGGTTGCTGTCCAGCACCCGCTTGGGCAGCTCGGCGCGGATCGAGGCGACGGCGGAGACCTTGACGGTGGTCTGCTTCGCGGCGCCGTTGGAGAACGCGCCGACCACCACGGCGTCCTTGACCTGGGCGGCGGGCGCCGCCGCGTCGGAGCCGTCGTCGCTGCCGCAGGCGGTGAGGCCGAGGCCGAGCGCGAGGACGGCGGCGGTCGCCACGGAGGCGGTGCGGGCGGGTCTGGTACGCAGACGGGGCATGGCTGGCTTCCTCGCTGAGGGACGGGCACGCGGGGCGCGGTGCGGGGATGGTGCGGGGACGGTGCGGGGACGAGAGGGGACGGGACCGGAGGGACGGTGCGGTTCGGGCGGTGCGGGAGGGCGGGCGGTCTCACAGGACGCGGCTGAGGAACTCCCGGGTGCGCGGGTGCTGCGGCCGGTCCAGCACCTCCTGCGGTGGGCCCTGCTCGACGATCCGCCCGCCGTCGAGGAAGACCACCGTGTCGGCGACCTCACGGGCGAAGGCGATCTCGTGGGTGACCACGATGAGCGTGGCGCCGCTCCTGGCGAGGTCGCCGATCACCGCGAGGACCTCGCCGACGAGTTCGGGGTCCAGCGCCGAGGTGGGTTCGTCGAACAGGATCAGGCCCGGTTCGAGGGCCAGCGCGCGGGCGATCGCCACCCGCTGCTGCTGGCCGCCGGACAGCTGCCGCGGGTAGGCGTCCGCGCGGTCGGCCAGGCCCACCCGGGCCAGCAGTTCGCGGGCCCGCTCGCGGGCCTGCGCCTTGCTCGCCCGGCCGGTGGCGACCGGGGCCGCGGCGACGTTCTCCAGCGCGGTCAGGTGCGGGAAGAGGTTGAAGCCCTGGAAGACGAAGCCGATCCGGCTGCGCTGCGCCAGGATCTCCCGCTCGCTCAGCTCCTTCAGCCGGCCGCGGTGGTGGCGCACCCCGATCGGCTCGCCGCCCACCTCGACATGGCCGATGTCCAGCTTCTCCAGGTGGTTGACCGCGCGCAGCAGCGTCGACTTGCCCGAGCCCGACGGCCCGAGCACCACCGTCACCTCGCCGGCCCGCACCGTCAGGTCGACGCCGTCCAGCGCCCGGTGCGCGCCGTACCACTTGTGCGCGTTGTGCACGGTGACCGCGGCCGGCCGGACCTTCGCCGCGGGATCGGGCGCCGCGTCCTGGGGGGCCGCCGCCGCGGCGTTCGCGCTCATCCGGCCGCTCCGATCGCGATACGGGTCCGCAGGTCGCGCAGCGCGGCCCGGAGTTTCTGCAGCGGCGTCGGGGGCAGCGTGCGCAGCGCGCCGCGCGAGTAGTGCCGCTCGACGTAGAACTGGACCACCGACACCACGCTGGTCAGGATCACGTACCAGACGGTGGCGACCAGCAGCAGCGGCACGATGTCGCCCGGGTAGGTGCTGCCGAGCGTCTCCACCTTGCCGAACAGGTCGAGCAGCGAGACGTAGAACACCAGCGAGGTGCTCTTGACCAGTCCGATCAGCTGGTTGACGTAGGAGGGGACGATCGCCCGCAGCGCCTGCGGGAAGACGATGCGGGAGAACTGGTAGCCGCGCGGCAGTCCCAGCGCCGCCGCCGCCTCGTGCTGGCCCTGGTCGACCGAGAGCACCCCGGCGCGCACCACCTCGGCGGCGTACGCGGCCTCGTTGAGGCTCAGGCCGACCACGGCCACGACCGTGTCGGAGGCCAGCCGCGCCTCGTCGAAGTGCGCGAAGCCCGGGCCGAACGGCACCCCGAGGCTCAACGTGGCGTACAGCGCGCTGAAGTTGTAGAGGAACAGCAGCACCACGATCAGCGGCACCGAGCGCAGCAGCCAGATGTACACCCAGCTCACGGTGCGCAGCACCGGGCTGCGCGACAGCCGGGCCAGGGCCAGCACGATCCCGCCGAGCAGCCCGAACACCGCGCTGAGCGCGGCGACCTTCAGGGTGATCACCAGCCCGTCGAGGATGATCGGGCGCAGGAACCAGTAGCGGAACCGGTCCCACTGGAAGAACGGGTTGGTGACCAGCCCGTGCACGACCTGGGCGAGCAGCACCAGCACCACGGCGGTGGCGACCCAGCGCCAGGGACGGCGCAGCGGGATCACCCGCTGCGCGGACAGTGCGCCGCTGTCCCCGCCGGGCCGCGGTGCGGGCGGGTCGAGGTCGGGTGGTACGGGTGGGGCGGCTGGCGGTGATTCGCTCATCGCGGGACTCCACGCGGGGACACGGCGGAGCGGGCCTCAACGGCGTTGCGGTCCGGTTCCGTTCGGCGGTGGGACGAAGGACGGGGCTCGGCCCCGGAAGGGTCCGGCGGCGCGGTCGCGGCCGGCGCGGCGCCGGCCGGACGGCCGGGGCGCGGGCGGGCCCGCGGACCGGGCGGTGGTGACGCGGGGCGCGTGCGGGCCGGCCGCTCGCGGCGCGGGCCCGGCCCCTGGCCTCAGCGGCCGGGGCGGCTCGGACAGGGCTGACACAGGGCGCTGCTGACGCGCTGGAAGTCGATGTGCCTGGCCAGGTACGCGGACGCACGGCCGTGGCGACGCCACGCTGCCATGCCAGGTCCCGAATACATGCCGGCCGCCCTCGTCCGCCCACTGGGGCGAAGCATCGATGCGGCGGCCACGGAGGCGGGCCGCCTTGGCCGTAACGTAGGCAGCGGCGTTCCGGGGTGTCAACGGCGCGCGGAGCGCTTCGCCCCGCTTTGCGGGGATTGGCTGCGCGCGCCTTCATACGCCGTTCAAAAACCGCGCGGGGCACCCTGCCCGGGGGGGCCGGGGCCCGGGGCTTTTCGGGGGCCCGGGGCCCCGAGGCCCGGGGACGCGGGCGGTCAGCTCGCCTTGCGCCGGGTGCTCTTGCGGGCCGGCGACTTGGCGGCCTTCTTCCCCGACGAGGACGACTTCGCCGCCGACGCGGACTTCCCCGAGGAGGCGGACTTCGCGGAACGGGCCGATCCCGCCGATCCCGCCGATCCCGCCGACTTCGACGACTGCGCCGTCTTGCGGGCCGGCGCCTTCTTCGCGCCCGACCTGCCGCCGCGCGGCCTCGCCTGGTCCACCGACGCCTGGAGGGCCGCCATCAGGTCCACCACCTCGCCGCCGCCGCGCTCGCCGGACGGGGCGGGCGGCTCCTCGCCCTCCAGCTTGGCCGTCACCAGCGCCTGGACGGCCTGCGCGTACTCGTCGTGGTACTCGCTCAGGTCCGCCTCGCCCAGCGCGTCGATCAGGGTGTCGGCCAGCCGCAGCTCGTTGTCGCTGATCGACACGCTGCCGCGGGGCGCGGCCTCCGCCGAGGAGTTCAGCTCGTCCGGCCAGCGCAGCGTCTGGAGCAACAGGATGTCGTCGCGCGAGGTGATCAGCGCCAGATGCTCGGAGTTGCGCATGGCGAACTTGCCGACCGCGGCCTTCCCCGAGCGGCTCAGCGCCTCGCGCATCAGCACGTACGGCTTGTTGGCCGCGGGGGTGGCGGGCGCGATGAAGTACGGGGTGTCGAGCTGCATCGCGTCGATCGAGGACGTCTCCACGAACCCGCTGACCTCGATGGTCTTCGCGGTGGGCAGCGGCAGCGACTGGAGGTCGGCGTCGCTCACCTCGACCAGCCGGTCGTCGGGGGTCTCGAAGGCCCGCCCGATCTCGGACGGCTCCAGCACCTCGGCGTCCAGCTCGCAGGTCTTCTGGTAACGGACCCTGCCCTGGTCGGCCAGGTGGATCTGGCGGAAGCTGATCTTGTGACTGGAGACCGCTGATCCCAGCTTCACGGGGATGGAGACGAGGCCGAAGGCCAGGTTCCCCGACCAGACGCTGCGCATGGCGTGTCCTTTTTGTCAGCCTATGGGATCTTTATGGTATGCCGATCACCGAGGTCGAGGGCCGGACGCTCAGGCTCAGCCACCTCGACCGCGTGCTGTGGCCCGCGACCGGCACCACCAAGGCCGAGCTGCTGCACTACTACGCGACCGTCGCCGACGCGCTGCTGCCGCACGTGCGGGGCCGGCAGGTCAGCTTCGTGCGCACCCCGGACGGTGTGGAGGGGCAGCGCTTCTTCCAGAAAAGGCCGCCCGCCGGTACGCCCGACTGGGTGACGACCGCGGAGACGGTCAGGAACAGCGGCGAGATCATGGACCAGGTGCAGGTGAACGATCTGGCCACGCTGATCTGGGCGGGGAACCTCGCCTGCGTGGAGATCCACACCCACCAGTGGAAGGCCGCCTCGCCGCAGTCCGCCGACCGGCTGGTGCTCGATCTGGACCCGGGTCCCGGCCGCACGGTGGTGGACTGCTGCCGGGTCGCGCTGCTGCTGCGCGACCGGCTCGCCGAGGACGGCATCGTGGTGTGGGCCAAGACCAGCGGCTCCAAGGGCCTGCACCTGCTGGCCGCGCTGCGCGGCGCGACCCCGGCCGCCGCGGGGGACTACGCGCGGCGGATCGCCCGTGAACTGGAGGCCCGGCACCCCGACACCGTGATCTCGCGGATGACCAGGGCCGACCGGGCGGACCGCGTCTTCATCGACTGGTCGCAGAACTCCGCGCGCAAGACCACCGCGGCGCCGTACACCGTACGGGCCCGGCAGACGCCGACGGTGTCCGCGCCGCTGTCGTGGCGCGAGGTCGCGTCGGCGCGGCGGCCGGCCCAGCTGGAGTTCACCCTCGCCGACGTGCCGGACCGGGTGCGCCGCGGCGGCGACCTGATGGCCGGCCTGCTCGATCCCGCCGCGGCGTCCCCGCTGCCCGGCTGAGCGCCCCCGGGGCGGACACCGTCGGCTCGCGCGGCGCGGACGACCGCGGCGCCCAGGGCGTGGCCCCCCGTGGCCCGGTGCGGCTGGGCGTGGCAACCGCCGCCCGGCGCCCGCCGACAGGCGCCGGACGGCGGATGCCGGTCCGGTGGCGCGGCCGGCCGCACGGGGTGCGGTCGCCGCGCGGAGGGCGCGGGGTCAGCCGCGCCGCGGCGGCGGCTCCGCGGCGATCCGCTCCAGCTCCTCGTCGGTCAGCAGCCGGGAGCGCAGCAGGAACCGCACGCCCTCCGGCGCCTCCAGCGAGAAGCCGCTGCCACGGCCGGGCACCACGTCCACCGTCAGATGGGTGTGCCGCCAGTACGCGTACTGGGCCGCGCTCATCCAGAACGGGGTGTCCCCGGCGACCAGTCCGAGCAGCACGTCGGAGCCGCCGACCCGGAACTCGCCGCGCGGATAGCACATCGGCGAGCTGCCGTCGCAGCAGCCGCCCGACTGGTGGAACATCAGCGGGCCGTGCCGCGCGGCCAGCCGGTCCACCAGCTCGCGCGCCGCGGGGAGAGGTCGACGCGGCGCACCGGCTCCGCTGCCGCGGCGGCGGAGCCGCTCCCGCCGGCCGCGGCGGCGCCCGGCGCCCGCGCGCCCGCCTCGGTGTCCGGGCCGCCGGGGCCGCCGGAGCCGTCCATCAGAAGAACCCCTGTGCCTTCGGCGAGTAGCTGACCAGCAGGTTCTTGGTCTGCTGGTAGTGCTCCAGCATCATCTTGTGGTTCTCCCGGCCGATCCCGGAGTTCTTGTAGCCGCCGAACGCCGCGTGCGCCGGGTACGCGTGGTAGCAGTTGGTCCACACCCGGCCCGCCTTGATCTCGCGGCCCAGCCGGTACGCCGTGCCGCCGTCGCGGGTCCACACGCCCGCGCCCAGCCCGTACAGCGTGTCGTTGGCGAGCTTCAGCGCCTCGTCCACCGAGTCGTACGTGGTCACCGAGACCACCGGCCCGAAGATCTCCTCCTGGAAGATCCGCATGTCGTTGGTGCCGCGGAAGATCGTCGGCTCGATGTAGTAGCCGCCGTCCAGGCCGGGGACCTTGCGGGCGCCGCCGCCGGTGACGACCTCCGCGCCCTCCTGCCGGCCGATGTCGATGTACGACAGGATCTTCTCGTACTGGTCGTTGCTGGCCTGCGCGCCGAGCATGGTCGCCTGGTCCAGCGGGTCGCCGCCGCGGATCGCCCGGGTGCGCTCGACGCATCGCGCCATGAACTCGTCGTAGATCGAGGACGCGATCAGCGCGCGGGACGGACAGGTGCAGACCTCGCCCTGGTTCAGCGCGAACATCACGAAGCCCTCGACGGCCTTGTCCAGGTAGTCGTCGTCGGCGGCCATGACGTCCGGCAGGAAGATGTTCGGGCTCTTGCCGCCCAGCTCCAGCGTCACCGGGATGATGTTCTCGCTGGCGTACTGCATGATCAGCCGGCCGGTGGTGGTCTCGCCGGTGAAGGCGACCTTGGCCACCCGGGGGCTGGACGCCAGCGGCTTGCCGGCCTCGACGCCGAAGCCGTTGACGACGTTGACCACGCCGGGCGGCAGCAGGTCCGCGATCAGGTCGATCACCAGCAGCAGGCTCGCCGGGGTCTGCTCGGCCGGCTTGATCACCACGCAGTTGCCCGCGGCCAGCGCGGGCGCGAGCTTCCAGGTGGCCATCAAAATCGGGAAGTTCCACGGGATGATCTGGCCGACCACGCCCAGCGGCTCGTGGAAGTGGTACGCCACGGTGTCCGCGTCGATCTCCGCGATGCTGCCCTCCTGGGCGCGGATCGCCCCGGCGAAGTAGCGGAAGTGGTCCACCGCGAGCGGCAGGTCCGCGGCGAGCGTCTCGCGCACCGGCTTGCCGTTCTCCCACGTCTCGGCGACCGCCAGCTTCTCCAGGTTCTCCTCGATCCGGTCGGCGATCCTGTTCAGGATCACCGCCCGCTGGGTGGCCGAGGTGCGGCCCCACGCCCCGGCCGCGGCGTGCGCCGCGTCCAGCGCCCGCTCGACGTCCGGCGCGGTGGACCGGGCGACCTCGCAGAACGTCTCGCCGGTCACCGGGGACGGGTTGTCGAAGTAGCGTCCCTCGGCCGGTGCGACCCACTCCCCGCCGATGAAGTTGTCGTAGCGGCGGGCGAAGCTGACGATGCTTCCCTCGGTGCCTGGCTGCGCGTAGACCATGGTGGCGCTCCTGAAACGCAGGGGTTGCGACGAGCCCACTGTGACCGCCGAAGGTTGGCGAAAGGTTGGTCGCGTCAGGCGCGCCCGGGTGCTGGGGCGTGGGCGTCGTAGGTCCAGAACGGGCGGACGGCCACCGCGCCGCCCAGCACCAGGACCACGCACAGCAGCGAGCTGCCGGACCAGGCGACGCCGAGCGAGGTCGCCGCGGCGAGGCTGCCCGCGCGCAGGTCGCCCAGCGGCGGCCCGCCGGAGACCACGACGGTGAACACGCCCTGCATCCGGCCGCGCATCTCGTCCGGGGCGTACGTCTGCAGCATCGTCTGCCGGTACACCGCGCTGACCAGGTCCGCGGCGCCGGCCAGCATCAGCAGCAGCACCGCCAGCCACAGCGTGCGGGCCTGCCCGGCCAGCGCCATCGCCGCGCCCCAGCCGGCCGCCGCGCAGGCCAGCGCCACGCCCTGCCGGCGCACCCGGCCGATCCAGCCGCTGACCAGCCCGGCCAGCACCGAGCCGATCGCGAGCGAGGCGTAGAGCAGCCCGATCCCGCCGTGGAAGCGGGTCTGCGCCGCCTGCGGGAACAGCGCGCGCGGCATGGCCAGCGTCATGGCCGCGATGTCCACCGCGAAGGACGTCAGCAGCACCGGGCGCGCCGCGATGAAGCGCAGCCCCTCCACCACCGCGCGGGTCCCGGCGCGCGCCGCGGCGGCGGGCACGATCGGCGGCAGCCGCACGGTCGCGTAGAGCACGCCGGCGAACAGCACCGCGTCGACGCCGTAGGCGTAGCCGAAGCCGTGCGGCAGCGACACCAGGACGCCGGCCAGCAGCGGCCCTGCCACCTGGGCGACGTTGCCCGTGGTGAAGTTCAGCGTGTTCGCGGCGGCGACCATGTCCGCGGGCACCAGCTGCGGGATGATCGCGCCGCGTGCCGAGGACGCGATCGCGAACCCCGCCGACTGCACCGCCACCAGGGCGAGCACCGCGGCCACCGAGTGCAGGCCGAGCACCGCCTGGGCGAGCAGCAGCAGCGTCACGCTCCAGGTCAGCAGGGACGCGGCCACCGACAGCCGCCGCCGGTCCATGGAGTCGGCGATCGCGCCGCCGTAGAGCCCGAACGCCACGATCGGCACCACGCCGGCCAGCCCGGTCAGGCCGACGTACAGCGAGGAGTGCGACATGCGGTAGATCTGCACCGGGACGGCCGTCTCGGTCACCATCGTGCCGACCAGCGCGGCGCTCTGGCCGAGCAGCAGCCGGCGGTACGCGGGAACGGCCAGCGGCCGGGTGTCGAGCGCGAGCCGGCGCAGCAGGCCTTTGCGCGGGCCGGGCACGGGCGCGGCTTCCGGAGCGGGCGCGGCTTCCCGAACGGGCCCGGGACTCGGAGCGGGCGCGGCTTCCCGAACGGGCCCGGGACCCTGAGCCGGCCCGGGACCCGGAGCGGGCGCGGGACCCGGAGCGGGCGCGGGCGCCGGCTCGCCGTCCGGGTCCGTGCGGTGGTCCGGCCCGGACGCCGGGTCCGGCGCCGACCTGCGGTCCTGCTCCCGCGCGGGCGGCGTGTCCGGCGCCGTGTCCTGCGTCGTCATCGGTGGGTCGGGTGGTGCGGTGTGATCATGACATCAACGCTGCCATCCGGCGCGGCTGCGGACTTCCGGTATTCTGCCGCGTGATGTCGGAGATCGGCCATCCCCACCCGTCCGGCCGCCCCCGCCGCCCCGGCGCCCGCCCGGCGCCCCTGCCGGGCTATGTGGAGCAGCGCGCGGGCGGCGAGGTGGTCGCGCGCCACTCCCACGACCACCACCAGCTGATCTACGTCAGCACCGGGGTGCTCGCGATCCAGACCGAGCGGGGCGCGTGGGTCGCCTCGCGCGACCGTGCGGTGTGGACGCCCGCCGGGATCTGGCACGAGCACCGCGTCTACGGCAGCAGCTCGCTGCACATCGTGAACTTCCCCGCCGACCGGGACGCCCCCGCGCCGCTCGCCACCACCTCGCCGGTGATCCTCGCCGTCGACCCGCTGCTGCGCGAACTGCTGGTCGCCTACACCGAGCCGGGGCTGCCCGCGGGCGAGGCGGGCCGGATCAGGGCGGTGCTCTCCGACCGGCTGCGCCGCGCCCGTGCCCGGCCGCTGGCGCTGCCCGAGGCCCGCGACCCGCGACTGGCGCACGCCTGCCGGCTGGTCGCCGAGGACCTGAGCAGGCCGCGCGGCCTGGCCTGGCTGGCCCGCGAGTCCGGGGCCGGGCAGCGCACCCTGACCCGGCTGTTCCGCACCGAGTTCGGCATGACCTACCCGCAGTGGCGGACCCACCGGCGGGTGTTCCACGCGATGGTGCTGCTCGCCGAGGGCGTGACGGTCACCGAGACCGCGCACCGCTGCGGCTGGGCCACCGCGAGCGCGTTCATCGACACCTTCACCCGCACGATGGGCCAGACGCCCGGCGCCTACCAGACCCCGCGCCGGGCGTAGCCGCGCCCTCGGCCCCGTGCACCTCCCGGTGGCCCGCAGTTCTCCCAGGACCGGGTGTGCGCGGACCGCGGCCGCCGTGCACGCCGCAGGCGCGGCGGGGCGGTCGGGTCAGTCGTCGAGTGCGGCGGCCAGGCGGCCGAGGGCCAGCGGCCGGCGCGGGTCGGCGGCGGGGAGCAGGCGGAGGGCGTGTTCGTGGATCTCGGCGTCGTAGGGCGCGCGCTTGCCGTAGCTCAGGGCGTGGTCCGCGGTGGTCGAGGCGAGGACCGACTCGCGCAGGACGACCTCCAGCCGGGAGCGCCAGGCCAGCACGCCCGGCGCCTCGGAGGCCGGCAGCAGCGGGCCGCGGTAGAGCCGTACGGCCGTCGCGGTGTCGCCGCCTTCGAGCGCGCGCAGGACCCGCACCGCGTCGCAGTCCACCGGCGCAGTCAGCGCGTAGCGGCGGGTGGCGACCGCGCCGTCCAGCGCGCGCCGCAGGTGGGAGACCTCCGCCTTGAACGTCGACGCGGTGACCGGCCGGTCGCCGTAGAGCGCGTCGTGCAGCCGGTCGGGTGAGAAGCCCTCGGGCTCCAGCGCGAGCAGCGTGAGGATCTCCACCTGCCGCGGCGGCAGGTGCAGCCGGGCGCCGTCGCGGGCCGCCGACGCGGCGCCGAGGCACGTCAGCTCCACCCGCCCCGCACGGTCCGCCGCGCGGGGCCGGCCCTCCCGTTCCAGGTCGCGCAGCCGCCCCTCGATCGCGGAGGTGAGGGTGCGTACGGTCGGCAGCGCCAGCGGATGCGAACGGTCCCAGGTGGTGGACAGGTCCAGCACCCCCAGCACCCGCCCGTCGGCGCCGCGCACCGGCGCGCAGTAGCAGACCCAGCCGTGCAGCGCGGCGACCAGGTGCTCGGCGGAGAAGACCGTGCTCGGGCGGCCGGTGCGCAGCGCCAGCGACAGCGCGTTGGTGCCCATCGCGCCCTCGTCCCAGCGGCCGCCGGGCGCGAAGTTGACCCGTTCGGCGCGGCGTCGCATCACCCGGCCGCCGCAGGTCCACACGATGGTGCCCGCCTCGTCGGTCACCGCCGCCACGAACCCGGCGTCCTCGGTGATGCTGCGCAGCTCCCCGGCCAGGTCGGCGACCGGGCGGTACAGCGGCGAGCGGGTCCACGCGGGCTCCCGGCGGGCCGGCGGCGCGCTGCTCAGACCCGGGTCGACGGTGGGCAGCGACCGCATCCAGGACTCGCTGACCTCGGGCCTGACCAGATCGGTGGGCGGCGGCACGACCGCCGCGGTCCGCAGCTGCGGCACGCGCAGCGCCCACTCCTGCTCCAGCGCCGCCCTGCGCTCCCTGAGCGCACCCAGTGCTGCCATCGCCATCCCGACGCCATCCCGACTTCGTCGTCGCCCGAGGCCCCTGCCGTGCGGCCGCGTCAGCGGCTTCCCACATTGAAGGCACAATCGGGCGGCGCCGTCGAGGCTTTCGGCGCGGCTTCCTCCGGACGGGGCGCACGGCCGTCCGCCGGTCGTCCGCCGGCCCGCCGCCGCGCCCTCCGCCGCCCCGCTACGCGCCGGGCGCGAAGAGCTGCTGGGCCGCGACCGCCGCGCCGCCGCGGGCCCACTCCTCGAAGGGCAGCGGGCGGACCAGGATGTCGCAGTCGGCGGCGGCGCCGAACGCGTGGGCGGCGAACGTCTGCCGGATCTGGTCCGCGTAGAGGTCATAGGAGGCCACGCCCTCGCCGGAGATGATGATGCGCTCCGGGCCCACGAGGTTGGCCACCGACGCCAGCGCGCGTCCCATGGCGCGGCCGGCGCGGGCGAAGACCGCGCGCACCGCCGGATCGCCGTCGTGCGCCCGGCGCACCGCGTCCCGCATGGTCAGCCCGGGGTCGCCGGTGGCCCGCCGGGCCTGGTCGGTGATGGCGTGGGTGGACGCGACAGCCTCCACGCAGCCGGTGTTGCCGCAGGTGCAGACGCGGTCGCCGCCGCCGACCGGGAGATGGCCGATCTCACCGGCCACCCCGCGCGCGCCGGACACCACCCGGCCGCCGATCGACAGCCCGGCGCCGATCCCCGCGCCGACCGTGACCAGGGCGAACGAGGAGAGGCCGACGCCCGCGCCGAACCACTGCTCGGCCACGGTCAGCGCCCGCACGTCGTTCTCGATCAGCGTCGGGACGCCGGTCGCCGACTCCACCAGCCGGGCGAGCGGCACCCGCCGCCAGTCGAGGAAGGGCGAATAGGCGACCGTGCCGGTCCTGCCGTCCACGTCGCCGGAGACGGTGACGCCCAAGCCGTGCACACCGCCGCCGCGCTCCGCGTCCTCCGGTTCCGCGTCCTCCGGTTCCGTGCTCTCCGGCCCCGCGCCCGCCTGCGTGCGCAGCGCCGCGACCAGTCGGGCGACGGCCAGCACCACCGCCCCCACGTCGCGCGACCCCAGCTCCGCGCGGCGGGTGGCCAGCGGCCGCGCCGTCAGATCGGTCAGCACGCCGATCAGCTCGTCGCCGGTGATCTTCACGCCGATCAGGCGGGCCCGCTCGGCGCGGACCGCGACGAGCGTGGCGGGCCGGCCGGTGGCCTTCTCCACCGCGGGCCGGCCCAGTTCGGTGATCCAGCCGTCGGCGAGCAGGGGAGTGGCGACCTTGGTGACCGCGCCGGGCGACAGCCCGGTCCGCCGGCCCACCTCGGCCCTGGTGAGAGGGCCGTGGGCGAGCAGGGTCCGGAAGACCAGAGCCGCCGCGGGCGGCCGATCGGCGAGCGTCATGCCAGGACATTACCTTTCCGGAGGAAACATCAAAAGGCCCAGGTGCGACCGGAGGTGGGGTGCGCCGCCGGAACTGGAGGCGGCGGAATATGTTGACGGTGGAAGGAAAGTGCCGCTACGTTCGCCGCACTCCGCGCCGGGAGCGGACGGGACGGTCCCTCCCGGCGCGGAGCGCGGCCGGGCCCACTCCCGGCCGCTGCCCTCGCTGAAGAGATGGAGGACACCGATGCCTCGTCTGTCTCGTCCGGCAGCACCCGCGCTGATCGCCGCCGCACTCGTCGCCGCCTTCGCGCTGCCCGCCGCTGCCGCCGCCTCCCCGCCGGCGCCCGCGTCCACGCCCGTTTCCGCGTCCGCGCACGCTCCTGCGTCCGCCCCCGCACCCGCAGGGGCCCCCTCGCCCGCGTCCGCGCCCGTGCTCGCCGCCAAGCCGTACATGGGCTGGAGCAGTTGGAGCCTGGAGTCGACCGGCTTCCCCGGCTACGGCGGCGAGGACTGGCTCACCGAGTCCCATGTCCTGGCCCAGGCGGACGTGGTGGCCGCCAAGCTCGAACCGCACGGCTACGACTACGTCAACATCGACGCCGGCTGGAACGTCGACCAGGGGACCAACGTCTTCGACGCCTACGGGCGCCCGGTCGCGGACCCGCGGAAGTTCCCGCACGGCATGAAGTACGTCGGCGACCGACTGCACGCCAAGGGCCTGAAGTTCGGCCTGTACCTGGCGGTCGGCCTCTACATCGACGCGTACAACGACGGGCGGACGCCGGTCGCCGGCGCGCCCGGCTGCACCACCAAGGACCTGGTCTACCCCGACCTGCGCAGGACCAGCGGCTGGGACGACGTGTCGTACCAGATGGACTGGTCCAATTCCTGCTCGCAGAAGTACATCGACTCCGTCGCCGACGAACTGGCCTCCTGGGGCGTGGACTTCCTCAAGCTCGACGGCGTCGGCCCCGGCTCCTTCCAGGGCGACGCGGCCCACGACAACGTGCCCGACGTGCGCGCCTGGCACACCGCGCTGCAGGCCACCGGCCGGCCGATCCAGCTGACCGTGTCGTGGGCGCTCAGTCACGCCCAGGCCGGCGTGTGGAAGGCGAACACCAACGGCTGGCGCATCGACACCGACGTGGAGTGCTACTGCGACTCCCTGGTGACCTGGAACAACTCCGTCAAGGGCCGCTTCACCGACGTCGTGCCGTGGATCGACGACGCGGGACCCGGGGGCTGGAACAACCTCGACTCCCTCGACGTGGGCGTCGGCGCCATGGACGGCCTCACCGACGCCGAGCGGCAGACCTACGCCACGCTGTGGGCGGTGGAGTCCGCGCCGCTGTACACCGGCGACGACCTGACCAGACTCGACCCGTACGGCCTGTCGCTGCTCACCAACGACGAGGTCATCAAGGTCGACCAGGCAGGCAACCCGGCCCGCCCGCTCAGCCAGGCGACCGATCAGCAGGTGTGGTACGCGCGCAACGCCGACGGCAGCGTGACCCTCGCGCTGTTCAACCTCGGCTCCGGCTACGCCGACGTGACCGCCGACCTCGCGGACCTCGGCATCGGCGGCGCGGCGCGGGTGCGCGACCTGTGGGCGCACCGCGCCCTCGGCGGCGTCTCGGGCCACCTCACCGAGAACCTCCCGCCGCACGGCTCGCGGCTGTTCACCCTCACCCCCGCCGCCACCGGCTCCGCGCCGGGCGTACCGCTCGGCGTGCACGCCACCGCGGCCACCGCGACCAGCGTGTCGCTGGCCTGGCAGCCGGTGAACTCCGGTGCCGCGACGACGGGTTACGACGTCTGGTCGGGCGGTCGCAAGGTCGCCAGCACCACCGGCGCCGCCGCCACCGTGACCGGGCTGCGCCCCGCCACCGGCTACTCCTTCACCGTGACCGCCCACGACCGCCGCGGCCGCTCCTCCGCGGCCGGCCCGGCCGTCCCGCTCACCACCCCGGCCGCCGGCGGTCCGACCGGGTACGAGGCCGAGGACGCCGCGAACGCCCTCAGCGGCACCGCGAGCGTGGGCGACTGCTCCGGCTGCTCCGGCGGGAAGAAGGTCGGCAACCTCGGCGGCAGCGGCAACTCCCTCACCTTCACCGGCGTCTCCGTCCCGAGGGACGGCACCTACCTGCTGACCCTCGGCTACGTGGACGGCGACTCCAGCCGCACGCTGGTGGTCACCGTCGACGGCACGCCGCAGCGCGTCCCGGTGGCCGGCAGCAACGACAACGACTGGGGCCGCGCCCAGCAGGTGACCGTGCCGGTGCGGCTGACGGCGGGCGCCAACACCGTCGTCCTCGGCAATCCGGACGACTACGCGCCGGACGTCGATCGGATCAGCGTGTGATACGTCACCGGATCACCGCCCGACAGGCCGCGGCGGTACGTTCTTCCCGTTGATCACGACCGCGACGTGCGTCCGGGCGACGAGCCCGGGCGCACGTCACGGTCCGCGAAGGACCGCCCCGACCGCACGCACCCGGTCGTCCGGCACGGCGCCCGCCGCGCCGGACTCGATGGAAAGGACCCCGTATGCCCACCACCCCCGCGCGGATCGTCACCCTGCGCGCGGCCGGCGCCGGCTTCGTCGTCGAACTGTGCGAACCGGTGCCCAGAGTCCTGCACTGGGGGGCCGACCTGGGCGAGCTGACCGAGGCCGACGCGGCCTCCCTGGCCCTGACCGCGGACGGCGCGGTCCTCAACAACGCCATCGACATCGTGCGGCGCTTCACCGTGTGGCCCACCGAGGCCGACGGCTGGCACGGGACGCCCGCCCACCAGGGCCACCGGGCCGGCGGCGCCGCCGCGCCGCGTCCGCGGCTGACCGGTTCCTCGGTGCGGCACGACCCCGACGGCGGCGGCGAGCTGGTGCTCGACCTCACCGACGCGGCGACCGGCCTCGACCTGCGGCTGCGCTACGCGATGGCGCCCTCGGGCGTGCTGAGCGCGCAGGCGTCGGTGTCCCGCCCCGCGCCCGCCGGCTCCGACGCCGGCTCCGACCGCGACGTCGACTCCGACCGCGACGCCGGCTCCGACCGCGACGCCGGCTCCGACGCCGCCGCCGACCCCGCGCCGTACGACCTCGCCCAGGTCACCACGCTGCTCCCGCTGCCGCGCAGGGCGAGCGAGATCCTCGACTTCACCGGCAAGTGGAGCCGCGAGCGCTCCCCGCAGCGCCGCCCCCTCGGCCACGGCGGCCACGTCCGCGAGGTGCGCCGCGGCAAGCCCGGCCTCGACTCGCCGTACCTGCTGGCCGTCGGCGAGCCCGGGTTCGGCTTCGGCTCCGGAGAGGTGTGGGCGGTGCACGTCGCCTGGAGCGGCGACCAGCGCTACCTGGCCGAGCAGCTGCCGGAGGGCGCCGGCGTGCACGCCGGGGTGCTCGGCGGCGGCGAACTGCTGCGCGCCGGCGAGATCCGGCTCGCGCCCGGCGAGACCTACCAGGCGCCGGTCTGTCACTTCGCCTGGTCCGGCCACGGCCTCGACGGCCTCGCCGACCGCTTCCACACCCTGCTGCGGGCTCGGCCCACGCACCCGAGCAGGCCCCGCCCGGTGATCCTCAACAGCTGGGAGGCGGTCTACTTCGACCACGACCTGGACCGGCTGCTGGCGCTGGTGAGCCGGGCCGCCGAGGTGGGGGTCGAGCGCTTCGTGCTGGACGACGGGTGGTTCGCCGGCCGCCGCGACGACCACGCCGGGCTCGGCGACTGGACGGTCGACCCGCGGGTCTGGCCGCGGGGGCTGACCCCGCTGGTGGACCACGTCCGCTCGCTCGGCATGGAGTTCGGGCTGTGGGTCGAGCCGGAGATGGTCAACCTGGACTCCGACCTGGCCCGCGCCCACCCCGACTGGGTGCTCGGTCCCGCGGTCGGCCTCGGCCCCTCCTCGCGCCACCAGTACGTGCTGGACCTGGCCAACCCCGACGCGTGGCAGCACCTGCTGACCGCGCTGGACGCCCTGCTCTCCACGTACGACATCGGCTACCTGAAGTGGGACCACAACAGGGAACTGCACGAGGCCGTGCACGGACCCGCGGACCGGCCCACCGCGCACGCCCAGGTCACCGCGCTCTACCGGCTGCTGGACACGCTCAAGGAGCGCCACCCCGGCCTGGAGATAGAGAGCTGCGCCAGCGGCGGCGGCCGGGTCGACCTCGGCATCCTGTCCCGCACCGACCGGGTGTGGGCCTCGGACTGCAACGACCCGGTGGAACGCCAGCAGATCCAGCGCTGGACCGGACAGCTGCTGCCGCCCGAGCTGTTCGGCTCGCACGTCGGACCCTCGCCCGCCCACACCACCGACCGGCGCAGCACCGACCTGTTCCGGCTGACCACCGCGCTCTTCGGCCACCCCGGCATCGAGCAGGACATCACCGCCTGCGCCCCCGACGAACTGGCCCGGCTCACCGCGTGGACCGCGCTCTACCGCGAGTTGCGCCCGCTGCTGCACACCGGCCGCGTGGTCCGCGCCGACCTCGGCGACGACGCGGTGCTGCTGCACGGTGTGGTGGCCCGCGACGGCGGCGCGGCGGTGTACTCCTGGGCGCGCGTGGCGACGTCCGCCGAGGCGCAGTCCGGCCGGGTCCGGCTGCCGGGGCTCGACCCGCGGGCCGGGTACGAGATCCGGGTGCGCACCGATCTGGGGCTGCCGTCGCTGCACCAGACGGCGGGCCCGGCGTGGTTCGAGCGGGCCGTCGAGGGCTGGCTGCCGCTGCCCGGCGCGGTGCTCGCCGTCTCCGGCGTGCCCATGCCGACGCTCAACCCCGACCAGGCACTGCTGATCGAGGTGCGCAGGCGGGGCTGAGGCGGGCCCAGACCGTCTTGCCGGCGGCCCGCGGCTGCGAGTGCCCCCAGCTGTCGCTGAGTTCGGCGACGATGCGCAGGCCGCGGCCCGACTCGGCCAGCGGCCCGGGGTCGCCGACCGCGGGCAGCAGCGGGCTGGGGTCGGCGACCGCGCACACCACCGCGTCGTCGCTGCGCACCAGCGCGATCCACGCCGAGTCGGCGGGCGGGGCCAGCGCGTGGGTCACCGCGTTGGCGACCAGTTCGGCCGCGACCGCCGTGGCGTCGTCCACCAGTTCGTTCATCCGCCACCCCGTCAGCGTGCTGCGCAGGAAGCCGCGGGCGCGGGTCACGCTGCCGGGCGTGGCGTCGAACCGCAGCGCCGCGAAGCCCTCGTGGGCCGCGGGGCGCCGTGTCCCGCCCCACGCCCCGGCCCCGTCGCCCAGGAGCGCCGCCAGCCAGGGGAGCGCGGCCGGCTCCCGCTCGGCGAGCGCCGACCGGCCCGGTCCGCGGCGGCCCGGCACGGTGTCGGAAAGCTGAGCGGTCATGCGGTTCACCCCTTCGAGCGGCGCCGGTGCGCACGCATCGAGATCGATGTGGCACGCACAGTATCGTCACCACCCCCGAAGTGATGCAATTGCATCGGGAATTGCATTCGCAAGTGCGCGAGGGGTACCAGTGTCCCTATCGTGGTCCCTGGTGCGTGAACGGACGCACGGTGCGGCCCAGTCCGAAGGAGTGATGCACGTGCAGCAGTTCGAGAACGGCGTCCCGGCCGGCAGTCTGACCGGGGTGCGGTGGACCAAGAGCAGCCACAGCAACCAGAGCGGCAATTGCGTCGAGGTGGCCGCA
This sequence comes from Actinacidiphila sp. DG2A-62, assembly GCF_035825295.1. Lineage (NCBI taxonomy): Bacteria > Bacillati > Actinomycetota > Actinomycetes > Kitasatosporales > Streptomycetaceae > Actinacidiphila > Actinacidiphila sp. DG2A-62. Next base: position 8,205,247 of record NZ_JAYMGI010000002.1, read on the forward strand.
CTGCCCGACGGCAGCATCGCGGTGCGCAACTCCCGCGACCCCGAGGGTCCCGCCCTCGTCTACACCCGCGCCGAGATCACCGCCTTCGTCGCCGGCGCCCGGGACGGCGAATTCGACGCGTTCACGGCCTGACTTCGGTCAACCGTCGCCTTCGGGCGGCGTGAGCGGGCTCCCCGATGCAATACTGGCCTGTCCGGTATTCGTTTGGGAGCCCGCATGCCCGCTTCGTTGCAGCCCGTGTCCCCGGTGCAACTCCTGGAACGCCGCCCCGACATGGGCGCCAAGGCCATGGCGCGCGTGCTCGGGAACTACCTGCGCGCCCTGCGCGAGAGCGTGGGTGTGAGCCCGGCCACCGCGGCCCATCACATCAGGGCGCACACCTCCAAGATCAGCCGCATGGAGACCGCGCACGTCGCGCTCAAGTACCGCGACGTCGAAGACCTGTTGACGCTGTACGGCGTACCGGAGCGGGAGCGCGCCGAGATCGGCGTGCTGGTCCAGCGCTCCGCCCAGCCCGACTGGTGGCAGCCCTACGGCGAGGTCGTGCCGGACTGGCTGCAGCAGTTGATCGGCCTGGAGCGCGACGCCCATGTCATCCGCACCTACGAGACGCAGTTCGTGCCCGGCCTGCTGCAGACCCCCGACTACGCGCGGGCGGTGGTGATCAGCGGCCACCGGCTCGCGCCGGAGCACGAGGTGGAGCAGCGGGTGGCTCTCCGGCGCGAGCGGCAGCGCCGGATGAACGAACCGGGAGCGCCGGTGCTGTGGGCGATCATCGACGAGGGCGTGCTGCACCGCCCGGTCGGCGGCAACGACGTGATGCGCGAGCAACTGATCTTCCTCATCGACGCGTTGCGCCAGCCGGGCGTGCGCCTGCAGATCGCCTCCTACGAGGCGAGCGCCGCGGCCACCCCGGGCGCCGCCGTGACGTATCTGCGGTTCGCCCAGGGCTTCCTGCCGGACGTGGTGTACCTGGAGCACATGACCAGCGCGATCTACCTCGACCGGCTGGAGGACCTGGACAAGTACCGTGCCGCGCTGGACGAGTTGAGCGCTCGCGCGGCCACGCCGGCGGCCAGCCGCGCGATGCTGGAGGACGCCCTCAAGCGCTATCTCTGACCGGACCGGGATGCGGCCGACCGCACCACGAAAGGCCGGGCCGGACGGCGCGGAAGACGACGCGGGCCGGGCGGGGGAGTCCCCGTCCGGCCCGTGACGCGTCGTCAGAGCGCCTCGCCGCCGCGTCAGATGCGTGCGACGCCGCCGTACTCGATCCACTCGTGGGTCGTCTGCTTGGGCGCCAGATCGTTGTCCGCCCGCCAGGTGGAGACCTCGACCAGGCCGGGCTCCAGCAGCTCCAGCCCGTGCAAGTAGCCCGCCACGTCGGCCGGTTCGCGGACCCGGCCCCAGTTGCCGCCGGTCGACACGTCCATGAACTCGGTGACGCCGCGCCGGGTCTCCTCGTCCTCGCTGACCAGCTGGCACACCACGAGGAAGCTGCCGGGCGGCAGCTTGGCCCGCACCCGGTCGACGACGCCGGCCGGGTCGTCGCTGTCCTTGATGCAGTGCAGCACCGAGACGAACAACGCGGCGATCGGCTCGTCCATCCTTATCAGCCGTTTGACCTCGTCGCTGCCCCAGATGCTCTCGGTGTCACGGAAGTCGGCGGTGATCACCGCGGTGTTCTCGTTCTGCTCCAGCAGCGCGCGGCCGTGGGCCAGCACGATGGGGTCGTTGTCGGTGTAGACGACCCGGGCGTCGGGGTTGATGCGCTGCACGATCTCGTGCACGTTGTCCACGGTGGGCAGGCCGGAGCCGTGGTCGACGAACTGGGAGATCCCGTACTCCTCGGCGAGCACCCGCACCACGCGGCGCAGGAAGTCGCGGTTGTTGAGCGCCAGCACCTTCATGCTCGGGACCTGTTGGAGCAGTTGCTCGGTGGCCGTGCGGTCGGCCGGATAGTTGTCCTTACCGTCCAGGAGGTAGTCGTACATGCGGGCCACGCTGGGCACCGTCACGTCGATCCTGTCGGTCAGCGGTGTGTCCCCGTGTTCCATAGGGTCCCTCGTACCGTCTCGACTCAGAGTGATCCGCCGGTAGCGGAAGTAGGCTCATCCTAGGGAGCGATGATCGCGGGGTCGAGACGTTCTCCAAGGTCGTTACCGAGAACAGCCCCTCGTGTGGTGGGCCACGGCCGAACGGGAGATGGCCAGTGACAGCCGCAGCCCGTCGCTCGCCGCGGTGAAGGCGGTGAAGCTGACGCCGGAGGGGAGTTCGGGCACCGGCACGGTGCGCGGGCCGAGGGAGCCGGCCAACGCGGCGGTGCGCGGCGAGGAGGAGAGCCGGTCCACGGTGAAGTCCTCGCCCAGGATGGCCACATCGGTCGGAGTGACCGTCAACTCCTGCCCCGAGGCGCTGATCCGGGCCCGCACGGTCACCGGCAGCGGAATGCCGGCCAGGGTGCCGGTCAGCGCCAGCCCGTGCGGCCCGTCGGCCCGCGGGCGCAGTCCGGCGATGCCGCCGCCGAGCCGCTCGGACACCTGGTCGTAGGGGATCGTCGCGACCGCGCTGCCGCCGCTGCTGCCGCCCTTGGTGGTGACCCCGCGCACCTCGGCCGCCACCGACAGCCGGGTGCCGTCGCGTTCGACGTCCTGCGCGCGGATGCGGACCGTGCCCACCTCCCCGGTGAGCATCCGCAGCCCGGCCATGCTGCCGCTCAGCTGCGCGGAGACGTGGCCGACCGGCTTCAGCCGGCAGGTCGCGGCCGCGACGATGCGGTGGCGCGCGGTCCGCTCGATCAGCACGTCGCCGACGCCGGCGAGCACGGCCAGGGCGAGGACCGCGCACCCGCCGGCCAGCAGCGGCCTGCGCAGCAGCGCGCTCCCGCGCCCGGCCGGGGGCTCACCGCCGGATATGTCGGGGTCGCTGCCCAGGTCGCTGCCCGGTTCGCTGCTCGGCTCGCGCCCGACCTCGCCGTCCGGCTCGCGGTCGGGTGCGCCGTCCGGACCGTGATCGGCGGCACGCGCGGCCGGCTCTGGCGAACGCTCTCCAGGGGCGGCTTCAGCTGGCATCCCGACAGCCTAATCGAGGCGCCGGCCCCCTTCGTCACCCCAGCTCAGATGTGAGGGGGCCGCCGGTGCGCCCGGCGGCCCCCTCACCCCCATGCCCCCCGTGCTCGGCCAGGCGGATACCGCACGACGTCCACCGGAACGGTGTCCGCGCCCTGCGCCGGACCGCCGACGTCGTTGATCACGTGCTCGATCACGCCGGCCCCGTTCAGCGAGACCGTCAGCAGGTCGTGGAAGACCACGCCCGGCCGCCGCGGCGCCTCGAAGGCGTGCGCGGTGCGGATCGTCGGATCGACGTCGAAGAAGCAGTAGCTGCCCAGCCCCCACGCCTCGTGGTGACCGACCCCGTCCGCCACCTTGTAGGCGGCGTAGCCGGCGACGCCGTGGTGGGTGTACGCGGCCTGGTCGGGCGGATCGTACGGCAGCTCGTTCTGGAACATCACCGTCCGGCCGTGGTCGCCGTTCCAGACCACGTTGTACTGCTGGAAGTGCTCGACGAACAGCCCCGTGGCCAGCACGTGGTCGCCGTTGACGACCACGCCGGTGTCCGCGGTGTTCACCGTCCAGCCCACCCCCGTGCCGTGGTCGGCGCGCCACGCCCAGACGTGGTCGAGCAGCACGTGGTCGCTGTTGACCACCAGCGCGGTGGCCGCCCGGCCCACACCCGCGCCGCCGATCCGGAAGAACACGTCCTGCACCGACGCCGGCTCGCGCGGATCGGTGCGCCCGCGGTGCTTGCCGCCGACCTCCAGCAGCACCCGCGAGGAGACCGGCCCGGCGTCGAAGAGCAGGCCCGCGATCCGCACCCCGCGCGGGTCCGCGACCGTCATCGGCACCACACCGCGCAGCGGCGTCAGCGTCGCGTACCCCAGGCCCAGCACCACGGTGCCCGCCCACTTGACCCTGATGGTGTCGGTCAGCCGGTAGACGCCCGGCGTCAGCAGCAGGTGCTTGCCCTGCGACAGCGCCCTGTTGATGGTCCGCGCCGAGTCCGACGGCCGCGCCACGAAGAACCGCTCCAGCGGCGCCGACGACCCCGCAGCCGGCTCCCGGTCCCAGGTGACGCCCACCGCGTCGTGCCGCAGCGCGGGCAGGAACACCCGGTAGCCCCCGGCCTCGTCGACGTACAGGAACGGCTTCTCGCGGCTGAGCGGGCTGGTGGGGAGCGTGGTGTACGGCGGGTCGGGGAAGGACTGGGCGGGTGCGCCCGACACGCCCGCGAAGACCTGGTTCCACACGGCGTTCGACCAGCCGCCCACCGAGCTGTCCCGGGTCAGCCACTGCTGCTGCGAGGCGTTGACCACCTGCCCGTCGATCACCGAGTCGGCGATGAAGCCGCCGCTGGAGAAGCCGCCCTGCCGGGGAAGAGGAAGAGCTGCCCGCGGACGTGCACCCGGCGCAGCGGCGCGGCCTGCGACACCGCCCACCAGTTGATCCCGTCGGCGGGCACGACCGCCAGGTTCTCCGCGCTGCGCCAGAAGTTGGTCAGCGCGCTGTCGCCGCCGCCCGGCTGCGGCTGCCCCTCCACCCGCACCGCGCCGTTGATCGTCACGTCGTCTGGGGACAGGCCCAGACCCGCCACCGAGGTGTAGTAGCCGAGCTGCGCGTCGACGTCGTACGTGCCCGGCTTGAACAGGAAGGCGTAACGGCCTGTCCCGAACTCGGCCGTCACCTGCTCGGCGGCGGCCGCGTCCAGGGCGGCCTGGATCCGCGCGGCCGGCATGGACGGGTCGAACACCGTCACGTTCGGCCCGAAGTCCGGCTCGGCGGGGGCGTGCTGCCGCCCGCCGTACGGGACCTGGGCCGCCGCGCCGGTCCGCGGCTCGGACCGCGCGGCGGCCGGCGTCGCGGCGCCGGCCACCGGGACCGCCGTCGCCAGCGCCGCGGCGGCCACGAACGAGCGGCGGCTGATCCGCTCCTCGGGGCGCCGCTGGAGCGCGGGGAGTCCGGTGTCTGCGGCCCGGTTCGAGGACATGAGGTACGACCCACCTTCACACACAACTGTGGCCAGCGGCCCGACGACGCATGGCGGTCGATGAGCGCCCTCCGATGCGGTGAGAGCGCTCTCTCGCAGACGTACCCTGCGGGTCGGAGAGCCGTGTGTCAAGCGGTTCCGAGAGCGCTCTCAGAGATGGGCGGCGCACGTGGTCACCGGTGTGGGTGGGGGTGGTGGGGCCGGGGCCCCGCGGCTCGTCAGGCGCCGCCGGCGTCGGCGGCGTCGGCGGCCGGGGCGGGCGACTGCGCGGACGTCTCGGCCCAGGCCAGCTCCTTGAGTGCCATCCGGGCGGCCGGTGCGCCGCCCGGGAGCGTCGCCCAGTACGGGTGGGCGGTGATCCGTACCGAGAGCCGTACCAGCCGGCGGCGCAGGACGGTGGTCTGGGCGCCGGAGCCGCCGCGTGTGGCCAGTTCGCGGTAGGTGGCGTACCAGTCGCGCTGCGCCTGGACGAGGTCGTCGGGGAAGAGGTGCTGGGGCATGGAGGGATTCTGGCACAGATTCGAACGAGTGTGCGAGAAGGGGGGTGAGCGTCACCTCCGCGCGTCGCTCACCCCTCGGCCGGCCGCCGCCGGCGGTCGAGCAGCGGGGCCAGCGGGGGCTCGCTGCCCAGGACCGCGCCGGCCGTGATCGTCGCGGTGACCACGGCGCAGCTGGCGATCAACCACGACAGCACGGTGAACACCGAGCCCAGCGAGCCGTAGGCGGAAAGACTCCGGTTGAGGGCCAGCGGCATGTACAGCCGCGCGGTGACGGAGAGCGCGGTCATCGCCGCGGCCGTCAGCACCGCGCCCGGTAGCAGGCGCGGCCACGGCACCCGGCCGCCGAGCAGCAGCCGCTGAGTCCACCACCAGACCGCCACGTCGGCCAGGAAGATCAGCGGCACGCCCAGCCACGGCCCGGCGCCCAGACCCGCGCGCAGCGGCCCCTGCAGCACCAGGACGAGACCCCAGGCCACCAGCCACGCGAACCACCGCCAGACCGCCACCCGCACCCCGGACCGGGGCAGCCGCCAGGCCCGCTCGCACACCCGCGCCATCGCGCGGCTGCACGCGGTCGCCGACAGCAGCGCCATCAGGCCGCCGATCGCGCCGGTCGTCTGCCGCAGGCTCGCGTGCTCGTCGCCGTGCGCCGCGTAGACCTCCTTCAACTGGGCCTGTGACGCCCCGCTGAGCCCGAACAACTGCTGCGCCGAGTGCAGCATCTGGTCCCGCACGCTGCGGGGGGCCACCGCCGCGGCGACGAACATCAGCGGCACCGCCGTCAGGAACACCTGTGCGGCCAGGCGGGTGGCGCCGTCCAGCACGTTCACCGACACCAGCCGGGCGGTCACGTCCGTGATCACCGGGAAGCGCCGCTGGGCCGCCGCCCACGTGTCCAGCGCCCTGCGTCGCCAGTGCCGCCAGCGCCGCCACCGCCGGCCCCGAGTCCTGCGCGGCTCCGGCCCCGCCGGGGGGCGCCGCCGTCCGGCGGCGGGGCGGCCGCTGCCATACGGGGACCTCCAGGGGCGGGCGCGAGCGGGGACGGGGGCGGGGATGGCGGGGGCGGGGGCGGCGGGTACGGGGCGGTGGGTACGGGATGGCGGTTGAGGGCATTATGCGCGGAATGGCGGCTTTTCCCGGGGAGGACGGGCGGGCGCGGGCGCAGCGGCGGAGAAGCGGGCGGGGCGCGGCGTGCGGCGTGCGGCGTGCGGCCCCTCGCCCGGCCTGTCCGGGGCTCGCCCCCGACGCGCGGGCAGGGGCCCGGCGTCACCGCGCGGTCGGGCGCGGGAGCGCGCCCGAGGGGCGTCAGGAGGGCCGGACGGCCGAGAGATGGGACCGCGCCCCCGAGGAGTGGACGTGAACGGGCAGCGCGGCACGGGCGCGGGCCCGCGCCCGGCCCGGCGGGCGGCGGGGCGGCACCTGCTCCGGCTCCGAGCGGCGCGGAGGGGTGAGTGCGCGCCGACCGGCGGGACCCGGCGCGGGTCTCAGCGGGCGTCGTCCAGGCCGGCGCGGACGTACGCCGGCGGCACGTCCTCCAGGAGCATGTCGTGGAACGGCTCCGGCACGTCGTCCAGGGCCACCACCTGCATCGGGTCGGTGAGGCCGATCTCGGCGGCGGCGTCGATGAACGCGTCGGCGGCGATCGCGTCCGCGCCCTCGACGCCCCGGTCGTTCTCGTAGACGACGAGGAGCTTCTCGCGCGCGTCGGCGACCTGGTAGCGGGTCAGGTAGACCCGCAGCACGCCCTCGGACGCCTCGATGCGGCGCAGCGCCGCCTTCAGCAGCGGGCGCTGCGGCACGCCGCGCTTCTTGATCCGGATCGGCGCGCCCGCGGGGAACGGCAGGCTCGCGGCCATCACCGCGTCGCGCTCGTAGGGCATCACCATCAGCGGCGACGCGGCCCGCGGTCCGATCAGCAGACCGCACGCCGGGTGCAGGCGCTTCAGCAGCTCCGGCACGGTGATCTGGAACAGCCGGTAGCCGTCCGGCAGGTCCCGCCGGATCTCCTGGGGATCGGTGTACGCCACCGCGCACACCGTGTCGCCGACGTCGGTGTACATCAGCTCCGGCCCGCGGTCCGTCGGTTTCACGCCGATCAGCACGATGCTGTCCGCGATCCGGAACACCAGTGGGTTGAGCGCGAGTTCCAGCGCCGGCACCGAGTCCGCCGCCAGTTCGTCCCCGCTCACAGCGCCACCTCCCCTTCCCCGTGCGGCCACTCGTCTGGCAGCGGCGTGTGGATCGTGACGTACTCCTCGCTGTCCGACATCACCATCCGCGCCCTCTCGTGCCGGTGGCCCGGGCGGGGGAGGACTGCCCACAAGCCGATGTTCGCCGGGAACCGGAAGGTCCGGCGCAGCTTCTCCACGTGGAACGGCTCCGCCAGCGTCAATGTCCGGTCGTCGAGCAGCTTGTCCCCCCGCTGCCACGGCGACTGAATCCTGTTGCCCCAGGACAACTCGGCGTGGACGACGGGTTCGAGGTGTGCCTGCGGCTGCTGGCGCCACCCCCGCGCGGCGATGGGCCGGCGGCCGTCACCCGGCTCGTCGGGCGTCAGCGGGACGGCGAGGTCCGCGTTGGGCCAGCCGTCCGGAACGGGGGCGGAGACACGCGCCACCCCGAGCCGGTCCATGAGGTGCATCATCGGCACGTCCTTGCGGCGCCGTCCGCCGACGACGTAGAGACTCACCTCGTAGGGGAAGCGGAACCGCTCGCGGAGCGCGTCGACGTGGAACGGCCGGGCCGGCGTCAGTCCCCAGTACTCGAAGCGCGGGTCGGTCACGTGCCAGTCCTCGGCGACCTCGTTGCCCCAGGACAGGTCGGCCTCGACCACCGGGTCCAGACGCGCGTGCGGGTGGTCGGCCGTGCCGGACGTGGCGATGGGCTCACGTTCGTGGTCGTCGCCGGGAATATGCGTGCTCACAGGTCCACGAAGTCCGTTCCGTACGGCCACCCCTCGGGAAGGGGCGCCTCGATGTTCACGTAGTCCTCGAAGTCGCTGATGAGCACCCGGCCGATCTGTCCGGGGCGTGGTCCGGGGAGATTCGCGTACATCCGTACGTTGGGAGGGAATCGGAACGTGGCCCGGAGCCGGTCGAGGTGGAACGGCGATGTCAGCCGGAGCGTGCGGTCGTCCAGCAGTTTGTCGGTTCGCCGCCAGTCGTAGTCGATGCGATTGCCCCAGGAGAGTTCGGCGGCCACGATCGGTTCCAGATGTGCTTGGGGTCGCCGCAGCCAGCCGATCGCCGCGATGGGTCGGCGGTCGTCGCCCGGCTCGTCGGGTGCCAGCGGGACGGCGAGGTCTGCGTTCGGCCAGCCCTCTGGGAGCGGGGCGGTGACGTGGCCCTTCGAGAACCAGTCGCTGAGGTGCATCATCGGCACCTCCTTGCGGCTCCGCGCACCGATCACGTACAGACCCACGTCCCGTGGAAAGCGGAACCGCTCGCGCAGCGCGTCGACATGGAACGGCCGGGCCAGAGCCAGCGCCTGGTGGTTCGCCGCAGTGACGACGTGCCAGTCCTCGGCGACCTCGTTGCCCCAGGACAGCTCGGCCTCGACCACCGGGTCCAGGTGCGCGTGCGGGTTGTCGGCGGTGCCGGACGACGCGACGGGGACCGGGCCGCTCCCGGGGGACTCTTCGCTCACAGCGGCACCTCCCCGTCACTGTACGGCCAACCGTTCGCGACGACGGGGCGGCGGGTGTCCTCGGTCATGACTGCCTCATCGGGTGGGGGCCGTGGCGTCCGCGCCAGTTTGCACACCACGGAAACTGCCGTAGCCGACGCCGGACACGAAGGAGACGCCGTTGTCGAAGGTTCGCTTCGTTCCGTCGTACGTGAGGATCGGCGCGCCGTGCGGCAGGTCGACGTTGGTGAGCGGTATGTGGCCGCCTCCGCTTATGTCGGCCACCTTCGAGTTGACCATGGGCAGCACGCGACCGCTTCCTCCTGAGTCGACGACCGATATGCTTCCGTCAGCCACGTGGGTGGACATGTCCGGCACGAAGAACTGGGTCTGTCCGCCTGCGCCGAACTGCGGGTTGGCGCGAGCGACACCCGTGGCCGCCGGGGTGTCCGCGTTGAACTGTATGGTCACCCCGTGGGTCCGGTAGTTGTGCTCGATGCCACGCGTGACGTTGATGTCCGACGGGCTGACCTGGACGCCGCGGCTGATCTCCGCCGAGTCCAGACCCAGCTTGGCCATCGTGCCCTCGGGCACGGCGAAGCCCGTCAGGGCCGGGTGCAGCACCTCGAGTTTGGTCCCTGCCGGTATCACCGTGTCGTGGAAGACGTCGATGCCCACGTAGGGGGAGGATCCCTGCCAGTCGCGGGCCAGCCAGGAGGGGAGGCCCCGTGCCGTGGACCGGCCGGCCTTGAAGCCGTCCATGGCCTCGGAGAAGCCGTTGCGGAAGGAACCGAAGATGCCCGAGCCGTCGGAGAAGCCGGCGCCGAAGCCGGTCAGCAGCCCCTTGGCCCCGTAGCGCAGTTCGCTCGACATCTGCGTGAGCTTGCCCCACGCGGTGAACGGGAGCGCGCGGATGAGGCCGGGAAGCGCGGACTTGCCCTCCCACGCGATCTTCGCCATGTTGCCGAGGCCCTTGACCGCGCCCCACCCCGCTCCCAGGACGTGGACTCCCGCCCCGATCAGGCCGCCCTCCTGGAACGCGGTCTTCAGCTCGGCCAGCGTCGTCAGACCCTTGGTCATCGGGATGCAGCTCAGGGCCGCCAGCGCCACGTCCCACAAGGACGCCTGGCCCTGGGTGTACTTGTAGATCGTGTCCGCGAGGACGAGCAGCGCCGCCGCGAAGACGATCCAGGCGATCGGGCCGCCGATGATCAGCGCGATGATGCCGCCGACCGCGACCACGATCTTGGCCACCGTGATCAGGCCGTGCCAGACCTTCGCCGCGATCTCGCCGAGCTTGTGCCAGAACGAGTCCGGCGGGATGCCCGCGTTGGAGGCGTCGTGCAGCTTGCGGCTCGCGGTGTCCGCCGCGCCGTCGCGCAGCGCGGCCGCCTGGCCGGCCAGCTTCTTCGCCGCCTCCAACTGCGCCTGCGGGCCGCTGAGCTGGGACGTGAGCGAGTCGACCTGGCTCTGGGCGGCGGTGTGCTTGCGGGCCTGCTCCTTGACCTGCTCGGGGTCGGGCGGCTGCGGCGAGTCGCCCGGCTTGTTCAGGCTGTTCAACGTGCCGGTGGCGGTGGCCAGTTGGCTGTGCAGCGACTGCACCTTGTCGTAGACCTCGCGGGCCTGGGCCAGCGCGCGGTCGGCCTGGCCCTGGGCGTGGTCGAGGTCGGTGGCGTAACCGTCGAGCGCGTCGGCCGCCATGTGGTGCGAGGTGGCGACCTTGTCCAGCTGGCCGGGGAACTTCCCGATCGCGTCCTTGAAGACGTCGCCGGCCGCGCCGATCCAGGACATGGTGGCCTGGTCGCCCGCCAGACTGCGGACGTTGCGCGCCGCGCCCTCGGCGTTGTCGGCGATCGTACGGGTCCTGCGGGCCAGCTCCCGGATGCGCTGGACGTCGCCCGGGGTGGGGTCGCCGTCCAGGTCCAGGACGTGCCAGTCGGTGGGGCGGCCCATCGTCAAAGGCCCTTCACGAGATCGGCGGCGGGGAACAGGCGGAACGTTCCGGTGATCGCGTCGAACACGTCGAGCAGCGCCGGCGCGACCTCCACGGCGGGGCTGCTGCACGAGACGACCGCGACCCGGTTGACGTCCGGCACCGGCACGTAGGTCTGCATCGTGACCACCCGCACCGAGCGGACCGGCCCGGAGCCGGGCCCGGCGTCGGGGTCCTCGACGTCCTCGACACCGTAGGTGCGCGCCGCCGCGCCCGCGTGCGGCAGGTCGACTGCGGCGACCTCGGTCCACGGGTCGTCCTCGCCCCTGGCCGCCTTGGTGCGGAAGGTGGACATCAGCGGCGACAGCCGGTCCTGCGCGCCGCTGTCGGCGTCGGCGGGACCGGGCAGGAAGGACACCGTGACGCACGCCGGCAGCAGCCCGTCGGCCACCGGCTCGGCCATCACCGCGCAGTACACCGCGCCGGCGTCCCACGCGGCGGCGGCCTGGCGGCGGATCAGCCGCACGATGTCGGCGCGGCGCTCGCGCAGTTCCGGCAGGTCGGTGATGCGCGCGTTCACCAGCTCGGCGGCCGAGGCGGCGCGGGTGGCGGGGCGGACGTCCACCTCGAACCAACTGCCCGGCACCGACAGCGCGTAGCCGTACCCCGAGTCCAGCCGCGGCCCGTCGCCCGACGCGCCGGTCACGTGGCCGCCTTCTGGGTCAGCTGCTTGGCGAGGTCCTCGTCCACCTTGGTGTACGCCTTGATCGCCTCGGTCACCATCGAGGACAGGCTGCCCGCGGTGTGCTCGACGTGGCCGCGGCCGTCCCGCCAGTGGCTCTCGAAGTGGTGCATCGCGTCCCGGACGCCGCCGTGCCCGTAGTCGGAGTCGTAGGAGTCGATCGCCGAGTGGCTCTCCTCCAGCCCCTTCTTCACCGTGTCGAGCTGACCGCTGAACGTCTCCAGCGCGGTCAGGTCGTACCCCAGATCGGGCATCCGCCGTTCCCCCGTCCCTTCGCGGCGCCGGCCGCCTCCGTCTCGTGGTCCGTCCGCCGGTGCCACAGCTTGCCACAGCCGACGACGCGGCCACAGAGGCGGTGGTTCCGCCCGGCGTACGCACGAGGCGATCGCCTTTGCGTGCACGGGCCTTGTCAACTCCACGACAACGAACCTACCGTGTCGCCCTGAACGGAAATGAGCGACTCTGTTTTGTTCCGTTGGGTTGAAGGGCCGCAACCCCGCTGTTCCGCACACATCTCAGCGGGTTGCGGCGTGTCAGGACTCGTACCGCCCACGTTTCACCGCGAGCAGAGGAACCTTCATGCCAAGACTCGCCCGCAGGCTGCTCGCCTGCGCGACCGCCACCACCCTCTGGGCCGGCGTCCTCGGCGCCGCCGCGGTGACCACCGCAGTGGTCACCACCGCGCCGCCCGCCGCCGCCCTGGACAACGGGCTCGCCCTCACGCCCCCGATGGGGTTCAACGACTGGAACGCGTTCGGCTGCAATGTCGATGAGCAGTTGATCGAGCAGACGGCGGACTACTTCGTGTCGTCGGGGTTGAAGGCGGCGGGGTACACGTACGTCAACATCGACGACTGCTGGATGACGCACAGCCGGGATGCGGAGGGCCGTCTGGTGCCCGATCCGGTGAAGTTCCCGGACGGGATCAAGGGGACGGCGGACTATGTCCATTCCAAGGGCTTGAAGCTGGGGATCTACGAGGACGCGGGCACGGCGACGTGTGCGGGGTATCCGGGGAGTCTGGGGCACGAGTCCACCGACGCGCGGTCGTTCGCGGACTGGGGGGTGGACTATCTGAAGTACGACAACTGCAACAACCAGTCGGACGGGTCGCGTCAGGACTATGTGAACCGGTACACCGCGATGCGTGACGCGTTGGCGGCGACGGGCCGGCCGATCCTGTTCAGTCTGTGCGAGTGGGGGGTGCAGAACCCGTGGGAGTGGGCCGGCCCCATCGGCAACTCCTGGCGCACCACCGGCGACATCAACGACAGCTGGTCCAGCATGCTGGACATCGCCAAGGCCAACATGCCGCTGGCCGACGCCGCCGGGCCGGGCCACTGGAACGACCCGGACATGCTGGAGGTCGGCAACGGCGGGATGACCGACACCGAGTACCGCACCCACTTCTCGCTGTGGTCGATGATGGACTCGCCGCTGCTCATCGGCACCGACCTGCGCAAGGCCACCCCCGCCACGCTCGCCATCCTCGGCAACAAGGACGTCATCGCGCTCGACCAGGACCCGCTGGGCAAGCAGGCGACCGTGCTCTCCTCCGACGACGGCCGCTACGTCCTCACCAAGCCGCTGGCCGGCGGCGACCGCGCCGTCGCCCTGTTCAACTCCACCGACCGGGCCCAGCGGATCGCCACCACCGCCACCGCCGCGGGACTGCCCAAGCGCGGCAGCTACGCCGTACGCGACCTGTGGCAGCACGCCGACCGGCAGAGCGCGGGCTCCCTGGCCGCGACCGTGCCCGCGCACGGCACCGTGGTGCTGCGGGTGAGCGCCGCGCCAGCGGCCGGCGCCAAGGCGCTGCTCGACCCGCCGCTCGTGGACACGGGCGTGACCGGCGGACCCGACCACATCGAGCCCGGCACCAGCGCCGACGTCGACACCTACGTCACCGACCTCGGCTCGCTGCCCGCCACCCGGGTCGCCGTGCACCTCGACGCCCCGGCCGGCTGGACCGTCACCCCGCGCGGCGGCACCACCGCGATCGTGCTGCCCCGCGGGAAGACGCTGACCACGCCGTGGAAGGTGACGGTGCCCGCGGGCACCCGGCCCGGCACGTACGCGCTGTCCGGGACGGTCGGCTACCGCGGCCCGGTCGGCGGCGTGGTCACCGTGCCGCTCGCCGGCGGCGTCACCGTCCTCGTCCCGCCGCCGTCCGGCACCAGCCAGCTCAGCGACCTCGACTGGACGTCCGCGACCAACGGATGGGGACCGGTGGAGCGGGACCAGTCCAACGGCGAGACCGCGGCCGGCGACGGCCACCCCATCACCATCGGCGGCACGGTCTTCGCCAAGGGCCTGGGCACCAACGCGCCCAGCACCATCACCTACTACCTCGGCGGCAAGTGCTCCGCGCTGACCACCACGGTCGGCGTGGACGACGAGAAGGACGGCAGGGGCACCGTCGAGTTCCTGGTCGTCGCCGACGGCACGACCGTCGCCGACAGCGGCGTCCTGACCGACGCCTCGGGTCCGAAGCAGCTCCAGGCGGCCCTGGCCGGCGTGCAGAACGTCCAGCTCGTCGTCACCGACGGCGGCGACGGCAACGACAGCGACCACGCGGACTGGGCGAACCCGCAGATCACCTGCGCGTGAGCACACCGTGACACCCCGGCCGGCCGGCGGCGCCCCGCACCCGCGGGCGCCGCAGGCCGGCCCCGTCATGCCGCAGGTCTGCCCCGTCATGCCGCAGGTCTCACGCCGGATGGTGGCCCCACGTCGGGCCGACCTGCGCCCACTCGCGGTCCAGCGCGGCGAAGCGCCGGCGGTTCAGCACCGCCACCGCCGCCGTCCGGCCGCCGAGCACCAGCAACGCGGTCGCCGTGCCCGTGACCACGCCGAAGACGACCGCCCGTGCCTGCGCCTGCGTCGGATCGGTGGGGTCGGCCTGCGGCACGCCCTTCGGGTCCAGCCAGATCCGGACTTGCTGCCCGGCCGGCGTGGACGGCGGGACCAGCGCCTCACCGGTCCGCGGGCTGCCACCGGGCGGCGTCCACCGGACCTCCGCCGCCACCCGTACGCTGTCGGAGCCGAGCGCCCCCCAGCCGGTCATCGGCGCGGCGGGGGAGCGGTGCAGCAGCACCGCGTCCACCTGGTGCCAGCCGGCGGCGGCCCGCGGCGCGTCGCCGGCCATCAGCAGACCCCCCACGGCGCCCGCCGCCGGCGCGCCCAGACACAGCAGAACGGCCGCCACCAGCACCACCCACGCCTCGGCGCGATCGCTGCGCCGGCGGAGCGTGTTGCGGCGCCAGCGCCAGAACCTCACGGTGGTCCGCATCGCCGCACTCCTCTCCCTTGTCCTCTTCCCGCTCGGCCGCCGGTCACACCGTGCGGCGGGGGGAGATGAGGACGCAGACCGGCAGCCCGACACGCGCAATCGGCCCACGAACGACGGCGCACGCGGTCATCTGCTATGCAGATTGTCCAGCCGACCGGCGGGAAGTTGTCACGCGTGCGTTCCTGGGCCTGTACTGGGCTCGTACGGGCCCGGCGAAGGGCCGGTACCGGCGCCCAGGACGGGCCGGACCGGCGCCCGCCGGTCCGGCCTGGGCCGCCCCCGCGGCCCGCGCGTCCCGTCCGCCGGCACCACCAGGGAGTAGCCACGTGACCGCGTCCCGCGCCGCACAGAACCCCGCCGTGCCGCCGTACCTCGCCGGGCTGTGCGACGACGCCGCCCTCTTCCCGCCGGGCAGCGCGCCCGTCGTCGCCGCCGTGCAGGCCCACCGGGTGCACCGCGCGGCCTGGTACGCGGACCTGGTCGGGCCGTTC
The DNA here is from genome assembly GCF_035825295.1 of Actinacidiphila sp. DG2A-62. NCBI lineage: Bacteria > Bacillati > Actinomycetota > Actinomycetes > Kitasatosporales > Streptomycetaceae > Actinacidiphila > Actinacidiphila sp. DG2A-62. The sequence goes on from NZ_JAYMGI010000002.1 coordinate 8,220,872, forward strand.
CTGCTCGGCCCCGACACGATCGCCGAGACCGGAGCCGCCGCCGGCGACACCCCGCTCGACGTGGTGCTCGTGGTGCGGGCCGGGCCCGCCGCGCTGGCCGGCGCCCTCGCCGACCTCGCGGCCTGGCCGGCGCTGCGCCCGGTCGGCGTCGAACTCGGCCCGGACGGCGACGGCACACCGGCCGAGGCCGCCGCGCGCGGGGCCGCCGCCCTGGACCGGCTGCTCCCGCCGGGCGCCGGGGGAGTGCTGGAGGTGCGCCGCGGGCCCGGCCTGGAGGCGGCGCTGGACGCGGTGGCCGCGACGCCGTACCGGGCGAAGTACCGCACCGGCGGCCTCACCGCCGCCGACTTCCCCCGCCCGCCGAGCTGGCCCGCTTCCTCACCGGGTGCGCGCGCCGCGGCCTGGCCTTCAAATGCACCGCGGGGCTGCACCAGGCGGTCCGGCACACCGACCCGGCGACCGGCTTCACCCACCACGGCTTCCTCAACGTGCTGACCGCCGCCCACGCCGCCGCCCAGGGCGACCCGGCCCGCGCCGAGCACCTGCTGGAGGCCACGTCGGGCGCCGTGCTCGCCGAGGCCGCCGCGGGTCTGCCCGACCGCGGGCTGTTCACCGCCTACGGCACGTGCAGCATCGCCGAGCCGCTCGCCGACCTCGCCGCGCTCGGGCTGCTCGCCGCCCCGGCCGGAGCGCCGCCCGCGCCCTCGCTGCCGCTGCCGTAGCCTCCTGTCGTCCGCCGCCGACCCGCCCCGCCCCGCGCACGGCTCCGTCCTGTCCCCGCCGCCGCTGCCGTGTCCCAGTCCCCGTACCGCCGCGCACCGCGCCGACCCGCTCCGATCATCCCCTCATCCGCCCGCGACCCTGGACGGCACATGACCGACTGCTGGCTCGACCTGCCCGACGACACGCTCTTCGGCGTGCACAACCTGCCGTACGGGGTGTTCACCACGCCCCAGGAACCGTCCCGGCGCCGGATCGGCGTCGCCGTCGGGGACTACGTGCTGGACGCGGGCGCCGCCGCGCGCGAGACGCACGCGGCGCGGGAGGTCGCCGTGCCGCTGGCCGCGCCGGTGCTCAACCCCCTGCTGGCCGGCGGACGTCCGCTGTGGACGCGGGTGCGGGCCGCGCTGATCGCCTGGCTCACCGACAGCGCGCACCGCCCCGCGGTCGAGCCCTTCCTGCTGCCGCGCGAGGACGTCGTCCTGCACCTGCCGTTCGAGGTGGGGGACTACGTCGACTTCTACTCCTCCCAGCACCACGCGGCCAACCTCGGCCGGCTGTTCCGGCCGGACGCCGAGGAGCCGCTGACGCCCAACTGGAAGCACCTGCCGATCGGTTACCACGGCCGTTCGGGCACCGTGGTGGTCTCCGGCACGCCCGTCGTGCGCCCGCGGGGCCAGCGCAAGCGGCCCGACCAGCAGGTCCCGGACTTCGGACCGAGCCGCCGGCTGGACATCGAGGCCGAGGTCGGCTTCGTCGTCGGCGCCGGCTCCGCGCTGGGCGCGCCGGTGCCGCTGGACGCGTTCGCCGACCACGTGTTCGGGGTGTGCCTGGTCAACGACTGGTCGGCGCGCGACCTCCAGGCGTGGGAGTACGTCCCGCTGGGACCGTTCCTCGGCAAGTCCTTCGCCACGTCGCTCTCGCCCTGGGTGGTGCCGCTCGACGCGCTCGACCACGCGCGCACCGCCCCGCCGGACCGCGACGTCGCGCCGCTGCCCTACCTCGACGACCGCGGGACGGCCGAGCCGTGGGCGCTCGACCTCACCCTGGAGGTGCGGCTGAACGGCGCGGTGGTCTCCCGGCCGCCGTTCTCCGGCCTGTACTGGACGGCCGCCCAGCAGCTCGCCCACATGACCGTCAACGGCGCGAGCCTGCGCCCCGGCGACCTGTACGCCTCCGGCACCGTCAGCGGCCCCCGGCCCGGCACCGAGGGCTCGCTGATCGAACTGTCCTGGAACGGCGAGCGCCCGCTGACCCTCCCGGACGGGTCGGTCAGGAGCTTCCTGGAGGACGGCGACGAGGTGACCATCACGGCGAGCGCGCCCGGGCCGCACGGCACCCGCATCGGCTTCGGCGAGGTCACCGGCCGCGTCGAGCCGGCCGGCACCGGGCCGGCACCGGGGCCGGTACGGGGATCGGCGCGGAGCCCGGCGCAACGCCGGCCGGAGGCCCCGGCGGCGGTCCGTCCGCGCGCTGACGCGCCGCGGCGCCGCGCGGTGACGGGCACGACCCGCACCGCGCGGCGCCGACCTGCGCCGGGCCTCGACGCCGAGCCCGGCGCCCCGGGACTCGACGCGCGGGCCCTGACGCCCGCCGCCGCGCCGGGAGTTCAGCGCGCGGCCGGCTCCTCGACCTCCCACCGCGCGTGCAGCCGGCGGGTGTGGTCGAGCTGCCGCACCTCGCCGGTGAGGGTGCACGCGACCGTCAGCCGCTGGTCCGCGGACGACGCGCCGAGCCGCAGTTCCAGCTCTCCCGGCTCGACGATCCGCCGCCCGTCGCGCCCGGTGAAGCTCACCAGGTCCGCGGGCACGCTCAGGCGCACCCGGGCCGCGGCGCCGGGCGCCAGTTCCAGCCGCCGGTAGCCGATCAGCCGCTGCACCGGCTGCACCACCGAGGCCACCGGGTCGTGCGCGTACACCTGCACCACCTCGGCGCCCTCGCGGTCGCCGGTGTTGCGCACGGTGAACGCCAGCCGGACCTCGCCCGCGGTGTCGCACCGCAGACTCTCCACCTCCAGCTCCGTCCAGTGGAACGAGGTGTACGACAGCCCGTGCCCGAAGGCGTACGCGGGGGTGGGGTCGATGCTGGAGACCTCGCTGCTCTGGCCCAGCCGCGCGGCCAGGTACGTCGACGGCTGCACGCCGGGCCGGCGCGGCACGCTGACCGGCAGCCGCCCGGAGGGGTTGACCCGTCCGCTGAGCACGCCCGCGACCGCGCCGGTGCCCTCCTCGCCGGCGAAGAACGTCTGCACCACCGCCGCGGCCTCGTCCACCGCCCGGCCGAGCGCGTACGGCCGCCCGGCCAGCAGCGTCAGCACCAACGGGGTGCCGGTGTCCAGCAGCTCGTCCAGCAACCGCCGCTGCACGCCCGGCAGTTCGAGGGACTCGACGTCGCAGCCCTCACCGCTGGTGCCGCGCCCGAAGAGCCCGGCCCGGTCGCCCAGCGCCAGCACCACCACGTCCGCCCCGGCGGCCAGCCGCACCGCCTCGGCGATCCCGCCGGTGTCCGGCCCGTCCACGCTCGCGCCGACCGCCCAGGTGATCTCGCTGTCCGGGAACTCCGCCGCCAACGCCTCGCGCAGGGTGGGCAGTTCGATGCCCAGCGGCAGTTCCGGGTGCTGCGAGCCGACGTGCACGGGGAAGGAGTAGCAGCCCAGCACCGCGGTCGGCACATCGGCGTTGGGACCGATCAGCGCGATCCGCGCCGGGCGGGACAGCGGCAGGATGCCGTCGTTGCGCAGCAGCACCACGCTCTGCTCCGCGACCTTGCGGGCGACCGCGCGGTTGTCCGCGGTGTCCAGGTCCACCGAGCCGCGCAGCGCGCCCGCGTCCTCCAGGTCGGCGCCGGCCAGCGCCGCCGGCACCGGGTCGAAGTCCGGGTCGAGCAGACCGAGTTGGGCCTTCTGCGCGAGCACCCTGCGCAGCGCCCGGTCGACGGTCGCCTCGTCCACCGTCCCGTCGGCGATCGCTTTGAGCAGCGGCTCGGCGAACGCCTTCACCGTCGGCAGCTCGACGTCCACGCCCGCGGCGAGCGCCGCGCCCGCGGCCTCGCCGAGGGTGCCCGCCACGCCGTGCAGCGTCTTGAGGAACGCGATGCCGAAGTAGTCGGCGACGACCGTGCCGGAAAAGCCCCAGGTGTCCCGGAGCAGCCCGGTCAGCAGTCCGGCGTCGGCGGCCGAGGGCAGACCGTCGATGTCGGTGTAGGCGCTCATCACCGACCGCACGCCGCTCTCGCGCACCGCCATCTCGAACGGCGGCAGGATCACGTCGGCGAACTCCCGCGGCCCCATCCCGACCGGCGCCAGATTGCGCCCGGCCCGGGAGGCGGAGTAGCCGGCGAAGTGCTTGAGCGTGGCGACGATCCCGGCCGACTCCAGGCCCTTCACATAGGCGGTGGCGACCGTGCCCACCAGGTACGGGTCCTCGCCGACGGTCTCCTCGACCCGGCCCCAGCGGGCGTCGCGCACCACGTCGAGCACCGGGGCCAGGCCCTGGTGGACGCCGACCGCGCGCATGTCGCGGCCGATCCGGCCGGCCATCTCGGCGATCAGCTCCGGGTCGAACGTCGCGCCCCAGGCCAGCGGCACCGGATAGGCGGTGGCGCCCCAGGCGGCGAAGCCGGCCAGGCACTCCTCGTGGGCCAGCGCGGGTATCCCGAAACGGTTCGCCGCGATGATCGCCCGTTGGGTGCGTAGCAGCGACAGCGCGCCCAGCGCGGGGTCGACGGGCGCGGTGCCGAACGGCCGGGTGAGCTGTCCGAGTCCCTGCGGCAGCAGCGACCCGAGGTCCACCGGTTCCTCCATCTCGTGCTGGAAGGGCGCGACCTCGCCGCCCTCGTCGGACGCGCCCACCCACACGCCGAACAGTTGCGCGACCTTCTCCTGGAGGGTCATCGCGGCGATCAGCGCGTCCGCCCGGGTCTCGGGCGCGAGCGAGGGGTCCCGCCAGGCGGGAGCAGCGGAATCTGTCTCTTCGACCACGGTGCCGGTCACTTTCCTCCGACGCCCATCAGCCCCTGGACCAGGGCACGGCGGGCGAACAGGTAGACGATGAAGATGGGCAGCATCGACAGCACGACCGCGGCCAGCACGCCGGGGATGTCGATGCCGTGCTCGGTCTGGAAGTTGTAGAGGCCGAGGGTGATGACCTTCGAGGAGTCCGACTGGGTCAGCACCAGCGGGAACAGGAAGCCGTTCCACGCCTGGAGCGCGGAGAAGACCACGATGGTGGACAGCCCGCCCTTCGACAGCGGCAGCACCAGCTGGAAGAACACCCGCCACGGCGGCGCGCCGTCCATGGCCATCGCCTCGTACAGGTCCGGGGTGATGTCCCGCATCACGCCGGTGAGGATCAGCGCGCACACCGGCAGCGAGAACGCCGCGGTCGGCAGGATCACGCCGATCAGGTTGTCGTAGAGCCCGGCCTTGCTGATCACGTAGAACATCGGCACGATCACCGCCTGCGCGGGGATCGCCAGGCCCAGCAGGAACAGCCGGAAGACGCCGGTGGTCAGCCGGCCGCGGCTGCGCACGATCGCGTACGCCAGCGGCGGCACCAGCAGCAGCACGATCGCCACCACCGCGAGGGTGACCCAGACGGTGTTGAGGAAGAACTTCCCGAAGCCGTTGGAGAAGTCCTGCGTGTAGTTGTGCAGCGTCCAGTGCCGGGGGAAGGACAGCGGGCCGTTGTCCGCATAGTCGCTGCGGGTGCGCAGCGTCGCGGCCAGCATCACGTACAGCGGCAGCCCGATCAGGAACAACCAGACGAGCGAGGCGAAGCCGGCGAGGTAGTTGGGGCGTTGCTTCATCACAGGCCCTCCGCGGAGCTGCGCATCTTGTCGTAGCCGGAGAAGCGCACGACGACCAGCGAGACGACCGTGGCGATGACCACCAGGACCAGGGCGATGGCCGAGCCGCCGCCGAAGTCGAAGCCCTTGAACGCCTTCTGGTACATGTAGTAGGCGCTGATGGTGGTGTCGGTGCCCGGACCGCCCTGGGTGAGGATCAGCACGGTGTCGAACGTGGTGAGGCCGCCGACGACCATCAGGATCATCGAGGTGATCATCGTGTTCCGCAGCTGCGGCAGCGTGATGTGCCAGAACTGCCGCAGGGTGCTCGCCCCGTCGATCGCCGCCGCCTGGTAGAGCACCTGCGGGATGGCCCGCGCCGCGCCCTGGTAGATGAGGGTGTGGAACGGCGTGTACTGCCAGGCGCCGACGAACACCAGCACCCCGATCGCACCGGACTGCATGCCCAGCAGATTGCCGTCGCCGAACAGCCACTTGGCCTGGGCGGGCACGCCGAAGTTCGGGTCGAGCAGCGCCCGCCACAGCACCGAGATCGCGGTCGCGGACAGCAGCAGCGGGATGAAGTAGACCGCCGAGAGCACCGCGCGATTGCGCTGCCGGCCGGCCGCCCACACGCCCAGCAGCAGGCTCAGCGGTGTCTGCACCACCACGCCGAGGACGGTGATCAGCACGCTGAGCCACAGGCTCTGGATCATCGTGTGGTCGTGGATCAGCGCCTTCCAGTTGTCCACGCCGGTCCACTGCGGCGACCCGAGGCCGTTCCAGGAGGTGAAGGAGAGCACCGCGACCAGCACCAGCGGGAGCACGGCGAACAGGACGAAGAACAAGGTGGCGGGGACCGCCCAGGCGAAGCCCGGGCGGATCACCGCGGCGCCGGACCGGCCGGTGGACCGGCCGGCGGTCCGGCCGGTCCGGCGCCTGGCCACCGGTGAGGTGGTGGTGGTCATGTCTGCGCTTCCGGTCAGGACGTCGGCAGGGCCTGCATGGCCTTGATGAAGCCGTCGGCGTCGAGCTTGCCGTCGAAGAACTCCTGGACGGCCTGGTGCATCGGCGTCATCGCCGACGGCGGGTACGCCTGGTCCCACGACAGCTGGAACGACGGGGCCTTCTTGACCAGGTCGTACTGGTACTGCGAGTACGCGGGGTTGGCCGAGGTGTTCAGGAACTGCGGGGTGTTGGTGGTGGTCGGCAGGTTCCCGATGGACAGCTGGGCCTTCACGAACTCGTCGCTGTACATCAGCTTCAGGAACTGCGCTATCGCGTCCTGGTTCTTCGCCTTCTTCATCACCGAGTAGTAGTTGTTGGTGTTGCCGGCGATGTCGTTCGGGTCGCCCTTGCCGCCGGGCACGGTCGGGAAGGAGCTGTAGCCCAGGCCGCTCTTGGCGAAGTCCGGGTGGTCGGTCTGCTGTTGCGAGTAGTACCAGGAGCCCATCAGCTCGAAGCCGGCCTTGCCGGTCGCGACCAGGGCCACCGAGCCGCCGTCGGTGTACTTCACGGAGTCGAAGTTCTTGCCGAACGCGCCGGCGTCGACGAGCTGCTTGAGCATGCTCAGCGCCTTGCGGCTGTCCGCGCTGTCCCAGGCGCTCTTGTCGCCGCCCATCGCCTTCTCGAACAGGCCGGGGCCGGCGACCCGGTCGTAGAGGTACTCGAACCACATCAGCGTCGGCCACTGGTCGCCGCCGCCGAGCGCGATCGGCGTCTTGCCCTTGGACTTCAGCACGCTGACCGCGTTGAGCAGGTCGTCCCAGGTCTTCGGCGCGCTCAGTCCGGCGTCGGCGAGCACCTTCTGGTTGTTGAACAGCAGCACCGGCTGGGTTCCGCGCATCGGGATGCCGTAGGACTTCCCGTCCACCACCGCGGTGTTGAACACCGAGGGCAGGAAGTTGCTCTTGAGTCCCGGGTCCTTGGCGATCATGCCGTCGAGGGGCTGGAGGAGGCCGGCCTTGACGAAGGGCTGGATGCTGCCGGCGCCCCAGTCGAAGAAGACGTCGGGGGCCTGCTTGGTGTTGATGATCGTCTGCAGCTTCTGCTGGTAGTCCGCGCCCGGGATGGTGTCCAGGACGGCCTTGACCTTCGAGGTCTTGTTGAACGTGTCGACGAGCTGCTTCTCGACCTTGTTGTTCGCGTCGCCGTAGACGAGCACGTGGAACGAACCGGAGCCGCCACCCGAACCGCTGCCGCCGCCACCGCAGGCGGCGAGGGTTAGGCCGAGCACGAGAGCGGTGCCGCCTGCGGCGGCGCGTGGGAGCCAAGCGCGCTTCTTCATCGTCCAGCCTTTCGAAAAGTTTCGGCACCTTCGCCGAAATTTGCTGCGCGCTGCGACGCTAAGGTGCGGCCTGGAGGGGGTCAACCCTCGGGTTCCTGGTTATCAAAGCGTTACCGTGGGGTGTCGCGGGAAGTGCCGTACGCTGCGGTGCATGGATGTTGCAGGGGAGACGGGCCGGGTGACCCTGGCCCAGGTCGCCGAAACTGCCGGGGTGTCGATCTCGACAGTTTCGAAGGTGCTCAACGGACGGCAGGACGTCTCCGCGCCGACGCGACTGAAGATCGAGCGCCTGCTGGAGCAGCACGGCTACCGCAGGAGCACCCGGGCCGCGCCCGAGGCGCCGCTGATCGAGATCGTCTTCCACGAACTCGACGCGATCTGGGCGATGGAGCTGATCCTGGGCGTCGAGGCGGTCGCCAAGGACAACGGCGCCAGCGTGGTGCTGACCGAGAGCGGCACCCGGCACTCGCCCGGTCCGGAGTGGATCGAGGGCGTGCTGCGGCGCCGCCCGGTGGGCGTCATCCTGGTTTTCTCCTCGCTGCCGCAGGGGTTCAAGCAGCAGCTCAGGTCCCGGTCGATCCCCTTCGTCATCATCGACCCGGCCGGCGACCCCGAGCCCGACGTGCCCTCGGTCGGTTCGGCCAACTGGTCCGGCGGGCTGGCCGCGACGCGCCACCTGATCGAGTACGGGCACCGGCGGATCGGCATCATCACCGGGCCCGAGGACATGATGTGCTCGCTGGCCCGGCTGGACGGCTACCGCTCGGCGATGACCACCGCGGGCCTGGAGATCGACCCGGAGCTGATCGCGTACGGGGATTTCCATGTCGAGGGCGGCTACGCCCACGCGCTGGACATGCTGGGCCGGCCCGACCGGCCCACCGCCGTCTTCGCGGGCAGCGACCTGCAGGCGATCGGCGTGCTGGAGGCCGCCGCGGCGTGCGGACTGCGCACGCCGGAGGACCTGTCGGTGGTCGGCTACGACGACGTCGCGGTGGCCCGCTGGTCCCGCCCCGCGCTGACCACGGTCCGCCAGCCGCTGCGCAAGATGGCCGAGGCCGGCGCGCGGATGCTGCTGCGGCCCGGCGGTCCGGAGAGCGCCGCGACCCGGATGGAACTGGCCACCAGCCTGGTGGTCAGGAAGAGCACCGCGCCGCTCGCCGGCGCCCCCGCCCTGATCCAGACCTTTTGACCGGCTGCCGCGGGGGTTCTACGGGGCCGGCGCCGTCGCCGCGTCCGCCGCCGCGCGGCCGTCCTGCGCCGGCGCCGCGTCGCGCTCCGCCGCCTCCACGGCCGCGCGGTCGGGCCGCGGCCGCAGGCCGCCGCGGGTGACCGCGGCGGTGAGGGCCCCGGCGAGCAGGCCCCAGAAGGCGGAGCCGATGCCGAGCAGCGTCACGCCGGACGCGGTCGCCGCGAAGGTCACCACCGCGGCCTCGCGCATCCCCTCGTCGGCCAGCGCGCTGTGCAGCGAGCCGCCGATGGTGCCCAGCAGCCCGATCCCGGCGATGCCCAGCACCAGCGCCGGCGGCATGGCGGTCAGCAGCGCGCCGATCGTCCCGGCGAGCAGCGCCACGCACAGGTAGAACACGCCCGCCCAGACCGCGGCCAGAAAGCGCCGGGCGCGGTCCGGGTGGGCCTGCTCGCCGCAGCAGATCGCGGCGGTGATCGCCGCCAGGTTGAGGCCGAAGGCGCCGAACGGCGCGAGCACCGCGTTCACCGCGCCGGTCCAGCCGAGCAGCGGCGAGATCGGCACGTCGTAACCGGCGCCGCGCAGCACCGCCACGCCCGGCAGGTTCTGCCCCGCCATGGTCACCACGTACAGCGGCACGCCCACGCCCAGCAGGGTGTGCCAGCCCAGGTGCGGCGCGGTGAACACCGGCGCGGCGGGGGACAGCCGCACCCCGCCGGCGTGCCAGCCGCCGGTCGCGGTGGTGGCCGCGACGCCCGCGGCGAGCGCCAACAGCACCGCGTAGCGCGGCAGGAAGCGGCGGGCGGCCAGGTAGGCCGCGAACATCGGGAAGGCGATCCGGAAGCCGCCGTGCATCGAGCTGAACAAGCCGGTGCCGAACTGCAGCAGCACACCCGCGAGCAGCGCCGCCGTCAGCGGCACCGGCACCGCGTCCATCACCCGGGCGAACCAGCCGGTCACCCCGCTGAGCAGGATCAGCACGGCCGACAGCAGGAACGCGCCGACCGCGTCGGCCATCGGCACGCCCACCAGCCCGGTCGCCAGCAGCGCCGCGCCCGGCGTCGACCACGCGGTGACCACGGGGACGCGGTGGCGCAGCGACAGCCCGATGGACGTCGCGCCCAGGCCCACGCCGAGCGCCAGCATCCAGGAGGCCACCTCTGCGGAGTCCGCGCCGGCGGCCCGCGCCGCGGTGAAGACCACGGCCGCCGAACTGGTCACCCCCACCAGGACGGTGACCAGTCCGGCGGTGACGGCGGAGGGCGGTGCGACGGCGCGTACGGCGCGTATCGCACGTGCGGAGCGCGGGGCGGTGCGGGCGGAGTGCGGAGCCATGGAGATCCCCCGGGGCGGATGTGCGGGTGTGTCGACGCGGGTGTGCGGGTGTCCGGGCGTGCGGGTGTGCGGGTGTGCGGGCGTACCGGTGTGCGGGCGTGCCGGTGTGCGGGCGTGGGGATGCGCGGCGCCCGACCGTGCGGCCGGCGTGCGGTGCGCCGAGTGCGCGGCGGCGGCACCGCGCGCCCGCGGTCGCGCGGCCGGGTGCGTTCCGCAAACGGAACGTTCCGTATGTGGAACACTAGAGTCGTCCCCGGCGGCACGTCAATCGACCGGCGGCGCCGAGGACGCGGCAAAGGAGGGCCGGAGCGGGCGATGGAGCTGAACGAGCGAGTCGGCAGGCGGCTGCGGGAGCTGCGCGAGGACCGGGGCCTGTCGCTCTCCGCGCTGGCCCGCCGCTCGGGCACCGGCAAGGCCACGCTGTCCGAGTTGGAGGCCGGCCGCCGCAATCCCACGCTGGAGACGCTCTACGCGCTGACCACCGCGCTCGGCGTCTCGCTCAGCGCGGCGCTCACCGACCCGCGCGCGGCGGCGGGCGCGGCCGGGGACGGCGGCGGCCCCGGCGGCCCCGGCGGCGCGGCGGGCGCGGGCGGGCACGCCGGCATCTCCGGCGCCGCGGTCACCGCGGTCCTCACCGAACGGCACGAACACGGCGGCGCGGTCACCGACGTCTTCCGGATACGGATCAGGGCCGGCGCCCGGCAGGAGTCCGCCGCGCACATCCCCGGCACGCGCGAACACCTCGTGGTGCTCGCCGGGACCGCCGTCGTCGGCGACCCCGCACAGCCGCTGACCGCGGGCCCGGGGGAGCACGCGCACTGGGCCGCGGACGCGCCGCACTTCTACAGCGCGCCGCACGGCGACGTGGAGGCGGTGCTCTTCGTCCGATCCCCCCGGGAGCCCGGCCCGGCCGCCCACGCCTGAGAAGTCTCGCGGGCGGGAGCGGGCGCGTCGTGGCGGGCGCGGGGGCCAGCGCCTCCCGTGCCGCGGCCCGAAGACCGCCCCGGGGATCGCCGTGGCGGGGGTGGGCTCCACCGTCGCCATCGGGCCGGCACGGAGCGATGCTGGAGGAGTAGGCACACGCGGGGGGCGGGGCGGGAGGAGGCCGCGCCATGGCGAGCATGGGAATCGCCGTCGTCCGGCAGTACGAGCGCGGGGTCGTGTTCCGGCTGGGCCGCCTGCGCGGGGTGCGCAAGCCCGGCTTCCGGTTCATGATCCCGATCGCGGACCGGATGACGAAGGTCAGCCTGCGCACGGTCACCATGCCGGTCCCCGGGCAGCAGGTGATCACACAGGACAACGTCTCGATCGGCGTCGCCGCCGTCGCCTACTTCCGCCGGGTCGACGCGGTGAAGTCCATCGTGGAGATCGAGGACGTCGCCGCCGCGGTACGGCAGATCGCCCAGACCACCGTGCGCAACATCGTCGGGCGCTCGCTCCTGGACCAGGTTCTCACCGACACCCAGACCCTCAACCTCGCGATCAGGGAGATCCTCGACCGGATCACGCAGCAGTGGGGCGTGCAGGTGTTCCTGGTGGAGCTGAAGGACATCGAGCTGCCGCCCAGCATGCAGCGGGCCATGGCGCGCCAGGCCGAGGCCGAACGGGAGAAGCGCGCGAAGATCATCGCGGCGGACGGCGAGGCGCGCAGCGCCGGACGGCTGGCCGAGGCGGCGGACGTCATCGGCGAGCACCCGATCGCGCTCCAACTGCGCAACCTGCAGATCCTCTCCGAGATCGCCGCGGAGAAGAACAGCACGATCGTCTTCCCCGCGCAGTTCCTGGACAGCGCCCGCGCCATCGCCGAGTTCGTCGCCGGTGAGGCGAGGGCGGTCCCGTCGCCGGGCGAGTCCGCCGCCGCGGACCCGCCCGAGGTCTCGGGCGCGGCGGCGGAACAGGGACGTCTGCGCCGCGCGGACCCCGAGGCGCTCGGCGCCGCCGACGCCCTGCGCCTCACCTCCGGCGTCCCGTCCGGACCGGCCGGCGCGGACGGGGGCGCACCTCTACAGCCCGGCGTGGACCCCGGTGCGGACCCGGCCGCGGACCCCGCCGCGGACGCGAGCGTCGGTCCCGTCGCCGACCCCGGTCCGGCGACCCGGCCGCCGGCCGATGCCGGGCCCGATCCCGGCCTCGGCCCTGACGACGCCGCGACCGGCCCCGGCGCCTGAACCCCCGCGGACCCCCGCCTGAACCCCGCGTCCCCGCGGGGCGGCCACGCGGCCGGACCTCGTCCGTCGCGCCGCCGCCCCGCCGGGACGTCGCCGCCCGCGCCCGCGCGGCCACGCCCCGACGGCGGCCGGCCCGGCCGCCGCCCCCGGCACGGCACCCGTGTCGACGCCCGCGTCGACGCCCGCGTCGACCCCCGCCCGGCACGTCGCACGTCCGTGCGGGACGTACGGGTCCCGCGGCCGGATAATGCGTGGGTGACGACGAGTTGGGTGCCGTATGCGGACGTGCGGGCGCGACCGTGGCTGGCCGCGGACGCGGGCCGGTGGGCGCGCGTACGGCTCGCCCGGTGGGCACTGCCCGCCGGCCCGGCGATCGCGCTGGTGGTGGCGGTGGCCGTGGCGGTCGCGTACGGGCCGCCGCCGGAGTGCACCGCCGCGGCACCGTGCCGCGAGCAGTGGACCGACACGGCCTGGCACGATGCTGTTCCTGCCGCATCTGGTGTGGCTGTTCGTGCTGCCCGAACTCGCCCTGGTCTCCGCGCCGCTGCTGCTGGCCTGGCTGGCGGAGCCCAGCGCCTGGGAGGGCGGCGCGGCGGTGCGGGTGACCGACGCGCTGGTGGTCGCCGCCCTGCTGTGGGGCTGGGCCGCGGTGCTGGCCCGGCTGCGGACGCGCCGCCGCCAGCGGCTGCTGGTCCTCGACGCAGCGGGCGGGCTCACCGCGGTCGCGCCGCGCCCGCGCGGCTTCCTGCCCTGGCGCCGCGGCCTGCTGCGCGCCGCGACCGGGCTGCTGCTGTGCGGCGCGGCCGTCTCCGTGCTGGCCGGGATCGTCGAGGACGGGCGGGCCGACGACCGGTCCGCGCGCACCGCCACCGCGCTGACCGCGGTCGTCGTCGGATACGACGAGAACGCCTCGGTGACCACGCTCCGGCTGCCGGACGGCACCCGGCGCAGCATCGGCACCCTCGGCCGGTACCGCAAGGGCGCCGCCGAGCGCGTGCTGATCGACGGCCCACGGCTTCGCCTGGCCGCCGAGCCGCACGGCGACCGCTCGGGCCGTGAGCTGTTCGGCCTGCTGCTGGCCGGGTGCGGCGTCACGTTCCTCGGTCTGTCGGCGACCGCCCGGCGCCGCACCCGCGCGCTGCTGCGCGGCGAGGTCCCCGTGCTGCGGGTGCTGGCGCACCGGGAGCACGTGCGCACCGAGGTCTTCCCCGCGGACGACCGCGAGGGCCTGCGGCCGGCCCTGCACTACCTGCCGCGCGGCATGGGCGGCCCGCTGACGCTGCGGCAGGGGCTGCTGTTCGGCGTGCCGCGCGAGGGCGGCGACGTCATCGTGGCGACCGCGACGGAGGCGGGGGAGTGGGTGGCGGAGATCAGCGCGACCGCGGTCCGGCGCGGCCGCTCGTGGCCGGTGCCGCCGGTCGCCTTCGGCGTGCCCTACGCCGGTCCGCGACCTCCTGGCGGCGCGGCGTTCCCGCCCGACGCCCCACGCCGCGGCGTCGGACGAAGGCGCGGCGGGACGCGCCGGGGCGGGCGCCGCGGACCGCGTGAGGAGCCGCCGGCCGACGGACCGCGTGAGCGCGCCCTCGGTGATCCGCTCGACGGTCCGGAGGACGGTCCGGAGGCGGAACTCCCGCGCGAGGACAGGCTGTTCGGCGGCGGGAGCTCTGGAAGTCCTGGGAGCCCCGGGAGTTTTGGGAGCCCCGGGAGCGGCGAGTTCGGCGACGGACCAGGACTGGGCGGACCGGGACTGGGCGGATCAGGACTGGGCGGACCAGGAACCGACGACCCGGGGGCCGGCGAACCCGGAACCGGCGGCCTCGGGAGCGACGACCGCCCGCACCCCCGGCTGCGCGCCCACCGCGCCGCCGCCGAGGCCCAGGTGGTCGCGGCCCTCGCGGCGCTGTCGGCGCGGCCCGTGGCGCCCGGGCCCGTCCGCTGGCACGCGGGCCCGCTGGCCCGTGGCGCCGCGCTGCTGATGGTGCTGTGCGGCGCGGCGGTGACCGCGCGGGCGCTGTCCGAGCCCTACCGGTGGAGCCTGCTCGGCCCGCTCTGCCTGGGCTGGTGGTTCCTGCTGGAGGTCTGCCGCAGACTCGCGGGATGGCGGCTGACCGCGCGTCCCGAGGGCCTGCGCTTCAGCGCCGTGTGGTGGCGCCACGACGTCGCCTGGGCCGACGTGACCGGCATCGAGTACACCGTGCACGGCGAACTCGTCGTCTCCCGCCGCGCGGGCCTGCCCGACCTGCGGCTCGCCGGCGTCGGCCTGCCCCGGCTCGAACGCGGTCTGCCCCGCCCCAGCGGGCCGGCCAGGGCCGCCGCCGAGGCCACCGCGATGCTCCGCACCCCGCCGCGCCGCCCCACCGACGACGGGTGAGGCGGCACGCCCTCGGTGCCGCGCCCGGCACGCGGGCGCGCAGCACACGCGGGCCCCGGCGGGCATCAACCGCTCACGCCGGCCTCGCCGTTCTCCAGCCGGCCGGTGAACCGCTGCGACCAGTCCGCCTCGCCGCTCGCGGTGATCGTGAAGTCGTACCAACCGCCGCTGTACGCCATCGCGTTGAAGTAGTCGGAGACGCTGCCGCCGGGCTGCACGGTGTACGTCCAGGGGCCGTCGGCGCGGTACGCGGCCGCCGTGACGGTGAAGGTGACCGCGGCGGGGCCCGCGTTGGCGAACGCGAACCACAGCGCGAGCTTCCCGGTGTTCGGCGCGGCGGCGTAGGACGCGGTGACCCTCCAGTCCTTGCCGGCCTTCGTCGCGTCGCCGGTGAAACGCCGCAGGAAGCGGTTGGGCCCGATCACCGACAGGTCGTACGGCCCGCCGCCGTACCCCGTGCCGCAGTTGAAGAAGTCCCTCGCCGTGCCGCCCGCGTCCAGCGTGTACTGCCACGGTCCGCCGCCGCGGTGGGCGTTGGCGTACGCGGCCAGGTGCGTGGCCGAGGTGGCCGGCGCGCCCTGGTTGGCCATGTCGATCCACGCCAGGATCTGACCGCCCGAACCGAACGTGAACGGGGCGAGGTTGGCGTTCGGCTGGTAGGGCAGCGCCCGGGCCGGGCGGGTGCCGGACTCCTGCTGCGGCAGCCTGTTGTCCACCGGCGCGGGATTGGGCAGCGGCGCGCAGGTCGCCTCGCCGATCACCGCGCTGGTGTCGGGCAGCGGCGGCAGCCCGTAGACGGGGTGGGCGAAGTCGAACATGCCGGTCAGGTCGCCGCACACCTTGCGCCGCCACGCCGAGATGGAAGGGCACGTCGCGGGCGTGCCGAGGGCCGCGGTCCAGCGTTCCAGGAAGCGCAGCACCGACGTGTGGTCGCTGACCTCGGAACTGACCCAACCGCCGCGCGACCAGGGCGAGACGGCGATCAGCGGCACCCGCACGCCCAGGCCGATGTTGGTCCCGCCGTAGAACTCGTCGGCGGTGCCGGCCGGGGCCACCGGCGGCGGCACGTGGTCGAAGAAGCCGTCGTTCTCGTCGTAGTTGAGGAACAGCACGGTGGAGTCGAACACCTCGGGCGACGCGGCGAGCGCGTCGATCACCATGTGCACGAAGTGCGCGCCGTCCTGCGGCGTGGCGTAGGGGTGTTCGGACGAGCCCTCGTCGGAGACCACCCACGACACCTGCGGCAGCGTGCCCGCGAGCGCGTCGGCGCGGATCGCCGCGGCGATGTCGTCCGGGGTGCGGCCGGTCGTCCTCGGCACCGACCCCATGCCCTTGACCGCCAGGGCGCTGCCCGCGGGCGCCGAGCTGAACCGGGTGAAGTACGCCAGGCCGTTGTCGCCGAAGTTGTCCGCGGCGTTCTGGTAGACCTTCCAGCTGACCCCGGCCGCCTCCAGCGCCTCGGCGTAGGTCTGCCAGCGCAGCCCCGACTCGTCGCCGCCGTCGCTCGCCGGGCCGCCCGCGGAGCCCGCCGGGTCGATCATGCCGCTCCACAGATAGGTGCGGTTGGGCCCGGTCGCGCTGAGGATCGAGCAGAAGTAGGCGTCGCAGACGGTCCAGTTGTCCGCGAGCGCGTAGTGGAACGGGATGTCGTCGCGGGTGAGGTGGCCGAGGGTGCGCACATTGCCCTTGGCCGCGACCCAGCCGTCCATCCTGCCGCCGTTCCACGCGGCGTGCTGATCGCTCCAGCCGTGCGCGAGGTCGCCGTTGCACTGCGCCAGCCGCTCGGGGTCCGCGCCGCCGGCCGGCTTCGTGGCGCTGAACTGCCACGGGTACTGCCGCCCCGAGCCGTCGGGCTGGTCGAACACGCTGTGCCCGCCGGCCAGCAGGATGCCGCTGCGGTCGGCGAAGCCGCGCACGCCGCGCAGCATCCCGAAGTAGTGGTCGAAGCTGCGGTTCTCCTGCATCAGCACCACGACGTGCCGCACGTCCGCGATCGTGCCGGTGGTGGCGGCATGCGCGGCGCCGGCCGCCCCGGCAGCGCCTCCAGCCCGAGCGCGGCCCCCGCCGCGACGGCGGAGCCGAGGAAGGTACGGCGGGTCACAGGGGTCATGGGGGGATCTCCCGGAGTGCGACGGGTGGACGACGGGGTCAGTTCGGCGGCGAGGCCATGCCTGCGCCATGTGCGGGCCGCTTCTCAGAGCACGCGGGGCGGACCCACGAGTTCGATGCCGAGGGCGACGACTCCCAGGGCTTCCCGCTCGGGCGGGTAGATCTGGCGGATGTTGGCGAGTTGCTCCTCGCGGGTGGCGAGCGGATTGACCGAGGCGACCTCCTCGTGGTCGAACATCTCGTCGAAGCTCTCGTAACGCGCGACCCGTGTCACCCGTGTGAGGACATGGTCACCCTGGCAGTGGAACCGGATCAGCGAACCCTGCCTGATCTTACGGCGGCTGGAGTCGTTGACCCGGATCTCGGTCGTCTTGCGTCCGGTGGCGATCAGGTCGAAGTAACGCTTGTAGATGCCCATTTCGTGCGCGCGGATGACGGGTTCAGTGGGACGAGCTGCCATGATGCGGCCGAGTTCCTTGACGGTGAATGAGCGGAAGAAGTGCTTGGGATCGGTGAGCAGCTCGCCCACCATCCAGACCAGTGAGTCCACATAGTGGTCGACTGTTCCGGGCCACGCCACGGTGTCCAGCATCCATGGCTCGACGTCGGCTGGGAGGGCCCCTGATCCCCTCTCGCGTAGCAGGGATTTGGAGAGCTTGGCTCCGGTCGGAGCGAGGACCTGGGGAGTGAAGACCCGGACGGGCGCCCGCGCGGGCGGCGTGTCGAGCGCGGCGAGCGCCCCGTCGACCAACTGACAGCCGAAGACCCAGTCGCCACCCTTCATCATGATGTGCAGGGTGTCCGGGTCGCGCCCGAGCGCACGCTCCTTGACCAGATTTCGGTAGAGCGTCGCCAGGTCGAGGTACGGCTTATCGTCCTCAGGGTCTATGTGGGTGCGGTAGGGGCCGTGATCGAGGCATACGGCGTTGAAAGTCGCACCGTCCTCGTCGAGCCGCGTAAGCCTCGTCCGATCGGCGCGTTTCTCAGCCCAGCCGCACTCAGGACATGGAATCCGGACATGCACCACGCCGTGCGAGGGAGCCATCCACCAGCGGATGTCCTCCAACCGCTCCAGGGTCCGCAGGAATTCGGCGCGGAACCCCGGAGATGCCTGCTGGTCGGTGTAGGTCTCAACCCAGTAATCGATGTCCGTCGCCTGAGACAGCGACGCGAAGAACGCCTGGTAGTACCTCTCGATCAGCTCGCTGATCCGGTCCTTGCCCAGGGCGTGGAAATACGTCTGCTGGTAGGCGGTGTGCGTCTCGGGGTCGAGCACCACATCGTGCGGGGCGTTGTCGAGCGCACTGAACCGTACGACGGTGTCGATGGAGAACTCCCGGCGGGCGGCCTTCGCCAGCAGAAAAGCCGCGGTCTGGACCAGATTGGTGCCCAGGTGCGGTGCGCCGTTGATCTGGGTGCCCACGACGAATTCGAGTCGAGACGGGCGTGTGGCCAGGACACGCGGACGCAGGATGTCGATCGATCGCAGCAGTGCGTTGGCCAGAACGCTGTTGGGGGAGGTCAGTAACGACCGCTTTCCGTTACGGCTCAACGAGATCACGCTCCTCGGCTGGGCTTGGGCAGGCGCAGGTTGGCGCAGATGAAGTCGAGCCGGGCCGACGCGGAGTCGGGAGCGACGAACACCGGCTCGTAACCGGCGTCGTAGTAGCCCTGCACGATCAGCTCGTGGACGCGGCGGATCTCTCGGTCCTTCGCCCATACGATGTCGTCCGGGTCCTCGAACGTGTCGAGCGGGTCGAGCACGAAGACCGCGTCGTAGCGGTGGCGCCGGGTCGCCTCCTCCAACTGCGGAGTCGGCCGAAGCCCGAAGAAGCCCTCCCATCCATAGCCGTCCGGGATGCCTCTGTTGTAAAAGCGGACCCCGTGCCGATGCGCGCTGTACTCCGCGATGAAGGCTTCGAGCACCTCCAGCGAGTAGGCGCGCCGGTCCTCCTTCCGCAGATGGCGTCCGAGCCGCTCCCGGTGCCTGCGGTAGATCTCCCGGCCGGGCTCCTCGACCATGCACGGGATCTCGGCTCTGTGCACGGCCTCCAAGAGGTCGTCCTTGCCCGATGAGGGGCCTCCGGTGATGACGTAGCGGCGTGGATCGCCGGTCGAGGCGGCGCGCAGGGCGGCGGTCAGGGCCGGGTTCGTGGTCACGGCAGTGGTCCGTTCTCTACGTGGGAGCTCGTCTGCGCTCCGGGAGGCGGCGTGGTGTGAGAGCGTGAGTCGGAGGCGGACCGTGTCAGGAAGCCCTGGACCCAGGCGGTGCCCACGGTTGTGTCCGCGTGCAGTGAGGCGACGAACCGTTCCCGGTCCGCATCGCCGCTGGCGGCCTCCGTCAACAGGGACACCTGCGTGTCCGTCAAACGAGGTACCCATCCGGCCAGGGCGACCCACTCGTCTGGCGAGGCGTTGAGGTCGGGGTCGAAGGCGATGGCGCAGTCGATCGCCTGGGCGCGCGCTGCCGACCAGCGCCATGCTGCCGTCACCGCCGCGCGCACCACGTCCGCCCGTGCGGCGTCCAGGCTGATCAGCCGCTCGACGGCGAGGAGTTCGGCGCGGGCGGCGTAGATCGCCGACCACAACCGGCTGAGCTGCTCCTCGCGTTCGGCGACCTCCCAGGCGAACGGGTCGGCCTGGACGGGCTGCCGGCCTCCGGACGGAGCCAGCCTGGGGGCGATCAGCGGCGAGCGGGTGAAGCGCTCGGCGTCCGCTACCAGCTCCCATGCGATCCGCTCGACCAGCCGCGGTTCGACCCGTTTGCGGAAGTGGTGGACCTCGTGGCCGGCCTGCACAGCGGCCAGGTCCCTCCGCACGGTCAGAGTCTGGCCCGGCTCGGCAGGTGGCAGGCCGAACAGCGCTCGGGCAGCTGTGGCGTACCTGCTGTCGGGGTAGCGCGCCAGCAGTCCGCGCAAGGTGCCGTCCAGGGCCGCGGTCCGGCTGGCGTCGTCGGTGGGGTCTGCGGCTCGTGCCACGATCCCGCGAAGGTCGAGGAGGACGGAACCGGCGGCGGTTCCGGTGACCGGCAGACCGCGCCGGAGCAACCCCCCGAGCGCCGCGACCACTTGGTCTGTCGCTGGGCTTTTTGTGGGCATGCTCGAGTGAAGCACAATGCCCAGGGAAAGCCCAGTCCTCTTCGCGTGGTCTGTCCGGTCCGACCCCGTGGTGTGCGCCGGGTGTCGTGGGCCGTGCGCTCCCCGGTTGCGCGAACCGGCCGGACCGGCCGGCCTCTCGGAAGTCTCGGTGTGCCCCCGGCCGCTGGCGCAGCCCCCTCGCCCCGTGGGACCCTCGGGTCCCATGAGCCGGACGAGCCCGTTCGCCCCACTCACTTGACGTGAACGCGTCTTACGTCGACACTCCATCTGCCAGTGAGAGCGCTCTCATGTGCGGGTTTCGAGAGGCCCACCGCCCGGACCCGGCATCCCTTTGGCCCCCCACCGAAGAAGGGACACCGCACCCGATGCGCAACTCCCCCCACGCGCGCGCCCGCCACGCCCCGGTCCCGGTCCCCGGGGACCGGGACCGCCGTCGCCCCCGGCCGGCGACGGCCGCCCGCAGCAGGTCGCGCTGATTCTCGGCCCGTTCACCTGATCACGCGCTCCCCGCGTCCGAGCTCCGGGTCGGTGCGGCCGAAGAGCCGGCCAGGACGTGGAGACCGCCCGCGGCCCCAGACAACGTTGTCGCATCACGCCTCGGAGGTAACCCCCCATGCATGTGCGCCCCCCGCGCGGCACACCCCGACGCGCCGCCGGCACGCCGGGCACGTCCGGCGCCCCAGGCACGCCCGCCCCGACCGCCCCCGTCCCGGGCCGCCGCGCCGCCCGCCGGCTGCTGCGCCGCGCCGCGGTCGCCGCCGGCGGCAGCCTCGCGCTGCTCGGCGGCCTCGTCGTCTCCGGCGTGGCCGGCGCGCCCGCGGCGCACGCCGCGAACGGCGCGGCGGTCACCGACGGCAGCGCCCGCTTCGAAGTGCTCACGCCGACCCTGATCCGGCTGGAGTACGCCGGCGACGGCGCGTTCCAGGACGCCGCCACCTTCAACGCGGTCAACCGCTCCTTCAGCCCGCCGTCGTACACCACGGACGTGACCTCCGACGGCTACCGCGAGATCAAGACCAGCGCGCTGACCCTGCGCTGGAAGGAGGGCAGCGGACCCTTCACCGCCTCCAACACCACCGTGACGATGACCTCCACGGGCGTGCAGGCCAAGCCGGCGTTCCCGTCGTACTGCGCGGTCGGCACCGCCTGCGAGGGCGAGGACGCGCTGTTCAGCGGGCGGGCCGCGGTGGCCTACGACCACACCGGCTACACCGGCACCGGCTTCGTGGCCGGCGACGAGGCCACCGGCAGCGGCATCACCCAGGACGTCTCGCAGGTCCCCTCGACCGGCAGCTACCGGCTGCAGGTCCGCTACTCCAACGCGGCCGGCGGCACCGGCACCCTGTCCACCAGGGTCAACGGCGCGGCCGGCCCGCAGCTGAGCCTTCCCGCCACCTCCTCCTGGGAGACCTGGTCCACCGCCTCGGTCACCGTCCAGCTGACCGCCGGCACCGACACGCTGAACCTGGTGCAGAACGCCGGCGACACCGGCAGGGTGAACATCGACAGCATCGCCGTCACCCCGACCTCCACCACCTCCTACCCGGCCGCGCAGACCGCCCTGGCCACCACCGGCTACGGCGCCGGGCCCACCGACACCCTCGGCGGCTGGTCGCGCACCCTGGACAACCCCAGGACGCTGCCGGTGCCCGAGCACCCCGGCATCCTGGACCGGCACGGCTGGTACCTGCTGGACGACTCCCGCACCGCGCTGCTCAGCACGAACCACACCGTCACCGACCGGCCCTCGCACGGCGGACAGCCGTACCAGGACGGCTACTTCTTCGGTTACGGCCAGGACTACAAACAGGGCCTGAGCGACCTCAACGCCCTCACCGGCCCCGCCGACCTGCTGCCGCAGTCCGCCTACGGCGTCTGGTACTCGCGCTACTACGCCTACAGCACCGCCGACTACGAGAACACGCTGCTGCCCGCCTTCCGCAGCACCCGCACCCCCGTCGACTGGCTGGTGGTCGACACCGACTGGAAGTCGCCCAGCCAGTGGAACGGCTGGAACTGGAACTCCTCGCTCTTCGCCGACCCGCAGTCCTTCCTCGGCTGGACCAAGCAGCAGGGCCTGTCGGTGGCGATGAACATCCACCCGAGCATCAACGGCGACGACCCGAAGTTCGCCACCGCCAACAGCCAGGCCGGCGGCCTGACCGTCGACAGCGGCAACACCTACCGCTTCGACTGGTCCAACCCCGCCCAGCTCGCCGCCTACCTCAACCTGCACCAGTCCTTCGAGCAGCAGGGCGTACGCGAGTGGTGGCTGGACTACTGCGGCGGCTGCGGCGGTTCGACCGCCTCCGACAGCCATGTGGCGCCCGACAACCTGATCAACCAGGCGTACGCCGACGACGCCACCGCCAAGGGCCTGCGCGGCTTCTCCTTCGCCCGGCTCGGCGGCTCGGAACAGGGCGGCGACGACAGCAACTACCCCCTCGGCCCCTGGTCGGAGCGGCGCACCACGATGCAGTTCACCGGCGACACCCCGGCGACCTGGGACATGCTGAACTTCGAGGTGCGCTTCACCGCCGACGAGGCCGCGGCCGGCCTGTCCAACGTCAGCCACGACATCGGCAGCTTCCACGGCAACCACCTGGCCGACGACCTGTACGTGCGCTGGATGCAGTTCGGCGCCTTCCAGCCGATCGACCGGATGCACTCCGACCACGGCGACCGGCTGCCCTGGAACTACACCGGCACCGCGCAGACCGCCGCCGAACAGGCGCTGCGGCTGCGCGAGTCGCTGGTGCCGTACACCTACACCCTGGCCCGGCAGGCGAACACCACCGGTGTGCCGATCGTGCGGCCGCTGTACCTGGACTACCCGGCGCAGGACGCGGCGTACACCGCGAAGAACGAGTACCTGTACGGCGACGACGTGCTGGTGGCGCCGATCACCACGCCCGACGACTCCTCCGGCAACGGCTCCACGTCGGTGTGGGTGCCGCCGGGCACCTGGACCGACTACTACACCGGGACCAGCTACACCGGCCCCTCGACCGTGACCATCACCGACCCGCTCACCCAGATGCCGGTGCTCATCAGGTCCGGCGGCATCCTCACCACCCGCAGCGACTACACCGACAACGCGAGCAAGCCGCTGACCGCGCTCACCGTCAACGTCGCGGCCGGCGGCAACGGTTCGTTCTCGCTGTACTCCGACGCGGGCGAGGGCGCCGGCTACACCTCCGGCCAGTCCGCGACCGAGCCGCTGTCCTGGAACGACTCCTCACACACCCTCACCATCGGCGCACAGAGCGGCAGTTGGTCCGGCGCGCCGACCAGCAGGGCGTACACCCTGCGGCTGTCGAACTCCGCCGCGCCCACCGCCGTCTCGGTCGACGGCGTGCAGGTGCCGGAGACCGACTGGTCGTGGAACGCCAACCGGCGCACCGTGACCGTCACCACCGCGTCGCTGCCGCTGAACGCCGCGCACACCGTGACCCTCAGCGGCAGCGCCACCGCCAACCCCTCCGCCGGCGAGGTGATCGGCGTCGGCGGCACCTGCCTGGACGTCGCGAACGGCGCCACCGCCGACGGCACCGCGCTGCAGCTGTGGGGCTGCAACCACACCTCCGCCCAGCAGTTCGCGCTGCAGAGCGACAACACCCTGCGCACGCTGGGCAAGTGCGTCACCGCCGGCGGCGGCACCGCCAACGGCGCCTCCGTGGTGCTCTCCACCTGCACCGGCGCCGGCGCGCAGGGCTGGACCCACCGCGCCGACGGCAGCCTGCTCAACCCCGCGTCCGGGCGCTGCCTGGACGTGCCGAACGGCACCACCACGCCCGGCGCGGTCCAACTGCAGCTGTACGACTGCAACTCCACCGCCGCGCAGAGCTGGAAGCTGCCGCCCGGCCCGGTCGGCGGGCCCGGCGGGCTGTGCGTGGACGTCGCCAACGCCGACCCGGCCACGCCCGGAACGCTCCAGCTGTGGTCCTGCAACGGCAGCGACGCCCAGCGCTGGTCGGCGCCCGGCGACGGCTCGCTGCGCACCTTCGGCAAATGCCTGGACGTGTCCGGCGGCGCCACCGCCAACAGCACGCCGGTGCAGCTGTGGGACTGCAACGGCACCGCCGCGCAGGTCTGGACCAGCCGCTCCGACGGCACCCTGTACAACCCGCAGTCCGGGCGCTGCCTGGACGACAGCGGCAACCACCAGCAGCAGGGCGACGCCCTCCAGATCTACGACTGCAACGGCACCACCGCCCAGATCTTCCGCCTGGGCTGAGAGGAGACCCGCGTGAACGTCCTGCACCGTCTGGCGGCCACGAGGCCGCTGAAAACCGTGACCTCGGTGGTCGCCGTGCTGGCGGCCGTGGCCTCGGTCGCGGTGTCCGTCGAGCTGGGCACGGGCTCCCCGGCCGCCGCGGCGACGAGCATCTGCAACAAGTACTGCGACGCGCACGACCCGTCGACCAGTCCGGGCGACCGCGTCCCGGTCACCAGCACCCTGTTCGGCCGCACCTTCAAGCTGCACCTGGACGACTCCGACGCCATGGGCTGGGCGTCGGTGGAGAACGGCAGCCCGGGCGACGAGGTGTGGCTGGACCGGTCGTTCGACGGCGGGAAGACGTGGTCCGACGGCAGCAAGCTCGGCGACACCACCATCCCGTCCGGCTCCACCGGCTGGCGCACCCTGATGTACAACAACGACGACTGGAACAACGTCGGCGTGGGCGCGCTGCGCGCCTGCGGCAAGGCCGGCGACCGCTCCGACATCACCTGCACCGCGTGGGCCCGCACAACCTGGAACGCCGCCGACCGGCGCAGGGCCGCGGCGACCGCGCTGATGATGTCCTACGACCGCGGCAGCAAGCTGTTCGGCGGCAACGGCTGGTGGACCTCGGCGAACGCGCTGACCGCGATCATCGACAACGTCCGCGACACCGGGATGCCCAGCTACACCTACGCGATCAGCCAGACCTACAACGCGCAACTGGGCGCGCAGGAGGGCAACTTCACCAACGACTACCTGGACGACACCGGCTGGTGGGGGCTCGCCTGGGTGGACGCCTACGACCTGACCGGCGACAGCCGCTACCTGAACACCGCCCGCGCGGACGCCGACCACATGCAGGCGTACTGGGACGGCA
This sequence comes from Actinacidiphila sp. DG2A-62, assembly GCF_035825295.1. NCBI lineage: Bacteria > Bacillati > Actinomycetota > Actinomycetes > Kitasatosporales > Streptomycetaceae > Actinacidiphila > Actinacidiphila sp. DG2A-62. Next base: position 8,246,036 of record NZ_JAYMGI010000002.1, read on the forward strand.
CCTGCGGCGGCGGCGTGTGGTGGAGCGAGGCCCGCGGCTACAAGAACGCCATCACCAACGAGCTGTTCCTCCAGCTCAACGCCGCGCTGCACAACCGGATCAGCGGCGACTCGGTGTACCTGGGCCGGGCCACGGCCGAGTGGAACTGGTTCCGGGGCAGCGGCATGATCAACGGCAGCAACATGATCAACGACGGCCTGACCAGCTCCTGCGCCAACAACGGCCAGCAGACCTGGACGTACAACCAGGGCGTGGTCCTCGGCGGCCTGACCGAGCTGTACAAGGCCACCGGCGACTCCGGGCTGCTCACCACCGCGCGCACCCTGGCCAACGCCTCCAGCGTGAACCTGACCTCCGGCGGGGTGCTGCGCGAGCCCGGCGAGGGCGACAGCTGCACCGGCGACGGCCCCAGCTTCAAGGGCGCGTACGTGCGCGGGCTGGGCAAGCTCAACACCCAGCTGTCCGACCACCCCTACTCCGGCGCCCTGACCACCTGGGCCAACTCCGCCTACGCGCACGACCGCAACGCCCTCGACCAGTACGGCCCGCACTGGGCCGGCGGCAGCGGCACCAGCGACTACGGCTGCCAGCAGAGCGTCGTGGACCTCCTCAACGCGGCCGACTGACCACCGCACGGCCCTCGCGACGGTCGGCGCCCTCGCGCCGACCGCCGCGGCGGCGGCCCCGAACCCGTCACCACGCTCCGCACCGGCCGCAACGGCACCATGGCCGACCCCGACGACGAGGGCCACTCCGGCTGGCGGATCGACCAGATCGCCGGCACCGCCGACGGCACCCGCGTCCAGCTGTGGACCTGCAACGGCACCGGCGCAGCAGTGGACGGGCCTGCACACGCCCTGACCTGACCTGACCTGACCTGACCTGACCGGGCCGGGCCGGTCGGAAGACGCCTGGGCGCAGCCTGCTGCTCGGTGATTCGCCACGCGCCCGTCACCGCGGAGAGGGACGGTGGAACCATGGACCGACGCGACGTACTGAAGTTCTCCGCCCTCGCGGGCGCCACGGGCGTGCTCACGCTCGCCCCCGTCGACTTCGCCTCCGCGCGCGAGCCCGGCGACGCCGCGTCCGGCGCCGCCGCGGGCTCCACCGCAGGGGACGGCGAGGTGCGCACCCAGGTGGTCACCGGCCACCTGCCGCAGGGAGTCGCCGACTTCGTGTACCTGCCGGTGCGGGTGCCGCGCGGCGTACGGCAGATCGCGGTGTCGTACAGCTACGACCGGCCCGCGGTGCCCGCCGGCACCCTCGGCAACGCCTGCGACATCGGCATCTTCGACCAGCGCGGCACGGACCTGGCGACCCACGGCTTCCGCGGCTGGTCCGGCGGCGCCCGTACCGACTTCGCGATCAGCGCGCAGGACGCCACCCCCGGCTATCTGCCCGGACCGGTCGAGGCCGGCACCTGGCACGTCGTCCTCGGCCCATACACCGTCGCCCCGCAGGGCCTGGACTACTCGGTCACCGTCTCGCTCACCATGGGCGAGCGCGGCCCGGCCTTCACCCCGCAGTACCCGCCGGTGCGGGCGGCCGGCCGCGGCCGGGCCTGGTACCGCGGCGACTGCCACCTGCACACCGTGCACTCCGACGGCAAGCGCACCGTCGAGCAGCTCGCCGCCCTCGCCAGGGCGGCCGGCCTGGACTTCATCAACTCCAGCGACCACAACACCGACTCGGCGCACGCCCACCTCGGGCCGCTGGCCGGCGACGACCTGCTGATCCTCACCGGCGAGGAGATCACCACCCGCAACGGCCACTACCTGGCCATCGGCCTGGACGCCGGACAGTGGATCGACTGGCGCTACCGCGAGCGCGACGACGTCTTCGGCCGCTTCGCCCGGCAGATCCGGCGGGCCGGCGGCATCGTGGTCCCCGCCCACCCCTACGGCACCAGCCTCGCCAGCCAGTGGAAGTTCGGCTACGACGACGTGGACGCCGTCGAGGTGTGGAACGGCCCCTGGACCGCCGACGACGAGGCGTCCCTGCTCACCTGGGACAACCTCCTCACCGGCGCCGCCCGGCGCGGCGACGGCCACTGGATCCCGGCGATGGGCAACTCCGACGCCCACCGCGACCCCGACGTGGTCGGACTGCCGCAGACCGTCGTGCTGGCCGACGACCTGGACCGCGCCTCGCTCCAGGCCGGCATCAAGGCCGGCACCTCCTGGATCGCCGAGTCCTCCGCCGTCCAGCTGTCGCTGACCGCCACCGGGCCGCGCGGCGAGCACGCCGGCATCGGCGAGCGCCTGGCCACCGCGCCCGACGCGCTCGTGACGGTACGGCTGGAGGTCAGCGGCGTGCCCGCCGACGCGGTCGTGCGGCTGCTCACCGACGAGGGCCAGACCGTCGGCGTGCCGCTGCCCGCGTCCGGGGTGCTGGAGTGGACCACCTCGGCCCAGGTCTCCGCCTACGTGCGGGCCGAGGTCCGCCACCCGGCCCCCGCCGGCGGCGCGCCCGGCCGGCCCGGTCCCGCCGCGGCGATCACCAACCCGATCTGGCTGGGCCGCGCCTGACCGCACCCCTCGGGCGCGGCCGGGCGCGGCACCCCGCGGGTCAGGGCGTCACGGCGTCAGCTCCGCGACGCGGGAGAACGCGCCGTTCTGCGCCTGCGAGGCGGTGACGACCACCCGCACCCGGTCGGTCGCCACCGGATCGGCGAACGGCACCCAACGGGCGGTCGCGCTGTTGCCGGTGACCTGGGCGCGCGTGGTCCAGGCCGTGCCGTCCCAGGTCTGCACGGAGAAGTCGGTGGGCACGCCGTCCACCATCGACGCGAAGCCGACGCCGCGCAGCGTCACCGGCGACGGCGCGGCGACCTCCAGGGTGTCCGGGTACGCCCCGGAGGTGTCGTCGTTCCAGAAGGTGGCGAGGTCGCCGTCGATGGCGTTCGCCGCGCCGTAGGTGCGGGTCTCGCCGTTGTAGACGTTCGGCGCGTGGGCGCTGGACGCGGACGCCGTCGTGCCCTGCGGCCAGGCGCCGAAGACCAGCACGGAGGCGTCCGTGTGCGCGCTCGCCCGGCCGGCCGTCGCGGTCAGCGTCAGCGTCCGCGGGCCGCCGGCGGCGTCCGCCGGCGCGTGCACGGTCACCGGGACCACGGTCCTGGCCGGACCGCTGCGCGCGTCGAGGGTGAACGGGGCCGGGTCCGCGGTCCACCCGGCGGGCGGCCGGGCGCTGACGCTGCCGTGCACGACGCTGTCGCCGGACGCGCTGACCGTCACCGGCACGGTGACCGACCGCCCGGCCCGCACCGGCGGGCCGGCCGCGGAGGTCACGGTCGCGCCGAGCGTGGTCGCCACCCGGCCCAGCGCGCGAGAGGAGACCGCCGCCCGGGCCGGCAGCCCGGTCAGGACCACATAGCCGTCCTCGACGTGCGCGCCGTAGCTCCCGGCCCCGCCGACGGCGCGGCCGGCGCGGCCGTTCCACACCTCGTGGCCGTTCACGCTGACCGCGGTGGCGGCGCCGAAGGCGGGCACGTCCACCTCGGCGACCGCCCGGGCCTGCGCGGCCACCTGCTCGGTGAAGGTGCGGCGGTCCGCGTCGTGCCGCCAGGACACCGTGACGTCGCCCAGCGGCGTCCGCAACGAGCCCTGCGCGAAGGCGAGATCACCGGTCTGCGGCCTGATCGCGTACCGGCCGGTGACCGTGGTCGGGCTGATGCCGAGCACGTGGAAGGTCAGCGCGGAGGTCGGGCCGGTGGCCCAGCCGTGCGCCGCGCTCATGTACGCGCCGCCGTAGCCGAACCGGCCGTCGGCCAGGTACCCCTCCCAGAAGGTGCTGCCGGTGCCGAGCGGCGAGTCGAGCATGTACCCCCACTCGCGGCGCATCAGGTCGAGCGCCTGCTCGGTGTCGCCCGCCGCGAGGTGCGCCTGCAACTCCATGGAGCCGGGGAACGTGGCGATCTCGGAGTTCTTCTCCGGCGTGGTGGCGCCGTAGGCGTTCCAGTTGGTGGTGAGCGCGGCGCTGACCCGGGCGGCGCGGTCGGCCGGCGCCAGACCGAACCACACGGCGGCCGAGTTGCCGTCCTGCGGGTGCAGGTCGCTGGTCGGGTTGTCGCGGTACTGCCCGGCCGCGTCGTCCCACAGCAGCGCGTTCACCCCGGACCTGACCGCCTCGGCCGCGGTCCGCCAGGCGCTGGCCGACGCCGGGTCGTGCTCGACGCCGGCGAGTGCGGCGCCGGTGGTCAGTGCCTGGTAGAACAGCGCGTTGGCTTCGAGGTTCTCCCCGCCCTGGCCGCCGCGGGCCCAGTCGGCGGTGCCGGTGACGTTCATCAGCCCGTCCTGCCCGACCTTGGCGAGGCTGAAGGCCAACGCCTGCTTGTATCGGGCCCATTCACCGGTCAGCCACGCCGTGTCGTGGGTGTACTGGTAGTAGTTCGCGGTCCCGATCAGGGTCCACAGGTGGTAGGTGTCCGAGCCGTAGAAGTTCACCTGCGGTCCCGCGAAGGGGAGTTCGCCGTCGGCCGCCTGGTGCTGGTAGAGCGTGGTGAGCGCGTTGCGGGTCGGCGTGAGGTCGCCCAGCGAGGCGTACTCGGTGGGCACCGACACCCCGAGGTCGCCCGGCCAGACCGTGCGGTCGCGCTTGGCGCCGTCCACCAGCACGCTGTCGCCGACCCCGACCGTCGCGGAGTCGTCCCAGCCCTGGGCCGGCGGCCCCCACACGCGGCCCGAGGTCGGGGCGATGGTGTTGGTCTGCACGGTGTACGCGCCCGCGTACCAGATCCGGTTGAGCAGCGGGTCGCTGGAGTAGAAGTAGTTGGCGTAGTCGCGCAGGTCGGCCATGGTCGGCGCGAAGGTGACGGCGAGCGTGACCGCGTCCAGCGTGACGGGCGTGTCGGAGGCCGCGAAGAGGGTCAGGTAGCGGAAGCCGCCGCGCAGTTGGGCCGGAGCGGCGGTCCAGATCGCGCCGGGCGTCAGGTCGGCGAGAAGGGCACCGTCGCTTCCGCCGCCGCCGTTGCTGGCGTCGCTGGTCGTGCCGATGTACTGCGAGGACTCGCTGAACGCCAGGCCCACCCGGGCCGGCCGGGCGGCGGCCGGCATGCGCAGGCTCACCAGGCCGCCGACCTCCTCGCCGAAGTCCAGCGTGACCGACGCCCCGTTGCCGCGCAGCGTGGCGGATCCGCCGCGCGGCAGCGCGGCGGCGTCGTCCACGGCGCCGGTGGTGCGGGTGACCCGCACGGGCGTGACGGTGCGGGAGGCCGGCGAGAGGTTGTAGGCGTCCCAGGGACGGGCCGCGCCGGGACCGGCGGCCGGCGCGGCCTGGGCTCCGGCGGCCTCGGCCGCCGCGGCGGGCAGGACCGCTGCGGGCAGGACTGCGGCGGCCAGTCCCGCGGCGACGGCGCGGACGACGAAGCCCCGCAGTCCGGGGAGATGAGGGGTCGGGCGCCGGGTGCGGCGCGGGCGCGGGGCAGCGGCCATCGGAACTCCTGAATGAATCGTTTCATTCTTGAAGGGCCTGCGCACTATACGAGCGGCTTTCGACGCTAGTCAACGGAGAGGACGCGATGGCCGCGACGTTTCAATCACCTGACGCGGTGACACCCGCGTGGGCATGCGGGACGAAAGGCGCGCGGCGCGCGGGGGACGAAAGGCGCGCGAGGCATGGGTGAGGCGCGCGGTGAGGCGTGTGGCGCGCGGTGAGGCGCGCGGAGGGCGGACGGGGCGCCGTCCGCCGGGTCTCAGACGCGGGGCCGGGCGCGGCGGGTGGCGCCGTGCGGCCAGATGACCTCCACCGGGGTGCCGCGTCCGCGCGCGAACGCCACCAGGTGGGCGGTGGCGTCCCGGCTGTCGGAGGGGGAGCCGTCCCAGACCGCGACCACCTGGCGGCAGGAGGCGATCAGCCGCTCGTCGGCGGTGATGCACGCGTGCCGGTCCGCCGGGTCGTACGGCAGCAGTTTCACCTGCTCGGCCAGCAGCAGGAGTTCGCCGGCCGCGGCGCGGTCGGACCGGGGGAGCGGCACCGGCACCGCGTCCTGCCCGGGCAGCAGCAGCGTCAGCCGCCGGCCGGCCTGCCGCAGGGCCCGCCCGAACGCCAGCGGCAGTCCCGCGCCGACGCGCACCACCCCGGCCGCGCCCTGCGCCAGGCGGTCCAACCTGGCCCGCAGCTCGGCTTCCAGCAGTTCCAGCGTCGCCGGGGTCAGGTCCGCGGGCCCCACGACAGCGATCATGCTCTGCTCCGTTCTGCGCCGTCCGTATCCGTATCCGTCGCCGTCCGTCCGGACGCCCCGCGCGGACCCCGGCCGGTCCGCGCCGAAGCGCGTCGGCCCGGGGGGCGGCGCGTCCGACCGTACGCCCCCTTCCCTCCCCACCCGGGCGGGGCGTCAATCAGGGAATCGGCGTGGAAATGAGGGTAGCCAAACCTTCCTTCGCCGACGAGCACCGGTCGGCGCGCGGCGCGCGGGTCCGGGCGCGGGGCCGGCGCGGGGCTCAGCGTGACCGCTCGGCGGTCGCGCGCAACCGGCGGCCGGCCCGGGCCCGGCCGCGGCCGCCGGCCGGGGACTCCTGCGCGGAGGAGCCGCCGTCCGCGGCGGACGGGCCGTCCGCGGGCGCCAGGGCCCTCGCCAGGGCGGCCAGTGTGGGCCGGCGGAAGAGGTCGGCCATCGCCAGCCGGCGGCCCAGGCGCGCCTGGAGCAGCCCGTGCACGCGGGTGACCTCCAACGACCCGCCGCCGAGGTCGAAGAAGCCGGCGTCCCGGGTGATGTCGGCGACGCCCAGCACCTCCGCCCACACCTCGGCGATCACGCTCTCCAGCCCCGGCCGCGGCCGGCTCCGCCGGCGCCGGCGGCTTCCGCGCGGGCGCCGAACCTCCCCGCGGCCAGCGCGTCCCTGTCCACCTCCCCGCCGGCCGCGTCCACCGGCAGCGCGTCGACCACGACATGCCGTACCACGTGCGGCACGCCGAACCGGTCGCACCCCTCCGCCCCGTCCGCCGGCGCGCAGACCTCCCCATAGACGGTCAACTCCGGTGCGGACAGCGGTGCGTCGGCGCACTGCGAGGCGATCCACGGCCGCGCGGGATCGAGCCCCAGGAGCTGGTGCGGCGCGGCGCGGCCCAGCGCCACGGCGAGCGAGGCGAGCGCCTGCTCCGGCGCCAGCACCCGGTAACCGCGGTCCCGTGTCAGCCGCTTGAGCGGATAGCCGGCGCTCATACCGGTCTCGTCCCACATGCTCCACGCCAGGCTGTACGCGCGCATGTCGCACTCCAGCCGCTGGTGGACGGCGAGTTCGTCCAGATACGCGTTGGCCGCCGCGTAACCGCCCACCGACGCGCCGCCGAACAGGCCGTTGACCGAGGAGAACGAGACGAAGAGCAACCCGGGCCGCTCGCGCAGCAACTCGTGCAGCACCCGCGCGCCGTCCGCCTTGACCGCCAGGTCCTCGTCCAGCTCCTGTGCGGAACAGGCGTCCAGCGACGCCTCCCGGTAGCTCCCCGCCAGGTGCAGCACCCCGTCCAGCGCGGCGCCCCAGCGGTCCTCCGCGTCGCGCAGCACGCGGCGCATCGCCGCCATGTCGCGCACATCGGCGGTCACATGGGTGACCGCGTGCGCGAACCGCCCGTCGTCGACCCGCGTTCCGGCCGGTCCCCGGGCAACGCACACCACGTCGGCGCCGTACGCGCCGGCCAACTCCGCGGCCACCAGCCGTCCCACACCGCCGGAACCGCCGGTCACCAGGTAGCGGCCGCCGCGCCGGAACCCGCCGCCGGACGGACCCGCGTTCCCGGCTCCCGTACCGGCCGCGACCGCCGTGGCCGCGCGGTCGGGCGCGTCGACCGGAGCCAGCGCGCGGACCAGGCGCCGACCGGCGCGGTGGGCGACCGCGTGGTCCCGTGGCAGTCGCGTGACCTCCGCCGCCAGCAGCGCCGCGTCCGACGCGAGGTCCCCGGGCGGCAGGTCGATGTGGGCCACCCGCGTCCCCGGCCGCTCGTGGCCGAGCGAGGCCGTCAACGCGTCCAGCGGCGCCCGCTCCTGCGCGGGCGGGTCCGCCGCGGACACCCGCCGGGCATGGCTGGTGACGACGTACACCGCCGCCGCGTCGCGCACCGCGCGGGCGAGCCCGAGCAGGCCGTGCCGCTCGGCCCGCGCCTCCCGCGGCCCCGGGCCCGTCGTCCCTCCGTACGCCCGCAGGTCCACCACGACGCGTCCGGCGGCGCCCGCGACCGCGCCCGGTACGCCGCCGACCGGGTCGGGGTCCGCGGTCGTACCGCCTCCCGGGCTGGGCGGGTCGTGCCGGGTCGCGGTGGAGCCCTTCGGACCCGAGGGACGTCCCCCGGTCCGCGGACCGGGCGCCGCGTACGCCTCCGGATCGGCGGTCTCGACGCGGTGGCCGCCCTCGGTCAGCGTGCGGGCCAGCACCGCGGCCAGGCCGTACCGGTCGGGGATCAGCAGGACCGGCCCGGCAGCCGCGGTCGGGGCCGGGGCCGGGGCCGGGAGTGGCGGCAGCGTGCGGGGGAGCCAGACCGGGCGGTGGAAGTGGCCGGGAACCGTCGTCGTGCGCTCGCGCCCGCCCGGGACGCGGCCCGCGAAGCCGCCCGCCTCGAAGCGGGTGCGCAGCGCCGCGCGCCGGATCTTGCCGATCTCCGTCTTCGGGATCTCCTCCCGCTCCACCACGACGACGTGCCGGGCGCTGACGCCGACGCCCTCGCGTACCGCCGCCCGCACCCTGCGGACCGCCTCCGCGGGTTCCGCGGCGCCGCGCGGGTGGAAGAACACGGCCAGCTCGTCGCCGGCCGCCCCGGCCGGGCGCACCGCCACTGCAGCGGTGAACGACGGCTCGACGCAGTCCAGTTGCTCGACCACCGCCTCGATCTCATGGCTGTGGTGGTTGACGCCGCCCAGGATCACCACGTCCTTGGCCCGGCCGGTCAGGGTCAGCCGGCCGTCGCTGATCCGGCCGAGGTCGCCGGTGTCGAACCAGCCGTCCGCGGTGAACGCCGCGGCGTTCTGCTCCGGCGCGGCGTCGTAGCCGGTGGTGACGGTGGCGCCGCGCACCTGGAGCCGGCCGGTCTCGCCCTCGGCCAGCACCCGGGGCCCGGCCGCCGCGCCGCCGAAGCCGTCTCGGCCGCCGCCGGGCGCGGAGTCCCGTTCCATGGCGCCCTGTTCAACGGCGTCCCGCTGCCGCGTGTCCTGGTCCGTCGCGACGATGCGGATCGCGGTTCCCGGCAGCGGGACGCCCACGTCGACGAACGCGTCGCCGTCCGAGGTGGAGTGCAGCCGGAACCGGTCGGAGTACGTCATCGCCGACGACGTCTCCGACATCCCCCAGGCCGGGCGCATCGCGTCGGCGGGCAGCCCGTACGGCGCGAGGACCTCCAGCCAGCGCCGCGCGACGCGGGGGACGATCGCCTCGCCCGCGTTCATCACGAACCGCAGCCGCGACAGGTCCCACCCACGGGCGCGCGTGGGCAGTTCGGCGGCGCGGTCGGCGACCAGGCCGAAGGCGAAGTTGGGCGCCCATGTGGTGGTGGCCCGCATTTCGTGCGCCAACTCCGGCCAGCGCAACGGGTCCTGGAGCACCCAGCGGGTCGGCGCGTGCACCTGGCGGCAGCCGAGGAAGACGTCGCGCAGGTGGAACATCACCACGCCGCCCACATGGTCAAGCGGCAGCCAGTTGACCGAGACGTCGTCGCCGCGCAGGCCGTTGGCGGCGGCCGTCGCCGCCGAGCGCGCCAGGACGTTGCGGTGGCGCAGCACCACGGCCTTCGGGCGGCCGGTGCTGCCCGAGGTGAGCATCAGCAGCACCGGGTCGTCCGGCCGGGCCCGGTGCGGCTCGGCGCACCTCGCCGCGGCGGTCAACTCGTCGGCGCCGACCGCCCGCAGACCGCTCAGGCCGCGCGCGGCGGCCGACGCGCGAAGGCCCGCCACGCGCGCCGCGTCCGCCACGACCACCGGCTCGCCGAGCGTCCGCCACGCTCCGTACAGCCGCTCGGTCTGCGCGTCCTCACCCCCGGAGTCGGCCGGAACGGCCAGCGGCGCGGCCACCAGGCCGCCGAGCAGGCACGCCCACAGCACGGTCAGGAAGCCCGCGTGCTCGTCGAGTTGCAGCAGCACCCGGTCGCCGGCCCGCAGGCCGAGCCCGCGCAGCCCGGTGAGCGTGCGCAGCGCCCGCTCCCTCAACTCGCCGTACCCCAGCCGGGTCCGCGCCCCCGAGTCGTCCACCAGCACGATGTCGCCGTTCCCGGACCGCGCGGCCCGCAGCAGGGCCTCGCCGAGGGTGCGGACCCCGGGCGGCGTCGCGGGACCGCCGTCCACCAGCGCGGCCGGCCGCGCCGGACCACCGCCCGAGGACGCGGGCGCGCCCTCCGCGTCGTCTGGCCCGGTGCGCGGGACCGGTGCGGGCGTCTCGGCCGCGGCGGCGGGCGGGGCGGGCACCTGGACGAGGGCCGGCGGGGAGGCGGCGGCGCGGCCGGCAGGACGGCGAGGCGACGCCCGGGCGCGGCACGGCGCAGGCGCTCCTCCAGCCGCGCCGCCTCGGCGGCGTCCGCGACGGGCACGCGCAGCAGCGCGGGAACGTCGACCTCGCCGCGCGCGGTGAGCGGCAGTCGGCCGACCGGGACGACCGTCCCGCGCACCGGCAGCAGACGCTGCAGCGCCGCCGGGTCGAGGGGCCCGGCCGGCACGGCGTAGACGACGAGCTCGACGCTGCCGGGGCGGCGCCGGCCCGCGGCCGGCGTGTCGTCCGCGGGGGTGAGGGCGGGGCCGGGCGTGGAGCCGGGCGCGGGCTCGCGCGCAGAGCCCGGTGCGAGGCCGCAGGCGGGTTCGGGCGCGGTCTGCGATGCGGATACGGGCGCGGGCTCCGGTGCCGGCCCGTTCGTGGGCTCGTCCGCTGGATCGGACGTGGTTCCGGGCGCGGGCTCCGGCGTCGGCTTCGGTGTGGCTCCCGGCACGTGCTCCGGCGCCTGCTCGTCCGCGAACTCGTCCGCGAACTCGGTCGCCCGCCGGGTCGCCGGCCGAGACGCGGCGTCGGAGGCCGTCCCGCCAGAGGCGCGCGCCGGTTCGCTCCCGCGCGACACGTCCGCGTCCACCGCGCCGGCGCGCGGGACCGTACGGCGCGGGACCACCGCCACGTCGGCCAGTGTGGGGGCGGCCCGCAGCAGCGCCTCCTCGACCTCGGCCGGGCGCACGTCCGTGCCGTCGACGGTGACCAGGGCGGGGACCCGGCCGTCCGGCCCCACCGCGTTGAGGAGCCGGATCTCTCCGCCGGGTACGAGGACGCCGCGGCGGCCGGTCGCGGCGCCGTCCGCGGTGACGACGTCCGCCGGGACGCCCTCGGGCGGCACGCCCCCGCCCGCGTCGCGCAGCATCCAACCGGACCCGGACCCGGACCCGGACCCGGACCCGGACCCGGCTCGCATCGCGGCGCGCAGACGCCGCTCCTCGTGCTCCGGCCGCAGCGGCAGCGCGTCGACGCGGCGCGCGGGATCGGCGACGACGGACTCCACCAGGGCGGTGTAGTGGGCGGCGAGGCGCTCCGCCGTGGCGCGGTCGAAGAGGTCGGTGTCGAAGACGAGTGAGCCGTGCAGGCGGTCCGGGTGCTCCCAGACGTGGAGTTCGAGGTCGAAGCGGGTGGACTCCTCCTCGTCGTCCACGCGCTGGACGTCGAGCCCGCCCAGTTCGAGCCGCTGGTCGGCGAAGTTCTGCAACGCGAACAGGACGTGGAACAGCGGGTTGCCGCCGTCGTCGCCGGAGGCGCCCAGCGCGCGCACGATGCCGTCCACCGGCGTGTCCTGATGCGCCTGGACGTCGAGCGCCGCCGACCGCACGTCCGCGAGCAGCGCGCTGAAGGGCGCGTCGCCCGCCACGTCGAAGGCGACCGGCAGGGTGTTGACGAACAGGCCCATGAGCGCAGCGAGTTGGGGGTTGTCGCGGTTGGCGAGCAGCGTGCCCACCACGATCCGCAGGCCGGCGCCGTAGCGGTGCAGCAGCGCTCCCCACGCGGCGAGCAGCGTCATGTGCGGCGACGCTCCGTGCCGCCTGGCCAGTTCGCGCAGCGCACGGGCGGTCGGGCCGGGCAGGTCGAAGTCGACCCGGGCGCCGCGGAAGGAGGGGGTGGCGGGGCGCGGCCGGTCGAAGGGCAGCGCCAGCGGGGCGGGCCGCCCGCCGAGCACCCGCCGCCAGTGCGCGAAGCGGTCGGCGAGCACCTCCGGCGTGAGCGTCGCGCGCTGCCACTCGGCGTAGTCGGCGTACTGGACCTCCAGCGCGGCGAGGCCGGCCGGCCGGGCGGCGCCCCCGGGCACGCCCGGACCGTCGGGGCCCGCCGGGTGCGCCGGATAACCTCCGCCGTCCGCCCGGTAGTACGCGTCGAGTTCGGCGACCAGCAGTCCCAACGACCAGCCGTCGGTGGCGATGTGGTGCAGGCACAGCACCAACAGGTGGTCGCCGGGGCCCAGCCGGATCAGCCGTGCGCGCAGCGGTGGTGCGGCCGCGAGGTCGAAGGGCGCCCGGACCGTCGCGCGCACCGCCGCACGGACCCGCGGGTCGGCCATGACCGGCTCGGCCGGCGGCGTGTCGTACCCGTCCGTCTGCCAGGCGAGCGGGAGCGTGTCGTGGACGAACTGCCGCGGTGCGCCGTCCGGCCCGTCTCCGTAGGTGGTGCGCAGAATCTCCTGACGATCCGTCACACCGGCGAGCGCGCGGGCGAGTCGGGCCGCGTCGAGATCACCGCGCAGCCGGAGCAGCAGCGGCACGTTGTACGTCGGGTTTCCGGGGTCCATCCGGTGGAAGAACCACATGCGCTCCTGGCCGAAGGAGACCGGGAACTCCAGCGGTCCGCGTGTCGCGTCGGCCATAGCTCAGCCCTCCACGGGGGTACGGGCGGCGGCGCGCCGCGGGCTCGGGGCGATCACGGCGGCGGCCGCGCCGCCGGGGCCCGCGGCCGCCGCGCGGCCCTGCTCGATCAGTTCGGTCAGAACGGCCACGGTCGGCCTGCCCGCATCGAAGAACGCGCGCACCGACAGCGCCACGCCCAGCTCCTCGCGCAGCCGGGTGACCAGCTGCATCGCCAGCAGCGACTCGCCGCCGAGGTCGAAGAAGTCGTCCTCGGCGCCGACCCGGTCGATGCCCAGCACCGCGGCCCAGGCGCGGGCGACCGTACGCTCCAGGTCCGAGCGCGGCTCGACGTACGCGGTGGCCAGGTCGGGGCGCCGGTTGAACGCGGACCCGCCGCCGTACAGCCCGCCGCCGCTCGCACCGCCCGCGCCGACGGGGCCGGACCCCTCGCCGCCTCGCGGGTCCCCGGGCGTGTCGTGGCGCGGACGCCGCGGCGCGGGCGGCGCGTCGAGGAGCTTCAGCACGACCGGCCGCGCGGCCCCGGCGCCCCGCCCGGCGCCGTCCGCCGCGGCGTCGGGCGCGGACAGGGCGGCGACCAGGGCCGCCGCCGCGTCCCGCGGCAGCACCTCGACCACCGCCCCGGCCCGCTCCAACTGGCGGATGCGCGCCTCCTGTTCGGTCGGCGACTCCAGGTCGCGCGGTCCTGCCGGCCCTGCCGGCTCCTGCGGCGCGACCGGCTCGCGCCGCAGGCCACCCTCCCCGCCACCGTCCCCGCCGCCGGTCCTGTCGGTCCCGTCGCCGGCCCGGCGGGCGACCAGCAGCGCGTGGTCCGCCTCGCGCAGCAGTTCCGCGTCCTGCGGCAGCACGCGCACCTCGTCGTAACCCGCGCCGCTCAGCAGCGCGCTCCAGCCGGCCGGGGGCAGCAGCGGGGAGTGCTCGCGCAGGTCGTCGCGGAAGTACCACCAACCCGCGAAGAGGCCCGCGGTGAGCATCGAGGGGCGCCGCTGCGAAGTCGCCTCCAGCAGGAACAGGCTCCCGCCCTCGCCCAGCAGCGAGCGCACGTGCGCGGCGGTGCGGTACAGGTCGGGCGTGGCGTGCAGCACGTTGAAGGCGAGCACCACGTCGTACGAACCCGGCGCGTACCCCTGCCGGCCGGGGTCCTCGGAGACGTCGAGCACCCCGAAGTCCATGAAGCCGACGCCCTTGTCCTCGGCGGTGCGCTGGCCGGCGAGCACGAAGGACCGGCCGACGTCGGTGAACGTGTACTCCACGCCGGGGACGTCCCGCAGCGCCTCCACCACCTCCCAGGTGAGATAGCCGCGGCCGGCGCCGACCTCCAGCACGCGCAGCCGGCCGCCCTCGGCCTGCCGGGCGAGCCGTGCGACGGCCCGGGCGACGAGCCGGGTGTGCACGGCCACGTCACTGGTCCCGACGCGTCGGTCCACCACCTCGCGGGAGATGTCCGACGCGCCGTCCGGCAGCAGCACCTGGTGGCCCTCGACCGCGCCGGAGAACACCTCCGGGTAGCGCGCGGCGCAGCGTTCCAGCAGCTCCAACTCCTCGGCCCGGTCCGGGTGGCGCGCCAGCACGGCCGCGCGCAGTCGTCCGATCCCCGGTTCCGCGCCGAGGTCGCGCGGCAGACCGGGCGGCGTGCGGAAGGTCACCCGGTCCCCGGGCCCGCGGGTCAGCAGTCCGTCCTCGGCGAGCATCGCCAGCATCGCGTCCAGGAACGGCCGGTAGCCGGGCACCACGCCCACCGCCCCGGCGATCTCCTCCGCCCTCGCCGTCGCGCCGTCCTCGGTCCGCACCCCCGCGCCGTGCAGGAAGCGCAGCACGTAGCGCGCGCACAACCGGTCCAGATCGCGCCGGAGTCCGGCCGGGGGATGCTCGACGGCGACGGTCCGGCGCAGCGACGCGTCGTCGGCGCGCAGCAGCTGGGCCTCGCGCGCGGGGTCGGCACCCGCCGCCGCGGCGCGGCGTACGGGCGCGGCGGGGCGTGCGCGGTCCGCCGGCCGACGGCGTGCGGGCACGGCGGCGCGCGGCGCCGCCACCAGGATCCTGCTGCCGGGGGCCAGTTGGAGCGCACGGGTGAAGGCGGGCTCGCGCAGGCCGTCCGGGATCAGGTACGTGTCCGGCGCCGCGGCGGGCGCCGGCGGGTCGATCCAGTAGCGCCGCCGCTGGAACGCGTAGCCGGGCAGCGGCACCCGGCGGCTCGGGCGCGATCCGCCGAACGGCGCGTGCCGCTCGACGCCGCCGCCGGCCGCCCACACCGTGCCGAGGGCGGTCAGCAGCGCGTGACCGTCGCCGTGGGCGTCGCGCGGGTGGCGCATGGCGGACACCGTCGTGGCGCCGGGACCGAGCTGGAGGGAGGCGAGCCGGGTCAGGCCGCGGCCGGGTCCGGTCTCGACCACCACCGGGTCTCCCGCCGCGTGCAGCGCGGCCAGGCCCTCGGCGAACCGCACCGTCTCGCGGGTGTGCCGCAGCCAGTAGCCCGGGTCGGTGGCCTGCTCCGCGGTCAGCGGTCGCGCCGTCAGGTTCGAGACGACCGTCGTCCGCGGCGGGCGCAGCGTGACGCGGCGCAGCGCCTCCTCGTACGGCGGCAGCATCTGCTCCAGCACGGACGAGTGGACGGCGGTCGCCAGCCGCAGCCGCGTGTGGTCGACGCCGCGCGCGGTCAGCAGCCGCTCGAACGCCTCGACCTCCTCCACCGGGCCCGAGACCGAGCAGTGCAGCGGCCCGTTGACCGCCGCGACGCCCAGCCGGCCGGTCAGCAGCGGGCGTACCTCGGCCTCGGCGAGCAGCACGCTCACCGTCGCGCCGCCGGCCGCCAGCATCAGCCGCTCCCGCTCGGCCACCAGCGGCAGCACGTCCTCCAGTGAGATCACCCCGGCCAGGCACGCCGCGGTGTACTCGCCCAGGCTGTGGCCGAGCAGCGCCGCCGGGCGCACGCCGTACGCCTGGAGCTGGCGGGCGACCGCGTGGCCGGTGGCGACGACGCCCGGGAACCCGCCGCCGTCCGCCGCGAGTTCGGCGCGCAGGTCGCGGCCCAGACCGGCGAGCACCGCGGCGGCGCGGTCGAGTTCGGCGCGGAAGACGGGGTGGTCGCGGTACAACTCGGCGCCCATCGCCGCGAACTGGGCGCCCCCGCCGGGCAGCAGCAGCGCCACCGGCCGGGGTTCACCGCCGGCGTCGCCGGTGCTGCCGGAGCCGTCGCGCAGCGCGCGGACCGCCGCCGGCAGATCGGCGGCGATCACGGCGAGGCGGTGCGCGAACTCCTCGCGGCCGCTGCGCAGCGTGTGCGCGACCTCGCCGAGGTCCAGGCCGGGCCGCGCGACGAGGTGGTCGGCCAGCGCGGTGGCCGTGTCGGCCAGCGCCTGCGGGGACTTGGCGGAGACGGTCAGCAGGTGCGCGCGCGGTCCGGGCGACGGCGCCGCGCCGTCGCCCGAGGGGGCGGCGGGCGCCGAGCCGGGGGCGGCGCCGAGCGTCGCGTCCGCCGGGGGCACGTCCGACCGGGGGTCTTCCACCGTGCGTGGTTCGTCCGCCGGGCGCAACGCCGCGACGGCCGGGGCCTCCTGGAGGATCGCGTGCGCGTTGGTGCCGCCGATGCCGAAGGAGCTGACGCCCGCCCGGCGCGGGACGCCCGGCACGCGCGGCCACGGCGTGAGGGCCGTGGCGACCCTGAACGGGCCGCCCGCCAGGGGCAGCAGCGGATTCTCCCGCTCGTAGTGCAGGCTCGGCGGGATCGCCTGGTGCTCCAGCGCGAGCACTGTCTTGATCACCCCGGCGACGCCCGCCGCGGCGTCCAGGTGGCCGATGTTGGTCTTGACCGAGCCCAGCGCGCAGAAGCCCGCGGGCCGTTCGGCCGTCCCCGGATCGGCGGCGAACGCATCGGCCAGGGCGCGCAGTTCGATCGGGTCGCCCACCGGCGTGCCGGTACCGTGCGCCTCCACGTACGACACCGAGCCCGCCTCGATCCCGGCCGCCGCCTGGGCCGCGAGGATCACCTCGGCCTGGCCCGCGGCGCTCGGCGCGGAGAAGCCGGCCTTCCTGTCGCCGTCGTTGTTCACCGCGGAGCCCTTGACCACCGCGCGCACGGTGTCGCCGTCGGCCAGCGCGTCCGCGAGCCGCTTGAGCACCACGACGCCCACGCCGTCACCGGGGAACATGCCGTTCGCACCGGCGTCGAAGGAGCGGCAGCGACCGTCGGGGGAGAGCGGGCCGTCCGGCAGGTGGTGGTATCCCCGCTTCGGGGAGGGGTTGAGGGACGCTCCGCCGGCCAGCGCCACGTCGCACTGGTGGTCCTGCAGGTCCCGGCAGGCCAGGTGGAGCGCCACCAGCGAGGTCGAGCACGCCGTGGCGACGCTGATCCCCGGCCCGGTCAGGCCGAGTTCGTAGCAGACCCGGGTGGCGAAGGAGCTCGCGGAGTTGGCGGAGATCGCCGGGAGCAGCGCCATCGAGTGCGGGGCGTCCGCGATGTGCGGGTGGACGCGTTCCACGAAGTAGCGGCTGTGGCCGGCGCCCGCGTAGACGCCGATCGGCCCCGGGTGGTCGCGGGGCGGGCATCCCGCCTGCTGGAGCGCGTGGTAGGCGCACTCCAGGAACAGCCGCTGCTGGGGGTCGAGGAGTTCGGCCTCGCTCGGGCGGTAGCCGAAGAACTCGGCGTCGAACAGGTCGATGCCGTCCACCGCGGCCTCGACCCTGACCAGCCCCGGGTCCGCAAGATCGCGGGGGTCGTGCCCGGCCGCGAGGAACTGCTCGTCGGTGAACGCGGTGGCGCCCTCGCGGCCCTCGGCCAGCAGGTCCCAGAACTCCTCCAGCGTCCGCGCACCGGGGAACCGGCCGGACATCCCGACGATGGCGATGTCGAGGTCCGGGTCGTAGTCGGGCCCGGGGTCGGGCGCGGTCCCGGTCGGGCGGGCGGTGGGGTCGGACATCGCGGGTGTTCCTTCCTGGAACGGCCGTTCGGGTGCGGCAACGGGCGGCTGGACGGGCCGAGGCGCCTGCGGGGGCGGCCCGTCGGCGGGGGAGCGCGCGGCGCCGGTGCGCGCCGCCCGCGGCGACGGCTGCCGCGGCGGCGCGAACGGTTCGGCGGTCGCGGCCAGTTCGGTGAGCAGCGCGGCGAACCGGTCGGCGACGCGCTGCGTGGTCGAGGCGGTGAACATGTCGGCGCGCGCGGTGACGCTCACCGTCATGCCGCCGCCCCCGCCGCCCCCGCCGCCCCCGCCGCCCCCGCCGCCCCCGCCGTCCCCGCCGGCGTCGTCGGCCACGTCGAGCACCAGGTCGAAGCGCGCGGTGCCCGGGTCCACCGGGTACTCGGCGCACGCCACACCGGGCAGGTCGAGTCCGCGCAGCAGGCCGCCGCGGTGCGAGAACATCACGTCGAACAGCCGCGGGGCGCCCGAGCCGCGGTCCGGCCGCGCGTCCTCCACCACCGTCTCGTACGGCACGTGCTGGTGCGCGTACGCTTCCGCGCACATCTCCCGCACCCGTCCGACGAGTTCGGCGAAGGGCGGTTCCGCGCCCGGCGGTCCGACGTCGACCGGCAGCACGATCACATTGCCGAAGTTGCCGACCAGCCGCTCGTCCTCCGGGCGCGGCCGGCGCACCGCCGGCGTGCCGAAGGGGATCCGCCCCGTCGAGCCGTACCGCCGCAGCAACAGGCCCGCGGCGCCGAGCAGCACCATGAACGGCGACGCCCGCCACTGCCGTGCCAACGCCCGGACGCCCGCGGCGGCTTCGGGTGACACGGCGGACCTGCGCCGTACCCCGGGGCCCGGCGGCCGAGCGGGGCGCGGCTGGTCCGACGGGAGCCGCACCCCCGTGCCCGTGCCCGTGGCCGTGCCCGCGCCGGCCAGCAGCCGGCGCCACGCCTCGCGTGACTCCTCGAACGCGGGGCCGCGCAACTCCTCCGCCTCGCGCCGGGCGAAGTCCGCGTAGCGCGCGGCGGGCCTGCCGTCCTGCGGCGGCCGTCCCCGGTAGGCGGCGGACACCTCGCCGAGCAGGATCTCCCACGACAGGTCGTCGCAGGCGATGTGATGGATCGTCAGGAACAGCAGATGCGCGCGCGGCCCGCGCCGGACCAGCAGGAGCCGCAGCGGCAGGTCACGCCGCAGGTCGAACGGCCGGCTCGACCACTCCCGCACGAGCGCGTCGACGGCGTCCCCGCCCGCAGCGGTGCGGGCCGGGCCGGTCGGGTACGTCGCGCCCGTCGCGTCCGCGTGGCCGGCGGGCAGCGTGTGGAGGTCGAAGGGGACGGCGGCGTCGTCCGGCGCGAGGGTCTGCACCGCCTCGTCCGGGCGGTCGCCGACGTAGACGGTCCGCAACACGTCGTGGCGGCGCGCGGCCGTCTCGAACGCGGCGCGCAGGCGCCCGGCGTCCAGCGGGCCGTCCATCCGCACCCCGATCGTCAGGTGGTACGCGGGATCGGCCGGGTTCAGCCGGTGCAGGAACCACATCCGGCGCTGCGCGGACGACAGCGGCGCGGGCAGTGCGCCGCCGGGGGCGTCGCCCTGCTCGACGCCCGGCGCGTGCGCCGCGCGCGGGGTGCCCGCCGGGTCCGCCCGGCCGTCCGGGTCCGGTCCGGGCCCCGAGCCCGGACCGGACCCCGGGGGCCGCCCGACCGGCCGCGCGGGCGGGGAAGGGGGAGGGGCCGCGGTTCTCGCGCCGGGCGGCGACGCGGGCGCCAGGCCCATCCCGGCCAGCGTCCTGCGCAGCAGCTCGCGCCTGCGGGCGGCGGCGTCCGAGGCGTCGCCGTCAGGGGCGGCGTGGGCGGCCGGGCGGGCGTCGCCTCCCTCGGCCGCGTCGGGGGCGGGAGCGTGGGCGGCCGGGGCGGCGCTGCCGCCGTCGACGGCGCTGGTCGCGGGGGCGGGGGCGTGGTCGACGGCGCCGGGCTCCCGGGGATCGCCCGGCCGGCGCGAGCCGACATGGCCCGTCACGGGCGGGGTCCCGGGCGCGTCGGAGCCGTCGCGAGGGCCGCGTCGACCTCGTCGGCGCTGAGACCGGCGACGTAGAGGTGGACCGCGGCGATCTGGGCCATCCGGCCCGGCCGCGCTTCCTCCTCGGTCAGCACCCTGGCCATGCTCGCGACGTCGGAGGTGGCCATCAGCGCGCGCGGCGAGAGGCGCTCGTCGGGGAACGCGTCGCGCAGCCGGGCGAGGACGCGGGCGCCGGCCAGCGAGTCGCCCCCCAGCGCGAAGAAGTTGTCGTGCGGTCCGACCTCCGGCACGTCCAGTACGTCGGCCCACATGCGGGCGAGCAGTTCGACCAGCGGATCGTCCGCGCCGCCCTCCCGCCCGCCCCTGCCCGCGGGCCCGTGCGCGGCGCTCGCGCCGGACGCGACTCCTTCGGCGGCGAGCGCCGCGCCCTCGGAATCCGCCGCGTCCGCGGGTCTACCGGAAGCCCCCGACGCGCACCCGGCGGCGGACCGTGCGGCGGACCCGGCAAGGGATCCGGCAGCCGACCCGGGCGTGGCCCCGCTCCCGCCCCCGGCCCCGCCCCCGCGCGCGGCACGCGCCGCGCGTTCCGCCAGCGCGGCCCGGTCCACCTTGCCGTTGCGGGTCAGCGGCAGCGCCTCGCACAGGGCGACCGCGCCCGGCACCAGGGAGGGCGGGAGGACGGCGGAGAGGTGCGATCGCAGCAGGACCGGGTCCGGCCGGGGCCGGCTCCCGCATCGGGGACGACATACGCGGCGAGTCCGCGGTGGCCGGGCCGGTCGGTACGGCGCACGGGCACCACGGCCGCGCGGGCGACGCCGGGGAGCGCGGCGAGGGCCGCCTCCACCTCGGCGGTCTCCACGCGCCGGCCGGCGATCTGCACCTGCCCGTCGCGGCGGCCCACGAACTCCAGGACGCCGTCCGGTCCGTAGCGGCCGAGGTCGCCGGTGCGGTAGAGCCGCTCGCCGGTGCGCGGATGGGTCACGAACGCGGCGGCGGTGGCCCCGGGATCGCCGAGGTAGCCGCGCGCCAGGCCGGGACCCGAGCAGTACATCTCGCCGACGACACCCTCCGGCCGGTCCCGCAGCGCGCGGTCCAGCACGTGGTAGCGGGTGTTGGCGAGCGGGGTGCCGTACGGCACCGAGCGCCACGCGGGGTCGACGCGCTCGACCACGTGCCAGATGTTCCACAACGTGGTCTCGGTCGGGCCGCCCACCGAGACGAGCGTGGCGGCGGGGAAGCGCCGGGCGAGCGCGGCGGCGGTCGGGATCGGGATCCAGTCGCCGCCGAGGAACACCAGGCGCAGCGCCGCCGCCCGGCCCGCCCCCGGTTCCCGCGCGTCCGACGTGCTCGCGCCCGTGCACAGTGCTTCCGGGCCCTTCGGCCCGGGCCGGCCGCCGCTGCCCGAGCCGTGGCGGACGCGGCGCCTCCCGTCGCCGCATCCACGTCGGTGAGCCGGTCGAGCAGCATCTCCATCATCGCCGGGACGGAGTTCCACACCGTCACCGCGTGCCGGTCGAGCAGGTCCGCCCAGTGGGCGGGGTCGGTGCGCCGCTCGGCCTCCGGCAGCACCAGCGTGCCGCCCGCGCCGAGCACGCCGAAGACGTCGAACAGCGCCATGTCGTGGTGCAGCGCGGTCAGGCCCAGGCAGCGGTCGCCGGGACCGATGCCGAACCGGTCGACCGTCTCCCGCAGGCAGTTGACCACTCCGGCGTGCTCGATCATGACGCCCTTGGGCGTGCCGGTCGTGCCCGACGTGAAGAGCACGTACGCCAGGTCTCCGGGGCCGCGCCCGGCCGTGAGGTCCGCGACCCCTGCCACGAGGTCCGCGACGTCGGCCGCGAGGTCGGCGGCCCCGGCCCCGGTCGCGGCCGCGTCCGCCGCCTCCGCTCCCGCCGCCTCCCGCCCGGACGAGGAGGCGTCCGTCGCGCCCGTGTCCCGCGACGTGTCCGGCGCGTCCGCGTGCACCGTCCGCCACGGCCCCGCCGGCACTGCCGCGGCGACCGGCGCGTGCGTGACCACCGCGGCGACGCCCGCCGCGTCCAGCAGCGCGCGCAGCCTGGCCGGCGGCGACTGCGGGTCGAGCGGCACGTAGGCGCAGCCGGCCAGCAGCACCGCGTAGGCGGCGGCCACCTGCTCCACGCTCTTGTCCATCACGATGCCCACGAGCGCGCCGGGCCCGACGCCCGGCTCGGCACGCAGCCGGCGGGCGAGTGCCGCCGCCCGCCCCAGCAGTTCCGCGTACGCCACCGGTCCCGACGGCCCGACGACCGCCGTCGCGTCCGGCCGCGCGGCGGCCTGGCGCAGGAACGCGTCCTGCACCAGGTCCCGCGGCACGGGCCGCACCGCGCCCTGTGCCGCCTCCCGCCGGGCGGCCTGCTCGGGCGGCAGCAGGTCCAGGTCGTCGCGGTCCCACAGCGCCGGGTCGTCGTCGGCGAGGCGGCGCAGCAGCGAGGTCCACGCGGCGAACATCACGTCCAGCACGCCGGGTTCGAAGAGCTGCTCGACCGCGTCCCAGTTGCAGGCCAGCGCGCCGCGGCGCTCCTCCACCTGGGCGTCCAGATGCACCTGGGGCGTCTGCGTGATGCCGTACACCCGGGTCAGCGACCGTTCCAGGGCGTGCGGCTCGCTCTCGGCGAGGGCCAGCGTGCTGGTCAGCACCACCGGCATCCTGGCCTGCTCGCCGCCGCCGAGCCGGGTCAGCCGGCGCATCAACCGCACGCCGCCGACGGCCCGATGCTCCAGGCCCTCCAGCAGCCGGCGCTGCAGCGCCCTGGCCCGGCCGGTGAACGTCCCGGCCGCGCGGTGGTCCGCCTCGACGAGCGTGAACGAGGCGAACTCGCCCACCAGCGAACCGACATCGGGCACCAGCGGCTCGCGGTTCATGCTCGGCACGTTGAGGGTGAAGCGCTCCCCGGCGCTCCACCGCGCGACGACCTCGGCGAAGGCGGCGAGCACCACGCCGGTCGGGGTCAGGCCCGCGTCGGCGGCGCGCCGCCGCAGTCGTGTCCACGTGTCGGGGTCGAGCACCGCCGCGCGGCGGACGAACCGCGGCCGCGCGACCGTCTCCGGGGCGACCCGCAACGGCAGTTCGGGCGGTCCGGGAAGCTCCGGCAGCCGCCGCTCCCAGAACTTCTCCGCCTCCCGTGCCTCCTCGGTGTCGGCGACCTGCGCGGACCGGCGCACGTACGTCTCGAAGTCCCCTGCGAGGGGCGGCAGGTGAGCGGCAACGCCGGACGGGCCGGCGACCGACTCGTAGGACGCGGACAGGTCCCGGTACATCACGTGCCAGCTCGCCCAGTCCACGGTCAGCCCGTCGAAGCCGACGTGCACCCGGCACACCCCCGCGCCGAGCAGCGCGACCGCGACCGAGAACAGCGGCCACTCGCCCGCCGGCCGCACCTCGTGCGACAGCCGCTCGCGCAGTCCGGCGAGCACGGCCGCGACCTCCGCGGGCGGGCGCTCGCGCAGGTCGACGACCTCGATCGGGGGGTCGGGCACCTCCGGCAGCGTCCGCTGCTCCTGGCGCTCGGGGTCGACGACGGTGCGCAGCATCGGGTGCCGGTCCACCAGCAGCCGCCACGCCCGCACGAACCGGCCGACGCCCAGGGGCCCTTCGAGCTCCAGGTAGGCGTGAGTGCTGATGTTCCCCAGCGGGTAGAGGTCGCCGCGGCCCACCAGGTACGCCTGCTGGGTGTCGGTCAGCGGGAAGCCGCGGCCTGTCGGGGCGGTGCGTTCCGCACCGCTCTCGGTCCCGCTCATCGGGTCGCCTCCTCGTCGGCGTTCGACTGCGGCTGTGCGGGGCGGTTGCCGCCGGGTCCGCCCGCTGCCGGGCGGCGGTCGCGCCGGCGGGCGAGCGCTTCGCGTCCGCGCAGGGCGCGGGCCCTCGCGGCGGACTCGGCGTCGGGCGGGTCCGCGGCCGGGGCGGTTCCGTCGTCCGCCGGCCCTTCGAGCAGCGAGGCCAGGCGGGCGACCGTCGCGTTGGCGAACAGGTCGAGCAGCGCGACCTCCCGGCCCAGCCGCTGCCTGATCAGCGTCTGCACCCTGATCACCAGCAGCGAGTGGCCGCCGAGGTCGAAGAAGTTGTCGTGCGCGCCGACCTTCTCCAGGTCCAGCACCTCCGCCCAGATCCGGGCGAGCGCGTCCTGCGTGCCCAGCGCGGGCGCGGTGTAGCCGTCCGCCGCGCCCGCGGCGGGCAGCGGCACGGCGGCCAGGGCCTTGCGGTCGGCCTTGCCGGCGGTGGTCAGCGGCAGCTCCGGCAGGACCAGCACGGCGCGCGGCACCGCGTGCGCGGGCAGCAGGCCGGCCAGCCAGCCGCGCAGCGACTCGCCGTCCGCGGGCCCGGCGGACGCGGCGGGCGCGGCGGGTCCGGCGGGCGTGGCGCGCCCGGTGGACGCGGCCGGTTCCGCGCCGGTCCGCGAGGGCGTGAGCGAGCAGTAGCCGATCAGCTCGTGGCCGCCGCCCGCGGCCGGCCGGGCGAGCACGGCCGACTGCCGCACCCGCGGGTGCCGGGCCAGCACCGCCGCGACCTCGCCGGGCTCCACCCGGAACCCGCGGATCTTCACCTGGTCGTCGGCCCGGCCGAGGAACTCGATCTCCCCGTCCGCACGGAAGCGGGCCAGGTCCCCGGTGCGGTACATCCGCCCGCCGGGGACGTCCGCGTACGGGTCGGCGAGGAAGAACTCCGCGGTGCGGGCCGGGTCGTCGAGATAGCCGCGGGCCAACGGCAGCCCGCCGACGTACAGTTCGCCGCGCACGCCGACCGGAGCCGGGCGCAGCCGCGCATCCAGCACGTACAGCCGGGCGTTGGGGTTGGGGCGGCCGATGGTGACCGTGCCGCCGGCGTCCTCGCCGGGCTCCAGCACCCGGCAGCTGACGCCGATCGTCGTCTCCGCGGGACCGTACCCGTGGTACATGCGCGCGTCGCTGGCGCGGCGGAAGCGGGCATAGAGCCGTGGGGTCAACGCCTCGCCGCCGCACCACAGATGGCGCAGCGAGCGGATGCGGGCCGCGGCGTCCTCGCGTTCCAGCAGCACGTCCAGCATGGACGCGACGATGTAGAGGAAAGTGACGCCGTGCCGCTCGACGGTCGCGAGCAGCCGGTCGACGTCGCCGTCCCCGCCCGGCTCGGCCACCACCAGCCGCGCCCCGGCCACCAGCGGCAGGAAGATCTCGTTGACCGAGATGTCGAAGCCCAGCGGCGCCTTGTGCAGCACCGCGTCGTCCGGGCCGAGGCCCAGCGTGCGGATCTGCCACACCATGCGGTTGCAGACGGCCTGCTGACGGATCATCACGCCCTTGGGCACGCCGGTGGAGCCCGAGGTGTGGATGACGTACGCGAGGCGCTCCATGCCGGCCACACCGTGTTCGTCCGCGACCCCGCCGGTCCCGTCGCCCGCACCGCAGGCGCCCGCGCCGTCCCCCTCGGCCGCGCTCGTGCTCCCGTACGGGCCCGGGCCGGTGTCCGGGCGCAGGACGCGCACACCGCTGCCGTCGAGCAGCGCCGCCGCCTCGCCCTCGCCGACCGCCAGCCGCAGCCCGCACCGCCCGGCGATCTCCCGCACCCGGGCGGCCGGCCAGGAGACCTCCAGCGGGACGAACGCGCCGCCCGTCTTGAGCACCGCGAGCAGCGCCACCACCAGGTCGACCGAGCGTTCCATCAGGACGCCGACCAGCGTCTCCGGGCCCGCCCCCGCCGCGCGCAGCCGGTCCGCCAGGGCGTCGGCCCGCGCCTCCAGGCCGGCGTAGGTCAGCGTCGCGGCGCCGCACTCGACCGCGACGCCGTCCGGGTCGCGCACCGCCGCCTGGTGCACCAGCGCCGCCAGGTCCCGGTCCACCAGCGGGTCGTCGCCCTCGTCGGGGCGGTTCATCCGGGCCAGCAGGTCGAGTTCGTCCCGTGGCAGGATCTCCAGCTCGGCGACCGGCGTGTCCGCGCCGCCCGGCCCGGCGGCCGACTCCAGCAGCCGCACCAGCCGCCCTGCCCAGCGGCCGACGGTGCCCGCGTCGTACAGATCGGCGTTCCCGGTGACCGCGCCGTGCAGCGTGCCGCCGGACTCCCAGCAGGTGAGGACGAGGTCGAAACGCGCCGAGTCGACCTCCTGCTCGACCGGCTCGGCCCGCAGCCCCGCGAACGCGGCGCTCTCCTGCGGCGTCTGCAGCACCGCCAGCACCTGCGGCAGCGGTCCGGCGGCCGGGGAGCGGTCCCAGCGCAGCTCGGCGGCGAGCGCGTCCAGCGAGACGTCCTGCCGCGCGTACGCGTCGTGGCAGGTCGCGCGGACCCGGTCCAGCAGCTCACCGAACGGGGTGTCGCCCGCCACCGCCGTGCGCAGCACGAGGGTGTCGGCGAAGCAGCCGACCGCGTCCTGGAGTTCGGGACGCTCCCGGCCGTGCACCACCGAGCCGACCGGGACCGATTCCGCGCCGGTCAGCCGGTGCAGCAGTGCGGTCAGCGCGGTGACCGCCGCCATGTACGGCGTCGCGCCGCGCGCCGCCGCCAGCGCGCGCACCTCGGCCCACACCGCCGGGTCGACACTGAAGCGCCGCGAGACCGCCCGCGAGCCGGGCACGGCCGGGCGCGGCCGGTCGGCGGGCAGGTCGAGCCGGGGCGGTTCGTCGCCCAGCGCCTCCTGCCACGCCGCGACTTTCGCGGCGTGCTCCGCGCCCGCCTCCTGCCGGCCGCGCCAGTGGGCGTAGTCACGGAAGTCCAGTGCGGGAGCGGGCAGCGGGCCGGGCAGCCCGGCGGCCGACGCGGCATAGATCTGCCGTAGTTCGCGCAGCAGCACCGCCAGCGACAGCCCGTCCGCCACCGCGTGGTGCACCACCGTCATCAGCACGTGCTCGGTGGCGCTGTGCCGCAGCAGGCCGAAGCGGATCAGCGGGCCTCGTTCCAGGTCGAACGGCGCGGTGTCCCACGCGGCGATCCAGCCGGCCTCCGCGCCGCGGTCGCCGCCCGACTCGGCCCGCTCCAGCGGCGGTTCGAACGCGGCGGACGTCACCAGGTGCGGCACGCCGTCGCGTTCGGCGAACGTGGTGCGCAAGGCGTCGTGCCTGCGGACGAGTTCCGCGAGCGTGGCGCGCAGCACCGCCGGGTCCAGGTCGCCGGTCAGCCGGATCGCCTGCCCCACGTTGTACGCCGCGGACCCCGGCTGCAGTCGGTCGTGCACCCACATCCGGCGCTGCGCCGACGTCGCCGCGACCGGCGCGTCGCGCGGCGCCCTGGGGATCGGCCGTGGCGCGGCGGCGCCGGACAGCCACCGGTCCAGCAGGTTCCGTTTCGCCGTCGACAGCCCGTCGGTCCGGGCGGCGCCCCCGGGGCCGCCGGACCCGGCGTGGGCGCCGCCGGCCGGACTCGCGGCGGCGTCGTGGGACTGCGGTGGGGCGTCGGTCATGATCTCCCGCTTCCGTATCGGGGGTGGACGTGCGGTGTGCCGGGGCGCCGGCCGGGGCGCAGGGCCGGTACGGCCGGGTGGGCCGGTGGGAGTGGTGGGAGTGGTGGGGTCAGTGGGGGGCCGCGGGGTCGGATGCTCGGGACCGGCGTGTCAGGGCGGTCGACGCGGGCACTCGGGGCGGTCGGGGGGCGGGGGCGGTCGGAGCAGCGGTGGTCAGGACGGTCGCTGCGGGACCCGGCCGCCGGGGTGGTCGGCGTGGTCGGGATGGTGGAGATGGTGGAGATGGTGGGGATCGGGCCGGGGTTTTGGCCGCCGGGGTGGCCGGGGCGGGGCGTCAGCGCGTTTCGGGGCCGGGCGGTCAGGTGGCCGGTGCGGGGTGTCGGACGGTCGGCGCCGGGCCCCGGCCGCCGACGCGGTCGTGGTGCTCGGGATCGGCTCGGACACGTGCTCGGGGCGAGGGCGTCGTGGGTGGTCGGGTCGAGGTGACCAGGTGGTCGCCGAGGGGCGGGTGGTCGGGTGGTGCGGCGGCCGGTGGCCGGCCGTGCGCTCAAGGGGCGGGTTCGCCCGGCGCGCCGCCGAGCTGCCCGGCGAGCGCGGCGGCCTCCTCGTCGCTGAGGGCGGCGAGGCGCTCGTGCAGGCGGTGCCGCAGACGGTCGGCGTGGCCGGCCGCGGTGGGCGGGGCGGCCAGCACGTCGGTCACGTCGGTCGTGACGGGCAGCACCGCGCGCAGCGTCGTCGTGACCCGGGCCGCGAGCAGCGAGTGGCCGCCCAGCTCGAAGAAGTCGTCGTCGCGGCCGACGCCGTCGATGCCCAGGGCGTCGCCCCAGGCGTCCACGACCAGCCGTTCCAGCCGGTCGGCCGCGGGAGCGTACGGGGTCTCCAGCGCGGGCCTGGCGTGCGCGGACGGTGCGCCCAGGCCCCCTCCCTCGGCCGTACCTCGCGCGGCCCCGGCCGTCCCGGGCCGCGTCGCCGCGAACCGCGGTGGGTCGACGAAGTGCCGGGTCCGCTCGAACGGATACGTCGGCAGCACCGCCCGCCGCCCCGGGCCCGCTTCCGCGGGGAGCACGTCACCCCCGGCCACCCACGCCCGCACCCGCCGCAGCACCTCGGATGGCGGCCGGTCCGGCGAAGGACCGCCCGGGGCCGGCCCGGCGCCGGTTCGGGCGGTCACGCGGTCGCCTCCGGGAGCCGGCGCGCCCGCGCCTTCCGCACCGCCCGGCTCGCCGGGCACGCCGGGCACGCCGGGCACGCCGGGCGCCGCGCCGAAAGCCGCCCAGCCGTCGCCGCGGACCTCGGCGTCGGGGCCGCCCGAGGCCAGGGCGCGCAGCGCGCGCAGCACAGCCGTACGGTCGCGGCCGAGCGCGACCGCGCGGCGCGCGAAGCGGGCCCGGCCCACCAGCAGCGTGCGGCACACCTCGTCCAGCGGCGCCTGCGGGCGCCGCTCCAGGTGCTCGGCGAGCAGCGCGGCCTGGCGGCGGACCGCGGCGTCCGTACGCGCCGACAGGGGCAGCACCCACCACCCGTCCGCGCCGCCCGGTCCGCGCCGCGCAGCGACCCCCCGGTCCCGGCGCGCTGTAATGTCCCCCGCGGTGACCGCCGGGCCGCCCCCCAACGCGGAGCCGTCACCCGCGCCCGCAGGTCCGACGCCCGCGTCCACCGGACCGCCGGCCGCAGACGCGGAGCCGTCACCCGCGGCCGCAGGGCCGACGCCCGCGTCCACCGGACCGCCGGCCGCAGACGCGGAGCCGTCACCCGCGGCCGCAGGGCCGACGCCCGCGTCCACCGGACCGCCGGCCGCAGACGCGGAGCCGTCACCCGCGGCCGCAGGGCCGACGCCCGCGTCCACCGGACCGCCGGCCGCAGACGCGGAGCCGTCACCCGCGGCCGCAGGGCCGACGCCCGCGTCCACCGGACCGCCGGCCGCAGACGCGGAGCCGTCACCCGCGGCCGCAGGGCCGACGCCCGCGTCCACCGGACCGCCGGCCGCAGACGCGGAGCCGTCACCCGCGGCCGCAGGGCCGACGCCCGCGTCCACCGGACCGCCGGCCGCAGACGCGGAGCCGTCACCCGCGGCCGCAGGGCCGACGCCCGCGTCCACCGGACCGCCGGCCGCAGACGCCGAGCCGTCACCCGCGGCCGCAGGGCCGACGCCCGCGTCCACCGGACCGCCGGGCGCAGACGCCGAGCCGTCACCCGTGGCCGCCGGGCCCCCGACCCCACCCGCCTGGCCGCCGGGCGCAGACGCCGGTCCGCCGGTCGTACCCGCCGTACCCGTCGCGCCGGCCGGGCGGTCGCCGGCAGCCGCCGCGCCCGCCGCGCCCTCGGCCGCGCCCGCCGAGCCGTCGTCGGCGAACGCCGTCGGGTCGCCGGCCGTTCCCGCCGGCCGGTCGGTCGTGTCCGCCGAGCCGTCGCTCGTGAACGCCGGGTCCTCGGCCCCACCTGTCGGACCGTCACCCGTGAACTTCGAACTATCGCCCACGAACGCGGGGCCGTCGCCCGTATCCGCCGCGGTCCGCGCCGCGCGCGGCGGCTCCTCGACGATCACGTGGGCGTTCGTGCCGCCCATGCCGAAGGTGTGGACGGCCGCGCGGCGCGGCCGGTCGCCGCGCTTCCAGGGGGTCGGCTCGGCGGCGACGCGGAAGGGTGAGGAGGCGAGGTCGATCTCCGGGTGCGCCCGGGTGAAGTTGACCAGCGGCGGCACCTCCTCGTGGTCCAGGGCGAGAAGGACCTTCACGAGCCCCACCGCGCCGGCCGCCGCCCAGGTGTCGCCGACGTTGGGCTTGACCGATCCGAGACGGCAACTGCCGGGCGGCGCACCGGCGTAGGCGGCGGAGAGCGCGGCGATCTCCAGGGCGTCGCCCATGGGCGTGCCCGTGCCGTGCGCCTCGACGTAGTCGATGTCGGCGGGGGACAGGCCCGCGACCGCCAGGGCCTCGGCGGCGACGTCGGCCTGCGGTTCGACCGCGGGCGCGGTGAAACCCGCCTTGGCCGCGCCGTCGTTGTTGACCGCCGTGCCGCGGATCACGCCCAGCACAGGGTCGCCGGCGGCCAGCGCGTCGGACAGCCGGCGCAGCGCGAGTACCGCCACGCCGTCGCCCGGCGTGGTCCCGTCGGCGGCGGCGTCGAACGGACGGCAGCGCCCGTCGCGGGAGTTGACGCCCCCCTCGCGGTGGACGTCGCCGGCCCGCTGCGGGAAGTAGAGCGTCGCGCCGCCGGCCAGCGCGAGGTCGCACTCGCCGCCGAGCAGGCTCTGCGCGGCGAGGTGGACCGCGACCAGCGAGGTGGAGCAGCCGGCCTGCACGGTGACGCTCGGCCCCGTGAGATCGAGCGTGAAGGACACGCGCGAGGCGAGGAAGTCGTTGCTGTTGCCCAGCAGGTGCTGGAACTGCCCCGCGCCCGGACCGGCCGCGGTCTCGCGCGGACGCAGGTGGTGCTGGAAGTAGCTGTCGGGCCCGGCCCCGGCGAACACGCCGACCGACTGCTCGGCGAGCCCGCGCGGATCGTGCCCCGCCGACTCCAGCGCCTCCCAGGCGCATGCGAGCAGCAGCCGGTGCTGCGGGTCGGTGGCCGCCGCCTCCGCCGGGCTGTAGCCGAAGAACGCCGCGTCGAACAGCTCGGCGCCGTCCACCACCGGCCGGGTCCTGACCCGGGCCGGGTCGCGCAGCGCCTCGGGCGGCAGGCCGGCCGCGGCCAGGTCCTCGTCGGTCGAGGTCGTCAGCGACTGTACGCCGTCGCGCAGGTTCCGCCAGAACGCCTCGGGCGTGTCGGCGCCGGGCAGCCGGACGCCCATGCCCACGACGGCGACGGCCTCTCCCGGCCGTTCGGCGGGTGGTACGGAATCGGTCGAACCGGGCGGCAAGGGTATGCCAGCGCCCACGAGAGTCAACTCCCTTGTGTGCCGTGTGCGATGGGATCTGCGGTGGGGTCGCCGGAGCCGGAGCCGGAGCCGGAGCCGGAACCGGAGCCGGAGCCGGGCCCGGGCTCAGGCCCGGGATCGAGACCGGGCCCGGGACCGCCGGCCGCGTCCGCCGCGTCCGCCGCGGGGTCCGCGCCGTGCCGGCCGAGCCGGCCGAGGACCGCGCGGACCAGCGCCGCGCGCTCCTGGAGCAGGTAGAAGTGGCCGCCGGGGAAGGTCAGGTGCTCGAACGACCCGGAGGTCGCGCGGCGCCAGCCCTCGACCTGTCCGGCGGACACCGTGAGGTCGCCGTCCGCGGCGATCGAGACGATGTCCGTGCGCAGCGGCGGCCCGGGGGACGGGACGTACGTCTCGATCAGCCGGTAGTCGTTGCGGACGATCGGCAGCAGGTACGCGCGCATCTCCGGGTCGTCGAGCAGCGCGGCCGGGGTGCCGCCGGTCTCGCGCAGGACGCGCACGAACGCGTCCTCGTCCAGCAGGTGGGCCGTCCGGTCGCCGACGTGCGCGACGGGAGGGTGCCGCGCGGAGGCGAACAGCCGCACCGGAGCGGCGCCGAGGTGCTCCAGACGGCGCGTCACCTCGTATCCGACGATCGCGCCCATGCTGTGGCCGAAGACCGCGACCGGGCGGTCGGGGGAGGGGCCGAACA
The DNA here is from genome assembly GCF_035825295.1 of Actinacidiphila sp. DG2A-62. Lineage (NCBI taxonomy): Bacteria > Bacillati > Actinomycetota > Actinomycetes > Kitasatosporales > Streptomycetaceae > Actinacidiphila > Actinacidiphila sp. DG2A-62. The sequence goes on from NZ_JAYMGI010000002.1 coordinate 8,277,699, forward strand.
GCGGGGCGAGCGCGTCGGCGGCACGGTCGGCCAGGACCCGCATGTCGCCGACGAGCGGCTCGCCGACGCGGGTCTCACGGCCCGGGTACTGGACCACGCGCACGTCGATCCAGGGCGGGAACGCCTCGGCGAGCGGCCGGTAGAAGCCCGCGCCGCCGCCGGCGTGCGGGAAGACGACGAGGGTGAGCGCGGACGGCCGCGGGCCGGCCCCGAATCCGCGCAGCCAGGGGGTACGGACGAGGTCGGCGGCGCCCTCCGCGTGGTGTGCCGCGGCGCCGCGCGCGGGGCTCACCGGGTCCGCCCGGCGGTGTCGGCGCCCGCGGCGGCCTCGCTGATCATCCGCCACCAGGCGGCCAGCGACGGCTCCTCGACCAGGCCGGCGTAGCCGACCCGGACGCGGTGCCCGCGCAGCCGGGCGGAGATCGCCATCACCTTCACCGAGTCCACGCCGAGGTCGACCAGGTTGTCGGTGTCGCCGATCCGCTCGGGTCCGACGCCGAGCACCTCGGCGACCGTACGGCGCAGGCCTTCGAGGTCGAGGTCCGCGGCGGCCCCTTCGGGGCTCTTCACGGCGCCGGCCCCGGAACCCTCGGCGGACGCTCTGCGCGGGGCGGCGGCGGAACTCCCCGCGGAGCGGCCGGAATCGATCTCCGGCACCGCGGCGGGACCGGGCGGCGGGACGGGCTCGCCGGAGGCCGGCGGTTCCTGTGGACGCGGCGTCACATCTCTCCTCGTGGGACGGGGGCGGTGCCGTGGACGGGAAGACCGCGGCGGTCCGGGGGCGGTCCGGCTCCGGACCACCCGTGGACACTCCGGCGGATGCTAGCTAGGCTCACCTAAGTTAGGCAAGGCTATCCTAAGTTTCGCCTGGTCGACCCGCTTGCCTCACCCGTCACGCCCATCCCGTTCGCCGGCGATCGGCCGGCCGCCGGCCCACGCGCCGGCCGTCCGTCAGCCCTCCGGCGGGTACCCGCCGACGACCCCAGGACGGTTCCCCTGTGACCACGCACGCCCCGTTCGCGCCCGGCCCCGGCAACTCCCCGCCGCCCGGCCCCGTCCGCACCCGCGTCGCCGGCCGGTGCGACCCGCTCGCCGTCGCCGTGCGGCTCGCCCGCAGCGGCCTGTTCGACCGGTACGCGGTCTACGAGCAGGACGGCCGCTGGTGGTTCGCCGGCGGCGCACTCTGGTCGGCGACGGTCCGCCACGACGAGGTCGCGATCGAGCGGGACGGCGACCTGCTGCGCGGCCCGCGCACCACCGCGCACCCGGTGCGCGAACTCGGCGCCGCGCTGGCCGGCGCGCCCGGCGCGGACTGGCGCGGCTACGGCTGGGTCGCCTTCGAAGCGGCCTGCGCCGCCGCGGGGCTGCCGCCGCGCGACCCCCGGCAGACCCTGGCGTACGCCTTCGTCCCCCGCGCCGAGGTCGAGATCCGGCCCGACGCGCTGGACCTGCGCTGCGCCGACCCCGCGCTGCTGCGCACCCTGCTCGCCGCCGCGCGGGAGGACGCCGGCGCACCCGCTCCGGAACCGGCCCGCCCGCTCGACGTCGAGGCGGGCGACCCCGGCCCCTACCACCGGGCGGTCGAGCGGGCGATCGCGCGGATCGGCCGCGGCGAACTGGAGAAGGTGATCCTCTCCCGCCGGGTCGAGGTGCCCTTCGCCCTGGACTTCCCCGCCACCTACGCGGCCGGCCGGCGCGCCAACACCCCCGCGCGCTCCTACCTGTTGGACCTTCCCGGCCTGAAGGCCGCCGGTTTCAGCCCGGAGACGGTGGCCGAGGTCGCCGCGGACGGCCGGATCGCCTCCCAGCCGCTGGCCGGCACCCGCGCCCGGCACGCCGACGACCCCGAGCGCGACGCGCGCACCCGCGCCGAACTGCGCACCGACGTCAAGGAGGTCTACGAGCACGCGGTGTCCGTGCTGCTCGCCGACGACGAGATGCGCACCCTGTGCGCGCCCGGCTCCGTGGCGGTCGACGAGTTCATGGCCGTCAAGGAGCGCGGCAGCGTGCGGCACCTGGGCTCGCGGGTCAGCGGCCGGCTGCGCGCCGACCGCACCCGGTGGGACGCGCTGGCCGCGCTGTTCCCCGCGGTCACCGCCTGCGGCATCCCCAAGTCCGCGGCGTACCGGGTCATCGCGGACGCCGAGCCCGCCACCCGCGGCCTCTACGCGGGCGCGGTGCTGCGGGCCACCGCCGAGGGCGACCTCGACGCCGCGCTCGCCCTGCGCACCGTCTACACCCACGAGGACCGCACCTGGGTACGGGCCGGCGCCGGCATCGTCGGCGTGTCGAGCGCGGCGCGCGAATACCGCGAGACGTGCGAGAAGTTGGCGAGCGTCGCACCCCACCTCGTCCCGTCGACGGCGCCCGAGCCGCCCGGGCGGGCCGCGCGGCCGGCCTCGCCCGAGGCGCCCGCGGCCACTGCCGTACCGCCCCGAGACCGCTGAACCGCCCACCGGGAGAGGACCGACCGCATGCTGACCGGATGCACGCCGTGGCCGCCGGACGACGCCGCCCGCTACCGCCGCGAGGGCTACTGGCGGGACGAACCGCTGGACGCGCTGCTGAGGCACGCCGCCCGCGCACATCCCGAGCGAACCGCCCTGGTCGCGCCCGGAGTCCGGCTGCGCTACGCCGAACTCGACGCGCGCGCCGACGACCTGGCCCGCGGACTGCTCGCGCTCGGCCTCGGCCCGGGCGACCGCGCCGTGGTCCACCTGCCCAACCGGCCGGAGTTCGTGCTCGCGACCTTCGCCCTGCTGCGGATCGGCGCCCTGCCGGTCTACGCGCTGCCCGCGCACCGCGAGCAGGAGATCGTCCATCTGTGCGCCGTCAGCGGCGCGGCCGCGTACCTGGTCCCGGACCGCCACCTCGGCCACGACCACCGCGCGCTCGCCCGCACGGTCGCCGAACGCCTCGCCGCGCGGGGCGGAACGGCGCCCCGGCACGTCCTGGTCGCGGGCGACGCCCAGGAGTTCACGGCGCTGGACGAGGTCGAACGGACCGGCCGGGCCCTGCGCGCGGACCGACCGCCCACCGGCCGGGCCGCCGCCCTGGCCACCGACCCGCCGCCCGCCCCGGCCGCCGACGACGTCGCGCTGTTCCTGCTGTCCGGCGGCACCACCGGCCTGCCCAAGCTCATCCCGCGCACCCACGACGACTATGCGTACAACGCCCGCGCGGCGGCGGAGGTCTGCGGCTTCGACAGCACGACCGTCTACCTCGCCGCGCTGCCCGCCGCGCACAACTTCGCGCTGGCCTGCCCCGGGGTCCTCGGCACGCTCGCCGTCGGCGGCACGGTCGTGCTGCCGGCCGACCCGGGCCCGGGGGAGGCGCTGCGGCTGGTGGCCGAGGAGGGGGTCACCGCCACCGCGCTGGTGCCCTCCCTGCTGGCGCTGTGGCTGGAGGCGCAGAGCGCGCTGCCCGAGGACCTGTCCAGCCTGCGCCTGGTCCAGGTGGGCGGCGCCAGGCCGGACGCCGCCACAGCGGCCCGGGTCGGGCCGGTGCTCGGCGGCACGCTCCAGCAGGTGTTCGGCATGGCCGAGGGACTGCTGTGCATGACCCGCCCCGACGACCCGCCGGACCTGGTGCTCGCCTGCCAGGGGCGGCCGGTCAGCCCCGCGGACGAGGTGCGCGTCGTCGACGCGGAGGACCGCGACGTGCCGCCCGGCACGGTCGGCGCGCTGCTCGCCCGGGGGCCGTACACGCTGCGCGGCTACTACCGGATGCCCGAGCACGACGCGCTCGCCTTCACCGGCGGGTGGTACCGGACCGGGGACCTCGTACGGGCGCTGCCCGGCGGCAACCTGGTGGTCGAGGGCCGGGTCAAGGAGCTGATCAACCGCGCCGGCGACAAGGTGTCGGCGAAGGAGGTGGAGGACCAGTTGGTGGCGCACCCGGCGATCCGCCAGGCCGCGGTGGTCGCCGAGCCCGATCCGCTGCTGGGGGAGCGCGTCGCCGCGTTCGTCGTGCTGGAGAGCGGCGCGGTGTGCCCCACCGCCGCCGAGGCCGGCGTGTTCCTGCGCGGACGCGGCCTGGCGGCGTACAAGGCGCCCGACCGGCTCCAGCCCGTCGGCTCCCTCCCCCTCACGGCGATCGGCAAGGTGGACCGCAAGGCGCTGCTGGGCGCGTCCACCGGTGCGGCGCCGGACGCCGTGCCGGCCCCGGACTCCCCGGCACCGTCGGCGCAGCCGGGATGACCGGCCGGGACCGGGGCGTGCGACCGCCGCCCCGGGCCCGGCCTGCCGCCGCACCGGCCCGGTGAGCCAAGAGGCGCGGCTGTTCCCGGCCGTTTTCGGCCGGACCGGCCGCGTCCCGCGGCGCGTGACTGAGCGCGTGACTGAGCGCGCGATCGGGCGCGCGACCGGCCCTACGCCAGATCGGCGTCCGTGGTCAGCTCCGGGTCGTCCGGGTCGTCCGGGTCGCCGCCGGCCGCGACCGCGGCCCGATAGGCGGCGAGCACCCGCGCGTCGCGCTCGTCGCTGGTGAGGGTGTTGTTCCAGTACGCCGCTGCCCGCAACTGCGGCCGTGGCAGGCCGCGTTCGTCCAGCAGGTGGCGGCGTACCGCCCGGACGGTCCCGGCCTCGGCGCCGAGCCACGCCTGCGCGCCGGCGAACGGCCGGTCCAGGGCGCGGACCGCCTTCTCCAGCAGCCCGCCACCCGCCGCGGGCGCGCCGTCGCGGTGGATCCAGCGCACCTGCGCGCCGGCCGGGGCGGCCAGGTCGATCCGCTCGTCGGCGCCGTCCGTCTCGATCAGCGCCACGACCGGGGTACGGTCGGGCAGCGACTCCAGGATCGCCGCGATCGCCGGCAGCGCGGCGGTGTCGCCCGCCAGCAGGTGCCACTCGGCCTCGGGGGAGGCGTAGAACTCGTGCCGGGGCCCGGCCAGCCCGACCGTGTCGCCCGGCACGGCCTCACGCGCCCAGGTCCCGGCGGGCGAGTCGCCGTGCAGCACGACGTCCACGGTCAGCTCGGCCGCGGCCGGATCGTAGGCGCGCACCGTCAGCGCGCGCATGACCGGAGGCACCGCGCCGGGCGCGTGGCCGGGCCTCCCGTCGGCGCCCACCACGGGCAGGTCGACCCGGCGGCGACCCGGCTGCGGCAGCATGAACTTCCAGGCGTCCGCGGGCAGTCCGCCCTCCAGCCCGGCCAGGTCGGGGCCGCCCACCACGACCCGGCGCAGACGTGGCGACACCTGCGCCGAGCGCACCACCTCGGCGCCGCGAACCCGCACCTGCGGGCGGCTGAGGCGGGTGCGGCGGCGCAACTCCTCCTGGATGGCGGGCATCGGGACTCCTCGCGTCGAGCAGGCGGTCGGATGGGTCGGGCAGGTCGGGCAGGCCGGGTGGGTCAGGCGGTCAGGCGGTCAGGCGGTCGGGCAGGTAGGCGGTTCAGGCAGATCAGGCGAGCCAGGGGGGCAAGAAGGCCGGGAAGGCGCGGAATCGCCGGGCCGGCGCGGCTCCAGGCCGGCCGGGGGGCGGGACCGGACCGGCGGGCCGACTGTCGGATCGCCCCGCCGGTCCGGTGGTCAACCCACCGGGGCCGGACGGCGACCGGCGGCTCGGGCCGGGCGCATGTCCGTCCAGACGCGGGCCACATGGGCCAGGCAGGCGTCGCGGTCGTCGCGCACGCCGGTCGGCCGCCAGGCCGGACCGGGCAGCGGCAGCCCGGCCGGCCACAGCGAGAACTGCCGGTCGTCGTTGACGAGCAATTCGTACGTCGCCGCGGGGGCGGGGGAGGGCGCCGTCGCCGCGGCTCGCGGCTGCCGCGCGTCGGCCCTGGCCAGGAACGGGCAGGCCGGGACCGCGCCGTCGGCGGTGTCGGGCAGGAAGTACTGCCGCCACTCCCGGTTGCCGTCCTCGCCGTGGTTGCCCAACTCGCCCGCCGGCTCCATGCCGTCGAACCGGCGGATGCGGTTGCGGATCACCCGGCGGGCGCCGGCGCCGCGCGGGGTGTGGGCCTCCAGCCCCTCGAAGACCCAGCGCGGCTGGAAGGTGATCATGAAGCAGGGGCTGTGCCGGCTGTGCCGGGTGGTGTGCGCGGGGGTGTTGCAGACGACGAAGATCTCGGTGCCGCCGTAGCTGAACTCCCACCACAGCTCCTCGGGCTCAAGCGGCGTCGACTCCGGCCAGGGCCGCGGGTCGCCGTCGTGGAGGTGCTGGAGCACCGCCCAGAACCGGTGGAAGTAGTCGTCCAGGGAGCGCACCCGCTCCTCCGGGCGGAAGAGCACCACCAGCGAGGTGTCCTTGCCCAGCTCCCGGTAGACGTCCAGGTACCGGTCGAGGATCTCGCCCAGCGGCCCCCAGCCCGCCGGGTCCGCAGGGCTGTCGCAGAACCCGAACCGCAGGGTGCCCTTCCTGGCCGCCGCCACCGCGAACGTGCAGGGGAACGGCCGTTCGGCGTCGAGCAGGGTGTCCAGCAGGCCCCGCGCGGCGGCCGGACCCCAGGAGGGCACCGCGCCGAGCGCGAGGGGCGCGACGAGGACGTGATCACGTGCTGCGGACATGCGTGTGGTCTCCGTCCCGCTCAGAACCGCGCGTACATGTCCTCGGGGATGATCGGCTGGTGGTAGGTGCACTCCCCGGACAGCACGGTGGAACCGTGCAGCCGCGACACCGGGATGAGCACCTTCTCGCCCTCGTTCAGCTCGATCTTGTGCGTGACGTTGTTCCAGAAGTGCATCTGGCCGTGCTCGATCATCACCAGCCGGTGCTCGTCGTGGACGTGCGTGGTCGAGGTCTCCTCGTTGCTCTCGACGAAGGTGTCCAGGTCCACGGTGATCCCGTTGTCCTGGATGTGCCGGTCGATCCGCGCGGCCTTCTCCTGGTACAGCGGGATGTCGTCGGCCCAGGCGAGCTGCTCGGCCAGGTCCTCGTCCCACAGCCGGGCCAGCCGGGCCGCGTCGCCGAAGCCGTGGTGGAACCGCTCCACGGCCGCCGGGCCGTACAGCGCGGCCAGCGGTCGCACCCACGCGGCGGCCTGCTCGGCCGCCTCGGCCGCGTCGCGCGGCGCCGGGCCCAGCAGGTCGAACAGCCCGGAGCGGGCGCCGAACGCGTCCTCGAAGACATCGGCGAAGCGCGGCGCGGTCAGCGCCTGGTCGATCCGGTGGTGCAGCAGCGCGCCCAGGAACTCCGGGTACTTCTCCCGGTCCCGCGACAGGTGGTGCAGGTGGTTGCCGCGGGCCAGCGAGGTGCCGAGGTAGAGCTGCCAGTACGCGCCGGTGGTGGTGGCCAGACCGGCGCTGGTCATCAGGGCGCGGTACTCGGCGTGCAGGCCGGCCCAGGTGCGGTAGTCGTCGAGGAAGGCGACGCGCGCGCCCGGGTGCGCCGCCTCGTACTCGCCCAGCGCGGCGCGGCCCACCGCGGTCCTGGACGCCGGCAGGTAGGCGCTGAGCTGGAGCAGCGTGAAGGTCGCCGACGCCTTGCGGTCCTTGGTGGACAGCGCCGCGGTGAACGCCCGGCCCGGCTCCGCGGCCCGCTGCTCGTGCTCCTGCGCGACGGCCGCGGCCAGCTCCTCGACGGTGGGCGCGCCCAGCGGCTTGCGCTCGCCCTGGAGGAAGGAGAACAGGTGGCGCTGGAGTATCGGCGCGGCGAGCGCGCCCAGCAGCCGGTTGGGCTCGGCGTAGAAGTCGGCGGCGTGGGCGGCCGCGGCGTCGTCGGCGGCCGGCGGCAGGTACAGCAGTCCGGTGTCGTAGACGTTGCGGAGCATCCGGTGGCCCAGCAGGGCGCTGAGCTTCAGCGCCTTGTCGGCCGGCATCGGCTCGGCGTAGTTCAGCCAGGCCAGGTCGTCCGGGCGCACCGGCCTGCGGTACGGGTCCGCCTCGGTGGTCAGCTCCTCCCACTCGGCGGCCCGGAACGCCGGGTTGGCGGCGAACGCCTTCACGATGTCGTCGGGGTCCGCCGAGACGATCCGGGCGAACGCTTCCGAGTGGTCCACGGGCATGACGTGTCCTCCAGGAGGTGGGGCGAGGGCATGCGGGAGCGGCGCGCGCGAAGCCCGCGCGCCGCAGCGATACTTAGGTAAGCCTCACCTTACTTGAAGGGCCCGTCAAGTCCCCGCCGCCGCCCGGACCCGCCGCCGCCCGGACCCGCCGGGCGCCGCCCGCGGAGCCCCGCCGAGGCGTCGTCCCCGCCCGTCCGCGTGCCCCGCGCGTCCGCGTGCCGCGCCCGTCACTCCCGCGGCGCCGCCTGCGCCAGGGCGTCCAGGACCGGCCGGATCAGCGGGTGGTTCTCCGCCCCGCGGCGCACCGCCGCGAAGACCCGGCGGGTGGCCGCGGCGGGTCCGGTGACCGGGCGGACCGCCGCGCGCGGGCGGTCCATGCCGCCGAGCGCGGAGCGCGGCACCAGCGCGACCCCCGCACCCGCCGCGGCCAGCGCCACCACCGCGCGGAAGTCGTCGGAGGAGTGCACCAGCCGGGGCTCGAAGCCGGCCGCCTCGCAGGCCAGCAGCACCACGTCGTGGCACGGGTTGCCCGGGTAGGGGCCGATCCAGTCGCGGTCGGCCAGCAGGTCGAGCGGGACGCTCGGCAGCTCGGCCAGCGGATCGGTCGCGGCGAGCACCGCGTCGAACGGCTCGGCGTACAGCGGCACCCGCGCGATCCTGCGGTCGTCCTCGCGCGGCGCCCCGCGGTAGGCGACCGCGACCGCCACGTCCGCCGCGCCGTCCAGCAGCATCGGCAGGCTCTCGTCGCCCTCCGCGTCCAGCACCCGCGCGCCGATCCTCGGGTGCAGCACCGCGAGCCGGCTCATCGCCGGCGCGACGACCTCGGCGATGCCGGTCGCGAAGGCCGCGATGGTGACCTCGCCGGCCTGCCCGCCGGCGTATGCGGCCAGCTCCGCCTCGGCCTCCTCCAGTTGCGCCACCACCGCGTGGGCGTGCTCCAGCAGGATCTGCCCCGCCGCGGTGAGCTGCACGCCCCGGCTGCTGCGGGTCAGCAGGGCGTGCCCCGACTCGCTCTCCAGCGCCGCCAGCTGCTGCGAGACCGCCGACGGCGACAGGTACAGGGCGGCAGCCGCCGCGGTCACCGTGCGGTGCTGGGCGACCGCCCGCAGCACCCGCAGCCTCCGGGGGTCGATCATCGGCCGTCCTCACACCCGCTCGCACCTGACAGGAACCGGCGCGGGACCGGTTCCCGCGCCGTAGGCAGGCCCGCACGGCGCGCGCGAGCCCCCCTCAGCTTCGCAGCACCCCGCGGGCGTCGGTGAACGCGGCCACCGCGCGGTCCACGTCCGCGGCGCTGTGCGCGGCCGACAGCTGCACTCGGATGCGGGCCCGGCCCAGCGGAACCACCGGGTACGAGAAGCCGATCACGTACACCCCGCGCTCCAGCAGCAGCTCCGCCATCCGGCCGGCCCGCGCGGCGTCGCCGATCATCACCGGCGCGATCGGGTGGTCGCCCGGCAGCACGTCGAACCCGGCCGCCGCCATCCCCGCCCGGAACCGCCGGGTGTTGTCGTACAGCCGCGTGCGCAGGTCGTCCGCGGCGTCCAGCAGGTCGAGCACGGTCAGCGAGGCGGCGGCGATCACCGGCGCGAGGGAGTTGGAGAACAGGTACGGGCGCGAGCGCTGCCGCAGCAGCGCGACGATCTCGGCGCGCGCCGCGACATAGCCGCCGGACGCGCCGCCGAGCGCCTTGCCGAGAGTGCCGGTGACGATGTCCACCCGGTCGGTGACGCCGTGCAGCTCCGGAGTGCCGCGGCCGGTCGGGCCGACGAAGCCGACCGCGTGCGAGTCGTCGACCATCACCATCGCGTCGTAGCGCTCCGCGAGGTCGCAGATCGCGTCCAGGGGCGCCACGTAGCCGTCCATCGAGAAGACGCCGTCGGTCACGATCAGCCGGCGGCGCGCGTCCCGGGACTCCTTCAGACAGCGCTCCAGCTCCGCCATGTCGCGGTTGGCATAGCGCAGCCTGCGGGCCTTGGACAGCCGGATGCCGTCGATGATGCTGGCGTGGTTGAGCGCGTCGGAGATCACCGCGTCCTGCTCGCCGAGCAGCGTCTCGAACACGCCGCCGTTGGCGTCGAAGCAGGAGGAGTACAAGATCGTGTCCTCCTGGCCGAGGAACGCCGACAGCCGCGCCTCCAGCTTCTTGTGCACCTCCTGCGTGCCGCAGATGAACCGCACGCTGGCCATGCCGTAGCCCCAGCGGTCCAGCGCCTGCTTCGCGGCGTCCCGCACGGCCGGGTGGTCGGCCAGGCCCAGGTAGTTGTTGGCGCAGAAGTTCAGCACCTCCCGGTCGCCGCCGTCGCCGGCCACCGCGACCGACGCGCGCTGCGCGCCGGTCATCACGCGCTCCGGTTTGAACAGGCCGTTGTCGCGGATCTCGGCCAGGGTGGCGCGCAGGTCGTCGCGGACGGAGTCGTACACGGAAGGCTCCTTGCGGGGGAGAGGGGGCGGGGTCAGGCCGTCCAGTCGAGGATGATCTTGCCGCCGCGGGCGGTCGACGCCTCGTCGAAGGCGCGCTCGAAGTCGCGGTAGCCGTACCGCCCGGTGATCACCGGGCTCAGGTCGAGCCCGCGCTCCAGCAGCACGCTCATCGCGTACCAGGTCTCGTACATCTCGCGGCCGTAGACGCCCTTGACGGTGAGCATCGAGGTGACGATCTTCGACCAGTCGACCGCGAACTCGCCCGACGGCAGGCCGAGCATCGCGATCCGGCCGCCGTGCGTCATGTTGCCGATCATGTCGCGCAGCGCCTCGGGGCGGCCGGACATCTCCAGGCCGACGTCGAAGCCCTCCTTCAGGCCCAGGCCCGCCTGCGCGTCGGCGACGGTCTGCCGCGAGACGTCCACGGTCAGGTCGGCGCCCGCCCTGCGGGCCAGTTCCAGGCGCGGCGCGCTGACGTCGGTGACCACCACGTTGCGGGCGCCGGCGTGCCGCGCGACCGCGCACGCCATCACGCCGATCGGTCCGGCGCCGGTGATCAGCACGTCCTCGCCGACCAGCGGGAAGGTCAGCGCGGTGTGCACGGCGTTGCCGAACGGGTCGAAGATCGCCGCGACGTCCAGGTCCACCTCGGTGCGGTGCACCCACACGTTGGACGCCGGCAGCGCCACGTACTCGGCGAACGCGCCGTCGCGGCCGACACCCAGGCCGACGGTGCTGCGGCACAGGTGGCGGCGCCCGGCCAGGCAGTTGCGGCACGTGCCGCACACCAGGTGGCCCTCGCCGCTGACCAGGTCGCCGATCGCGACACCCGCCACGTCGCGCCCGGTGCCGACCACCTCGCCGACGAACTCGTGGCCGAGCACCAGCGGCGCGCTCACCGCCTGCCGGGCCCAGCCGTCCCAGTCGCGGATGTGCAGGTCGGTGCCGCAGATGCCGGTGCGCAGCACCTTGATCAGGACGTCCCCGGGACCGGTCGCCGGCTCGGGCACGTCGGTCAGCCACAGACCGGCCGCGGCCTCCTTCTTCACGAGGGCTTTCACGGGTCTCCCTGGCAACGACGGCGGGGCACGGCGTGGTGACGCCGGCGCGGCCCGCGAGGTCCGCGGGCGGCGGCTCCCCCAATCTGCGCCGCGGTCCGCGCCGCCGTCCATCGCGGATTTCTTAAGCCCTCCGACAGTCCTGCTGCACGCCGGCCCGCGGGCGGCGCGCGGCAGGCGGTGAGCAACGTCGGAGTAGGCGGGCGCGGGCGGCACGGGCAAAGCTGGCGCGGCCGCGCACTGGCGAACCCGCGCGTGCCCGCGCGCACCCACGTGCGCCCCGGCGCGCGTGCCGACCCTCCACCCACCGGTCACACCGGCTCCCACACGGGAAGGAAGACCACGTGCCACACATCACGATCACGAACGACCTGCCGGGCATCTCCGGCCTGATGCGCCAGCGGCCCGACACCGCGGAACCGCTCAACCTGCTCGCCGAGACCCTGCTGCGCGGTCCGTCGTCGCTGTCCAGGGGGAACGCGAGCTCATCGCCGCGTACACCTCCAGCCTCAACCGGACGCCGTTCTGCGAGGGTTCGCACAGCGCGTTCGCCGCCGCCCAGCTCGACGGCGGTCACGACCTGGTCAAGGCGGTGCTGCACGACCCGGACGCGGCGCCGATCTCGCCCAAGCTGCGGGCCCTGCTGCGGATCGCCGCGGAGGTGCGCGGCGAGGTCAAGGCGGTCTCGCCCGAGGCGATCGCCGCCGCCCGCGCGGAGGGCGCCGACGACCGGGAGATCCACGACGCCGTGCTGATCGCCGCGTCCTTCTGCCTGTTCAACCGGTACGTCACCTGCCTGGACACCGACGAGCCGGCCGACCCCGGCTACTACGACAAGTCCGCGGAGCGGGTCACGACCCTGGGCTACGGCGCGACCGTCAGGGCCTGAGCCGCCCGCCGCGCCGCGCCGCCGCTCCCTTCGGCGGCGGTGCGGCGCAGCGCCCCCGTCACGCGCTGGCCACCGGCGCGGCGGCGACGCCGCCGTGCACCTGCTCGATCAGCGCGGCGTACGCGGCGATCATCCGCTCGCGGCTGAAGCGCTCCCGGCCGGGGTCGGCGACGCCGCCCGGTCGGCTGCGTTCGCTCGGACCGCTCGCCCCGCTGTCCGAGAAGGCGCCCGCCGGGCCACCTGGTCCGCCGTCCCGCCTCGCGCCCGCCATGGCGACGGCCTCCGCCCAGGCCGCGGCGATCACGTCCGGGTCGGCGGGCGTGACCAGCCCGCGGCCCGCCACCAGCGACGCGCTGTCGCCGACGTCCGTGGTGACCGGCACCGCGCCGCACATCATGCCCTCGATCAGGCACAGCGGCGCCGCCTCGCCCGAGTGCGAAGTCAGCGCCACCACGTCCGCCGCCGCGTACACCGCCTCCATGTCCGGGCGCACGCCCAGCAGCGACAGCCAGGCGGCCCCCGGCCGGCCGCCGAACGCGGCGTCGATCGCCGCGGCCAGCTCCGGGTTGGCCGCGGTCATCCCGGCGCCGCACATCAGCACCCGCGCGCCCGGCTCGCTCCGCAGGTAGCGCGCCGCCGCGCGCAGGAACAGCGGCACGTCCTTCATGGCGGCCCAGCGGGCGGCGAAGACCACCACCGGAGCGTCGGCCGCGATGCCGTACCGCTGCCTGACCCGCGCCCGGGCGGCCGGGTCGGGCCGGAACCGCAGCAGGTCCACGCCGTTGGGGATGACGTGCAGGAGTCCGGCCGGCACCCCGGCGGCGGCGTACGCCTCCCGGGTCGACTCCGCACAGCACACGCAGGCCCGCACCCTGCCCGCCGCGATCCCGGCCAGCAGCGCGTCCAGCGCCGGGCCCTGGCCGTACGGGTCCGAGCGGTGCAGACAGGCCACCACCGGCCGGTACGGCAGCCCCGGGTGGTTGAGCAGCGCCAACGGCTGCTCCTTCAAGGACAGCACCACGTCGGCGGCGGCCGTCGCCCGCGCGGTGGCCGCCAGGTCGGCGGCGTCGAACGCGCCGGGACCGTCGCCCCCGGCGCCGCCGAGGGCGCTGACCGGGACGCCCGCGGCGGTCAGCGACCGGTAGCACGCGTCGTCCTCCATCCGCTGCAGCGTCGCCTCCCGGCGCACCTGGCCGCGCATGCTCAGCACGGCGTGGCGCTGCGCGGCGCCGTGCAGCCCACGGACCACGTCGCTGTGCAGGATCCGGGCGCCTCCGGAGAAGAATCCCTCGTAGACCGACAGCACACGCACTTCACCCATCACCCGCACCTCATCGCCTGGTACCGGAAGATCCGGGTCGCGGAGCGTTCCGGAAGCTGGAAGACCGCAGGCCCCGGTGGAGCCCCGTGGTCTGCCGATTAGCCGGGATCAGACCCTGGGAAACCCATTTCCGGGTGAACTCGACATTTCCAAACGATGTCCAGTGCCGACCGACTCGGCCGCCGGCCGCGACCGCCCAGCTCAGGCGGGGCCCGGCAGGTCGGGCAGGTGCGCCGCGGCCAGACTCGCGGGGGCGTGGGCGGCCGCGCCGCGGGCGAGCGCGGCGGCGTACGCCTCGTCGCCGAGCGCCGCGCGGGCGGTCTGCTCGCACCGCTCGCGGATCGGCTGCAGCTCCGGGGCGCCGCGCTGCGGATGACCGACGCTGCGCCAATAGGCGCCACCGGTGCCGTAGGCCGACGCGGCCTCCTCCGCCCGGCCGTCCGCGGCCAGCGCCGCGGCCAGCAGGTCCAGCCCGAGCGCGATCCCGAAGGCGTCGCCGAGCAGCCGCTTGCTCTCCAGCATGGTGCGCGCGTAGCCGACGGCCTCCGCGGGCGTGGCCGAGAAGAGCGCGACGATCGACAACTGGTAGTCCAGGTACGAGCGGGCCCACAGCTCGCCGGTGCGCACGCAGCCCGCGCGCAGCTCCAGAGCCATCGCGCGGCCCTCCTCGAAGGCGCCGAGCGCGGTCAGCGACAGCACCTCGGCCAGCGCGCAGCGCAGCCGGTCGGGCGAGTCGAACGGACCCCCGGGGGCGTCCGCGACCGCCGCGCGCACCGCGGCCAGCCCCTCCGCGGCCCGGCCGGTGAGCATGCCGAGCAGCCCGGTCAGGCAGGCCGCGGCGATCAGCAGCTCCCGGCCGCCGTCCGCCTCCGCCGCGGCCCGCACCTCCGCGTCGATCGCCGCGGCGGCCTCGTGGTCGCCCTGCAGGGTGACGGTCACGCCGAGCCCGGTGAGCGCGCGGATCCGCGTCGGCCCTGGCACGGTGTACCGCTCCAGCGCCTGTTCCAAAGTGGCGCGCGCCTCTTTCAGATGGCCGCAGCAGGTCCAGAAGTAGACCAGCAGCGAGGCCAGTTCGGCCGCCGCGGCCGGATCGTGCGCGAGCCAGTGGTCCAGCGCCGCCCGCAGGTCCGGGTGGGTGTCCTCGATCAGCCGGTAGGCGAGCAACTGGTCGGCGCCCGACCAGCTCGCGTCCGCCCAGCGCGCCAGCTCCGAGAAGTGCTCGGCGTGCCGCGTCGCGACCGCGCCGGTCTCGCCCAGCTCGCGCAGCCACTCCTGGCCGTACTCGCGGATGGTGTCGAGCATGCGGTAGCGGTCGCCCAGCCCGGTGCTGACCCTGAGCACCACCGACTGCTCGACCAGCCGCTCCAGCGTCGTCGCCACGTCCGCGAAGGCCAGCGGGCCGCCGGCCGCCACCGCCTCGGCCGCGGACACGTCGAAGGCCCCGCGGAACACCGAAAGCCGCGCCCACAGCAGCCGTTCGAGCGGCGCGCACAGCTCGTGGCTCCAGCCGATCGCGGTGCGCAGGGTGCGGTGCCGGGGCGGCCACACGAAGCCCGGCCGCTCCGGGAGCGCGAAGCGCGAGCCGAGTTTCTCGGCGACCTCCACCACGCTCGCGGCCCCGACCTGCGCGGCGGCCAGTTCTATCGCCAGCGGTATGCCCTCCAGACGGCGGCAGACCGCCGCGGCGGCGGCCTCCGCGCCCGGCTCCGCCAGCGGCGCCGGGCCCAGGCGCGCGGTCACCCGCTCGCGGAACAGCGCGAGCGCGTCCGCGCCGTCGGCCGGCAGCGGCGCGACCTCGCGGACCGCCTCACGGGTGTTGCCCAGCGGCCTGCGACTGGTCGCGAGCACCGTCAATCCCGGTGCGGCGGTGAGGAGTTCGCCGACGAGCTGGGCGCAGTCGTCGGCCATGTGCTCGCAGGAGTCGAGGACCAGCAGCAGCCGCTTGTCGGCGAGCCACTCGCACAGCGACTCCACCGGCATCCGCGGCGAGTGGTCGGCGAGGTCGACGGCGTCGCTGACGGTGGGCAGCAGCAGATGGGGGCTGTCGAGGGTGGCGAGGTCGGCCCACCACACGCCGTCGGGGAAGCGGGCGGGCGCGGTGTACGCCCCGCCGCCGGTGCGTCCGTAAGCGTTGCCGTCAGCGCGGCCGGCGGGAGCACCCGGGGACGTGTCGCCGTGCGGGGCGGGCCGCTCGGGTCCCTCGGACGCGGACGCGGCGCGCAGCGCGGCGCGTTGGGCGAGCCGCGTCTTGCCGACGCCGCCGGGCCCGGTCAGCGTGATCAGCCTGCGGTGTGCCAACGCCCGGTCCAGCCATAGGAGTTCGGTGTCACGCCCGACGAAACTCGTTGTCTCCGGCGGGATGTTGCCCTTCATGGCCACAGCCTGACATCGACCGGCCACGGAGGGAAGCGAACGCCGCGCGGGCGCCCGGCCGTGTCGCGGCGCCGATCCGGCCGACGCCGGTCGGATCGGGGACGCCGAGGGGGTCTTGCCACCGAGTTACTCGTGAGTAAGGTGGGGCGCGTGTGGGCGACAGGCGCCCGCCCGACCAGGAGGCCCAGGTGTCCGCACGCTCCGCCGCTCTGCTCGCCGGCCTGCTCGCCGCCGCGGGTGTCACGCACTTCGTCCGCCCCGAACCGTACGACGCGATCGTGCCGCGCGGGCTGCCCGGGAGCCCGCGCGGCTGGACGCTGGCCAGCGGCGCGGTCGAACTCGCCCTGGCCGCGACCGTGGCGCTGCCCGCGACCCGCCGGGCCGGCGGTGTGCTGACGGCCGGCTTCTTCGCCGCGGTCTTCCCCGCGAACGTCAAGATGGCGCGCGACTGGCGGCACCGGCCCACCGCGATGAAGGCCGCCGCCTACGCCCGGCTGCCGGTGCAGGCGCCGCTGGTCCTGTGGGCGCTGGAGGTGGCGCGGTCGGCGGGGCCGGCGGCGAGGACGCCTGACGCTCGGCGCCCGACCCTGACGCCCTGACACCTTTCGCCGCCGCCGCGGCCCTCCGCGTGCCGCGGGCCGGCCGCCTGCCCGCGGGCCGGACCGGACGGCTCAGCGGATCGCGTGGCCGGGCGCCGCGTCCAGGAGCGGCAGTTCGTCACGGTGCGGCAGTCCCTCCCAGTCGCCGTCCGTCGCCGCCGCGAACGCGCCCAGCACGACGGCGCGTCGCAGCCGGCCGGCCGTGTCGAGGCCGTCCAGCAGGCCGGAGAGGTAGCCGGCGCAGAACGCGTCGCCCGCGCCGACCGCGTCCCGCACCCGGACCTCCACCGCCGCGACGTCGTGGTCCTCGCCCGAACGGGTGCGCACCCGGGCGCCGCGCGCGCCGCGTTTGACCACGACCTCCCGGACGCCCGCGGCGAGTAGCGCGTCCACCCGGGCGGGCTCCGGATCGCCCTCGTCGCCCGCGACCAGGGGCAGTTCGTCCTCGGAGGCGACCAGGACGTCGACAGACGGCAGCAGCGGGCGCAGGGTGCGCGCGGCGCGGTCGGCGTCCCACAGCCGGGAGCGGTGGTTGACGTCCAGGCAGACCGTCCAGCCATGCGCCCCGGCGTGCTCGGCCGCGGCGCGCACGCAGGCCAGCGGGCCGTCGCCCAGCGCGCAGGTGATGCCGGTCAGGTGCAGTACGGCGGCGCCCGCGTCGAGAGCGGGACGCACCTGCGCGGGGGTCAGCCGGGAACCGGCGGAGCCGCTGCGCCAGTAGTGCACGCGGGTCAGGTCGGGCAGGCGGTCCTCGCGCAGCAGCGCGCCGGTCGGCGCGGCGGCGTCGGTCGTGGCGTGCGCGAGGTCGACGCCCTCGCCGCGCAGCGCGCGCAGCACGGTACGGCCCGGCTCGTCCGCGCCGACCCGCCCGGCCCAGGCGACCCGGTGGCCGAGCCTGGCCAGTCCCACCGCGACATTGGACTCCGCGCCCGCCACCGAGGTGACGGCGCGTGCGCCGCGGCCCAGCGGCCCCTGGACGCGGACGGCGAGCATGGTCTCGCCGAAGGTCAGCACATCGCGCCCGCTCACCGCGGTCCTCCGCCGCCCGCGCCGCCCGGGCGGGGATCTCCTGCCCCGCCGCTCCCGCCGCTCCCGCCGCTCCCGCCGCTCCCGCCGCCCGCATCCGCGTCCGTCCGCGCGGGCGGGCGGCAGGCGGTCAGGAAGGCGCGGGCGCGAGCCCGCAGCGCGGCGACGTCGCCGCCCGCCGCTGCGTCGCCCACCAGCGGGGAGCCGACGCCGACGGCCACCGCGCCGGCCGCCAGAT
This sequence comes from Actinacidiphila sp. DG2A-62, assembly GCF_035825295.1. Classification (NCBI taxonomy): domain Bacteria; kingdom Bacillati; phylum Actinomycetota; class Actinomycetes; order Kitasatosporales; family Streptomycetaceae; genus Actinacidiphila; species Actinacidiphila sp. DG2A-62. The sequence continues at coordinate 8,295,568 of NZ_JAYMGI010000002.1, forward strand.
AGGCGCGGGCCGAGTTCTCGGTGACGCCGCCGACCGGCACGAACGGTATGTGCGGCAGCGGTTCGCGCAGGGCGCGCAGCAGGGCGGGACCGCCGAGGGAGGCCGGGAAGAGCTTGACGGCGGCCGCGCCCGCGGCCGTCGCGGCCAGTGCCTCGGTCGGGGTGAGCGCCCCGGCGAGCACCGGCAGCCCGGCGTCGACCGCGGCCCGTACCGCATCCGTCCCGCCCGGCGTGACCATCCAGCGCGCCCCGGCCTCGGCCGCGGCCCGTACGTGCTCGCCGGTGAGCACCGAGCCGGCGCCCAGGAACGCGTCCGCGCCGCGGAGCTCGGCCGCGGCCGCACGCAGCACGCCGAGCGCGTCCGCGGTGGTGAGCGACACCTCGACGAGGTCCACGCCCTCCTCGGCGAGAGCCAGCACGGTGCGCAGAGCGCCTTCGGGGTCGCTGCCGCGCACGACGGCGACGAGGCGCTGCGCGCGGAGGCGGCCGAGCAGCGGCGGCTCCGCGTCGGCTGGGAAGCGGGTGGTCATCGGGTGGCATCCTCTCCCGTCGGTCCGGAACCGGGCGCGGCCACCGGGACGTCGGCGCCCGGTCCCGGTGTGGTGGTGGGCCGGATCTCCGCGGCCGACGGGCGGGGACCCGGACCGCGGAGCCGGCCCCGTCCCCGACCCGCCCCGGCACCGTGCCGGCGTCTCGGTGGGCGGGCCGTGTCGCCGCGGGCGACGGCGGGACCGGCGCCGTGGCCGGAACCGGCGGCCGGGGCGGGTGTGCCGGTCTGGACGGACGCCGGGAGGCCGGCGGTAATCGGACCGGGCACGTCATCGCTCCGACGGGGGTGCGGCGGACGCGGGCGAGGCGGGCGAGGCAGGCGGCGCCGGAGGCGTCGGCGCGGACGGCGGCGCGCCGCCCAGCACTTCGACGCCGGTCGCGCGCACCAGCGCCAGCGCGGCCGCGGCCGCCGCCTCCGGGTCGTGCGCGGCGATCGCCAGGACCACCCGCTCGTGGTGCTCCAGCGAGGCCGCCGTGTCGTCGGTGAACAGCTGACGGCGGTCGGAGTACCGGGCGTGCAGGGTCGCCAGCAGGGTCTGCACGAGCTGGCTGAAGACCGCGTTGGCCGCGCCCTCCAGCATGATGCGGTGGAAGGCGGTGTCCGCCTCGATGAACGCACCGCGGTTGCGGTGCAGGTACGCCTCGCGCATCCCGGTCAGGGCCTCGTGCAGCCCGGTCACGAGCGGCTCGGCGCCCTGCCGCGCGGTGATCCTCGCCGCCGCGGGCTCCACCGCCTCCCGCAGCGCCATCAACTCGCCGAGCTGGACGTCGGCGTCGGGACCGTCCGCCCGCCAGGCGATGACCTGGGGGTCGAGCAGCGCCCACGAGGACTGCGGCCGGATCGTGGTGCCCGCCTTGTGCCGCGGCCTGACCATGCCGAGGATCTCCAGCGCCCGCAGCGCTTCACGGACCACCGAGCGCGACACCTCGTAGTCGGCGCCGATCCGGTCGGGCGAGATCACGCTGCCGACCGGCAGGTCGCCCTGGGCGATCCGCCGGCCGAGCGCGTCCAGCAACCGCGCGTGCAGGCCGTTCGGCCGCGCGCCCGGTGATCCGAAGCTCGTCAACTGCGGCTCCTTCAGGCTCGTTCGGGCAGTCGAGGCCCTTGCCGCGGGACGACGGCGCCGGCCCCGCGCCGGAGAGGTCTTGACCAGCTCCCGGTAATAGTCTGATTATAAGGATTAAATGTCAACTGGTGGGAGAGGGTATGCAGATCACCGCGGTGGAGACGTTTCCGGTGCCGCCCCGATGGCTCTTCGTGAAGGTCTCGACGGACGAGGGCATCGACGGATGGGGCGAGGCGAGCCTCGAAGGAAACGCCGAGGCCGTCCGCGCCGCGGTCGCCGCCGCGACGCCGCGGCTCCTCGGCGCCGATCCGCTGCGGATCGAGGACCACTGGCAGCGGCTCACCAAGGGGGGCTTCTACCGCGGCGGACCGGTCCTCGCCTCGGCGGTCTCCGGGCTCGACCAGGCGCTGTGGGACATCGCTGGCCGGGCGCACGGCGTGCCGGTGCACGAGCTGCTCGGCGGCCCGGTCCGCGACCGGGTCCGCGTGTACGGCTGGATCGGCGGGGACCGCCCCGCGGACGTGGCGGCCGACGCCCGCGCGCAGCGCGAAGCCGGCCTGACCGCGGTGAAGATGAACGCGAGCGCCCAACTGCCCGCCCTGCCGACCCTGGCCGACAGCGCCGAGGTGGTGGAGCGCGCGCGGCAGGTCCGCGAAGCGCTCGGGGACGCGGGGGACTTCGCGATCGACTTCCACGGCCGGGTCGCCGCGCCCGCCGCCGGCCGGCTGATCCGGCGCCTTGAGGACCTGCACCCGCTGTTCGTGGAGGAGCCGGTCGTCCCCGAGCACAACCACACCAATCTGCGGCGTCTGGTGGAGTCGACGCCGACCCCGGTGGCCACCGGGGAGCGGCTGTACTCCCGGGCGGAGTTCCTGCCGGTGCTGGAGGCGGGGGTGCGGGTGGTGCAGCCCGACGTGTCCCATGCCGGCGGGATCTCGGAGGTGCGGCGCATCGCCGTCCTCGCCGAGACCTTCGGCGCGGTGCTGGCGCCGCACTGCCCTCTCGGCCCGCTCGCCCTGGCCGCGTGCCTCCAGGTCGACTTCGCCACGCCCAACTTCCTGATCCAGGAGCAGTCGCTCGGCATCCACTACCACAAGGGCGATGCCGAACTCCTCGACTACCTGCTCGAACCCGGCGTCCTGCGGTTCGACGAGGGCGGCGTCGTGCGGCCCACCGGCCCGGGCCTCGGCGTCGAGGTCGACGAGAGCGCGGTACGGCGGGCCGCGGCCCGCGGCCACGCCTGGCGCACACCGATCTGGAACCACGCGGACGGCTCCTTCGCCGAGTGGTGACGCGCGGCCTGCGCGCGGGCCGCACCGCGCCGTCGGGCGCCCGGTCAGTCCGTCGCCACCGCGCGCGGCCGGCCGGGCCGCGCGCGCCGCGGCCCCCGGCGGCTGCACCGTCAACCGTGGTCCGGGGAACTCCTGGTTCTGAACGGTGCGCTGTCCTCGCCCGGCGTCATGTCCTGGGTGCCGATGACGGAGAGCAGTTCGAGCTGCTCGGCCCCCCGGGTGCCGGGCGGGGCCGCGAACCACAGCAGGCGCTGCCGGCCGTCCTCGCTGAACAGGTTGTGGCAGTCCAGCTCGATGACGCCGAGCGAGGGGTGCACGATCCGCTTGTGGTCGGTGCGGCGCATCCCCACCTCGTGGGCGTCCCACAGCCGCGCGAACTCCTCGTTGCGCTCCCGCAGCACCGCCACCATCCGGGCCACCCCGGCGTCCCGGCCGCGCTTGGCGGCCACCGCCTGGAGGTCCGAGACGAAGACGCGGGAGTGGTGCGGGTGGTCCTCGACCGGGTAGATCGCCCGTGACGAGGGGTCGGTGAACCAGCGGTACACGAAGCTCGCCGCCGGGCCGCGGACCGCGGGCGGACGGCCGAGCAGGGCGGCGGCCAGCTCGTTCTGCACCAGCACCTCGTGCAGGTCGGTGATCACCTGGGCCGGCGTCGTGGTGAGCCGGTCCAGCACGCCGAGCAGCGCGGGCTGGACCTGACCGGCCGGGCCGTGGCCGGCCGGCGGCACCGGCCGGTCGGCCAGGTGGTACAGGTGGTCGCGCTCGTCGCCGCCCAGCCGCAGCGCCCGCGCGAGCGCCGCCAGCGTCTGCGCCGAGGGCTGCGCGCTCTTCCCGCGCTCCAGCTCGGTGTAGTAGTCCGCCGACAGGCCGGCGAGCTGCGCGACCTCCTCACGCCGCAGGCCGGGCACCCGGCGGCGCGGCCCGGTCGGCAGCCCCACGTCGGCGGGCCGCACGCGGGCCCTGCGGGTCTTGAGGAACGCGGCGAGTTCGGGAAGGTTCACCCGTCCATGGTCGCTCGTGCGCCGATCCGTAGCCAGGGGATGCCGACCCCCGGGTAAACGCAGCCCTGGCAGCCACCGGCGGACCGGCCGAGGGTGGAGGACGAGGGGGCACGGCGCGACAGCCGGGCCGCCCCGCACACCCGAGGACCGAGGAGCCCGACATGCCCGCCGAGAACATCGAACGGAACACCGCAGCCCAGGACCGCGCCGCCCGCGGCACCGCCGGGAGCGCCGCCGAACAGAGCGCCCCCGCCGGCCGGGCCGGGGCGCCCGACGGCGCCCGCGTCGCCGTCGTCACCGGCGGCTCGCGCGGCATCGGACGCCAGGCCGTCACCCGGCTGGCCGCCGACGGGTACGCCGTCGTCGTCGGCTACGCCGGCAACCGCGACCTCGCGGACGCCGCCGTGCGGGACGTCACCGCCTCCGGCGGGCGCGCCATCGCCGTCCAGGCCGACGTCGGCGACGAGAAGGCCGTCGCGGCGCTGTTCGACGCCGCCGAGTCCGCGTTCGGCGCGGTGGACGCGGTGGTGCACGCCGCCGGCCGGATGCACCTGTCCCCGCTGGCCGACCTGGACCTCGCCGAGCTGGACGCGACGTACCGCACGAACATCCGCGGCACCTTCGCCGTCGCCCAGCAGGCCGCCCGCCGGGTGCGCGCCGGCGGCTCGATCGTCACGTTCTCCACCTCCATCGTGGGCCTGGCCTTCCCCGGCTACGCCGCGTACAGCGCGAGCAAGGGCGCGGTCGAGGCGGTCACCCTGATCCTCGCCCGTGAGCTGCGCGGCCGGGACGTCACGGTGAACGCCGTCGCCCCCGGCCCGACCGCGACCGACCTGTTCCTGGACGGCAAGGACGAGGAGACCATCGCCCGGCTCGCCGCGCAGCCCCCGCTGGAGCGGCTCGGCACCCCCGCCGACATCGCCGAGGTCGTCGCCTTCCTGGTCTCCCCGGCGGGGCACTGGGTCAACGGCCAGGTCGTCCGCGCCAACGGCGGCATCATCTGACGCCGATCCTCCGGCCCCGCCAGCCGGCGGCCCGCGGCCGGTCCGCGCGCCGCACTCCATCCGTACGTCCGCGCACCGTCACACCGACCGTCCGCACGCACACCGCACGTCCGCACGCACACCGCACGTCCGCCCACCGTCCCGAGGAAGCACCCATGTCTGCCCCGACACCCCTGACCGTCCTGGTCACCGGAGCCTCCAGCGGCTTCGGAGCGCTGACCGTACGGGCCCTGGCCCGCGCCGGCCACACCGTCCACGCCGGCATCCGCGACACCGCGGGCCGCAACGCCCCGGCCGTCGCCGAGCTGGCCCGGTACGCCGCCGAGCACGGCGTCGACCTGCGCGCCGTCGAACTCGACGTCACCTCGCAGGAATCCGCGGACGCGGCGGTCGCAAGGACCGTCGGCGAGCGGGGCCGGCTGGACGTGGTGGTCCACAACGCGGGCCACATGGCGTCGGGCCCGGCCGAGGCGTTCACCCCCGAGCAGTTCGCCGAGCTGTACGACGTCAACGTGCTGGGCGCGCAGCGCGTCAACCGCGCCGCGCTGCCGCACCTGCGCGCCCGCGGCCGGGGCCTGCTGCTGTGGATCGGCAGCTCCAGCACCCGCGGCGGCTGCCCGCCCTTCCTGGCGCCGTACTTCGCCGCCAAGGCCGCGATGGACGCGCTGGCCGTCAGCTACGCGGCCGAGGTGCTGCGCCACGGCATCGACTCCGCGATCGTCGTGCCCGGCGCGTTCACCTCGGGCACCAACCACTTCGCGCACGCCGGGACGCCCGCCGACACCGCGCGCGCCGCGGCCTACCAGGACCGCTACGGGGACCTGCTGGCCGGCCTCGACGGCCGGCTCGCCGCCCTCGTGCCGCCGGACGCCGACGCCGCCCAGGTCGCCGACGCGGTCGTCCGGCTGGTCGCCCTGCCGGCGGGCCGACGGCCGCTGCGCACCCACGTCGACCCCAGCCGTGACGGCAGCGAGGTCGTCTCCGCGGTCGCCGACCGCGTCCGCGCGGAGTTCTTCCGCCGCGTCGGCCTCGACGACCTGCTCACCCAGGGCAGTTCGCTCTAGCCCCCGACGTCCGCGGACCCCGCGGCCGGTTCGCCGGCCCGCCCGGTCCGACACCACAGCTGCGGTCGCTCCGGCCGTTCAGCCGACCCGTCCACCCCTCCGTCCGATTCCATCCGATTCCATCCAATTCCATCCGATCGACCCGGTCGATCGGATGCACCACCAGGAGACGCACCATGCCTTTCGCCAACTTCAAGGTTCCCGCCGGCACCCTCACCGCCGCGCAGAAGGAGACCCTCGTGACCCGTACCACCGACCTGTACGCCGAGATCTACGGCGAACGCGCCCGTGCCACGACGATGGTGCTGGTCGAGGAGGTCGTCGACGGCGGGTGGGGGATCGGCGGCGGTGTGCTCACCCTCGCCGACCTGGGCGGCGCGCCGGACGCGTGACCCCCGGACCCCGGCCGAGGCGCCGACCGTCCCCGCGACGGTCGGCGCCTCGGCCGCGAGCGGTGCCGTCCTGAGCAGTGCTGTCCTGAGCGGTGCCGTCCTGAGCGGTGCCGTCCTGAGCGGTGCCGTCCCGAGCGGTTTCGGGCCGCCCGGGGACGGGGCTCCGGTCGCCCTCAGCCGGCCAGCAGCAGGATGCCGCCCGCGATCAGCGCGACGGTCTTGACCGTCTCCAGGGCGATGTACGCGTGGTGGGCGTGCGAGCGGGGCGCCTGCGCGCCGGCCAGCACCGCCTCCGAACGCCGCGTCAGGGAGGGCCGTACGAGCACCAGTTGGACCAGCAGCGCGGCCACGGCCACCGCCGTCGCCACGACGGCGCGGGCCGGCGGCGGGTCCGCCGCGATCGCACCCAGCACGGCGACCGCGAACAGGGCCTCCGCCGCGTTGAGCGCGCGGAAGACCAGCCGCCCGATGCCGAGCCCGATGGGCACCGTCACGCCCGGCGCCCGGAACTTCAGCGGCGCCTCCAGGAACGAGATGGCGAGCACCATGCCCAGCCACACGAACGTCACCGCCACCGCGGCCGACAGCGCGCCGCTCATCGTGCCCCTTCCGCCGGCGCGAGATGCGCCACGCACAGGTCCGGCTCGGCGAAGCGCTCCAGCCGGTCGACCGTGACCGGCGCGTCCCAGCCGGCCATCGCCCCCTGCATCACGCCGAGATGCACCGGGCACACCACCTCGCCGCCGCTCTCGGCGAGTTCGAGGAACGGACAGTTGCGCAGCCCCAGCCGGTCCGCGCCGGACCCCGCCGCGACCCCGCGTTCCGGGGCGAAGCCCAGGGCGGCGAGCAGGTCGACCAGACGGCCTACCGCGTCGTCCGCGTCCGGACGGCCGTCGTCGTCGCCTGCCGGTCCGGAGCCGCGCGCCGCCAGTTCGCGGCCCCAGGCGCGGCCCGCCCGGACGGCCTGCGCCGACGGGTCGGGCCCGGCGGCGATGCCGCGGGTGAGGATCTCCGCGAGCATCCGGTAGTGCCGGGCGCCGCTTCTGGGCATCCGCCGCACCGCGCGGAACGGCGTGGCCGGGCGGCCGGTTCCGCGCCGGGCGGCCGGCGCGTGCTCCGCCGGCTCCGCCAGGCCGTCGCGGACCAGCCGGTCGAGGTGGAAGCGGACGGTGTTGGGATGCACCGCGAGCCGCTCGGCGATCCGCGCGATCTCCAGCGGCTCGGCCGCGTCCCGCAGGACGTTCAGCACGTCCAGACGCCGTCCGGCGGGCCCGGCGTCGACCGGGTCGGGGGCCGCGTCGGGGGCCGGGACCGCGTCCCGCGCGGTCCGGCTCCCCGCCGTCTCCGGCTCCGGGCCGCCGCCGCGGGCCGGGCTCCCGCCCCTGTCCTCGTGCGCGTCGTGCATGGCCTAGAGTTTACACAACTCGGAATTGGAGAAATTCCGCGCCGCCCGCAGGACAGGAGACAGCACGATGGCCGACGACGCTCCACCGCAGTGGCGGTCCGGGCGGGACCCGGAGCCCTCGCCTGGGCCGCCCCGCCTGCTCGCCGACACCGCGGCGCTCGCGCGGCGCACCGGAGAGCCGGACGTGCGCGGCGCGGTGTGGCGGCTCGACCCCGCGGAACGCGACCTGGACTCCAACGTCGTCGCCCTGCCGCCCGGCGGTGTCATCGAGCCCCACCTCGGCCCCGACCTGGACGTCCTGGTCCATGTGCTGGGCGGATCGGGGAGCCTGGCCACCGAGGCGGACGCGGTGGAGCTGCGGCCAGGGGCGCTGCTGTGGCTGCCGCGCCGCTCGCTGCGCGGATTCACCGCCGGGCCGGCCGGGCTGCGCTACCTCACCGTCCACCGCCGCCGGCAGGCGCTGGTCCTGGAACCGCCCGCGCCCCGCGGCGACGCGCCCGGCATCCGCGGCGACGCGCCCGCACCCTCCGGCGACGCGCCCGCGCCCCGCGGTGACGCGCCCGCCGACCGGCCCGGCGCCTGACCCGCCGCGACCGCCTGCCCGCCCGACCCGGTCCGCCCGGCGTCCGACTCGCCGAACCCCCTGGCAGCCGCCCCGGCGCGATCCCGTGTGCATCCCTTGACGCCTCTTGCTGTGAACGCTAACAATGACTCTCGTCACCGATCGGAGGGTCATGTCGCAGACTGCGGAGAGCGCCGGAAAACGACGACCGCCCACCATGGCGGACGTCGCCCAGGTGGCGGGGGTGTCGCACCAGACCGTGTCGCGGGTGCTGAGCAACCACCCCAACGTACGCGAGTCGACCCGGGACGACGTCCTGCGCGCCATCGACCAGCTCGGCTACCGGCGCAACTCCTCGGCGCGCGCCCTGGTCACCCGCCGGACCCTGACGCTGGGCGTGGTGGCCTGCAACCCCACGCTGTTCGGGCCCTCCAGCACCCTGTTCGGCCTGGAGGAGGCGGCCCGCGAGGAGGGCTACCTGGTCTCCGCGGTGACGCTGCGCCGCTACTCCGCCTCGGCGCTGAAGGAGGCCATCGACCACCTCAGCGACTGGGGAGTCGAGGGCATCGTGGTGATAGTGCCGCACCGCGACGCGGTCAGCGCGCTGGCCGAACTGCGGCTGCCGTTCCCCGTGGTGACCGTCGAGGGCGGCCACAGCCTGCCGATACCGGGCGTCTCGGTGGACCAGGAGCTGGGCGCCCGCCTGGTGACCGGCCACCTGCTCGCCGCCGGGCACCGTACGGTCTGGCACGTCACCGGACCGCAGAGCTGGCTGGAGGCCGAGGCCCGGATCAAGGGCTGGCGCAGCACCCTGGAGGAGGCCGGCGCCGAGGTGCCCGAGCCGCTGGCCGGCGACTGGACTCCGCTGTCCGGCTACCGGGCCGGGCAGGAGCTGGCCGGGCGCGTCGCCGCCGGCCTCGCCCGGCCGGGGGCGCCCGGCGTCACCGCGGTGTTCGTGGCCAACGACCAGATGGCGCTCGGCGTGCTGCGCGCCTTCCGCGAGGCGGGCCTCAGCGTGCCCGGCCAGGTGGCGATCGCCGGCTTCGACGACATCCCCGAGGCCGAGTTCTTCGCGCCGCCGCTGACCACCGTCCGGCAGGACTTTGCCGCGGTCGGGCAGGCCAGCATCCGGCTGCTGGTCAGCCGGCTGGAGGCGGGAGGGGCCGGCGACGCGGACGAGCGCGTCGTCATCGAACCGCGGCTCATCGTCCGCAGCAGCACCAATCCGTACTGAGCACGGCACGCCCCGCCCGCACGCCCCCGCGTCCGACCAGCCCCGCACGCCCCCGCGTCCGACCAGCCCCGCACGCCCCGCGTCCCGTCTGCCCCGTCCGACCAGCCCCGCACGCCCGCGTCTCACCAGCCCCGCCGCCCGACAAGTCCCCGCGTCCGACGAGCCCCCGCGTCCCGCCCGCCCGTTCGTCCCGAGTCCCCGTCCCGAACCCGTCCCGCAGTCCCGAACCCGCCCCGCACGAAGGACCTCCGCCGTCCGCCGGCGCCTTCCGGGGCGGCCCGAGCGATGCGTGCGGGCGCGGCCCCGGCCCGGGCGCCGCGGCGGCGCCCCGCGCACCCCTGGAGGCACACCATGACCACCGATCGTCCCGCCGTCACCGTCGGCGTGGACTTCGGCACCCTGTCCGGCCGCGCCCTGGTCGTCGCCGTCGACGACGGCCGTGAACTGGGCACCGCCGTCCACCCCTACGCCCACGGCGTGGTGGACGGCGCGCTGCCCGGCGGCGACCGCCCGCTGCCGCCGGACTGGGCGCTGCAGATTCCGCAGGACTGGCGCGACGTGCTGCGCTCCGCGGTGCCGGAGGCGCTGCGCGCGGCCGGAGCGCGGCCCGAGGACGTCGTCGCGATCGGCGCCGACTTCACCGCCTGCACGGTCCTGCCGACCACCGCCGACGGCACGCCGCTGAGCGAGCTGCCCGCCTTCGCCGACCGCCCGCACGCCTACCCCAAGCTGTGGCGGCATCACGCCGCGCAGCCCGAGGCCGACCTGATCGTGGCGCGCGCCGAGGAGTCCGGGCAGCCCTGGCTGAGCCGCTACGGCGGGCGGATCTCCAGCGAGTGGCAGTACGCCAAGGCGCTGCAGCTCCTGCGCGAGGACCCCGAGGTGTACGCCGCCGCGGACCGCTGGATCGAGGCGTCGGACTGGATCGTCTGGCAGCTCACCGGCGAGGAGAGCCGCAACCTGTGCGCGGCCGGCTACAAGGGCATCCACCAGGACGGCCGCTACCCCGACGACGCGTTCCTCGCCTCGCTGCACCCGGACTTCGCCGGCTTCACCGCCAAGCTCGACCACCCGCTGTCCCCGCCCGGCGCCGCCGCCGGCAAGCTGAGCGCGCGGGCCGCGGCGCTGACCGGCCTGCGCGAGGGCACCGTGGTCGCCGTCGGCAACGTCGACGCCCACGTCACCGCCGCCGCCGCGCAGGCCCTCGACCCCGGCCACATGCTGGCCATCATGGGCACCTCGACCTGCCACATCATGAACTCGCAGGAGCTCGCCGACGTCCCCGGCATGTGCGGCGCGGTGCGCGACGGCGTGGTGCCGGGCCTGTGGGGCTACGAGGCCGGGCAGAGCGGAGTCGGCGACCTGTTCGCCTGGTCGGTGCGTACCGCCGCGCCCCGGTCGTACGACGAGGAGGCCGGCCGCCGCGGGATCACGCTGCACGAGCTGCTCACCGAGAAGGCGGCGGCCCAACCGGTCGGCGCGCACGGCCTGCTGGCGCTGGACTGGCACAGCGGCAACCGCTCGGTGCTGGTCGATCACCACCTGTCCGGACTGCTGGTCGGGCTGACCCTCGACACCCGGCCGGAGGACGTCTACCGCGCGCTGGTCGAGGCCACCGCGTACGGCGCGCGCACCATCGTGGAGACCTTCGAGCGCTCCGGCGTGCCGGTCGCCGAGTTCACCGCGGCCGGCGGCCTGCTGAAGAACCGCTTCCTCATGCAGACCTACAGCGACGTGCTGAACCGGCCGGTCAACGTCCTGGCCGCGGATCAGGGGCCCGCCCTCGGCGCCGCGATCCACGCCGCGGTGGCCGCCGGCGCGTACCCCGACCTGCGGTCCGCGTCGGCCGCCATGGGCCGGCTGCACCGCGCGGCCTACACCCCGGACCCGGCGCGCGCGGCGGCCTACGACGCCCTCTACGCCGGCTACCGCGAGCTGCACGACCACTTCGGCCGCGGCGGCAGCGACGTGATGCACCGTCTGCGGGCGCTGCGCGCGGCGGCCGCGGGATGAGCCGCCCGCGCACCCCGCGCGCCGTCGGCCCGCCGCCGGAGCCCACCCGGCTCCCGTCCGCCGTCCCACCTGCCGACCCCCTCGCTCCGCTTCGCGCCGCCTTTGTTGTTAGCGCTCACTCTTCGATGAGGACCGTCGCCCATGAGCAGTAACCGCCTGTCGCCGGCCGCCCGCGCGGCGGCCGACGCGCTGAGGGTGCGGGTCAGCGACCTGCACCAGGAACTCGTCCGCTACGGCCTGGTCGTGTGGACCGCAGGGAACGTCTCGGGACGGGTGCCGGGACACGACCTGTTCGTGATCAAACCCAGCGGCGTCGACTACGACCGGCTGTCGCCCGAGTCCATGATCGTCTGTGACCTGGAGGGCCGGGCCGTCGACGGCGACCTCGCGCCGTCCTCCGACACCGCCGCCCACGCCTACGTCTACCGGCACATGCCCGAGGTCGGGGGAGTGGTGCACACCCACTCCACCTACGCGTGCGCCTGGGCGGCCCGCGGCGAGCCGGTGCCGTGCGTGCTGACCGCGATGGCCGACGAGTTCGGCGCCGAGATCCCGGTCGGACCGTTCGCGCTGATCGGCGACGACTCGATCGGCCGGGGCATCGTGGCGACCCTCGCCGGCCACCGCTCGCCCGCGGTGCTGATGCAGAACCACGGCGTCTTCACCATCGGCGCCGACCCGCGCGCCGCCGTCAAGGCCGCCGTGATGTGCGAGGACGTCGCCCGCAGCGTGCACATATCCCGGCAGCTCGGCGCGCCGCTGCCGATCGACCCGGCCGCCGTCGACCGGCTGTACGACCGCTACCGACACGTGTACGGCCAGCCCGGGCCGTCCGAGGGGCAAGGAGCCTGACCATGACCGCACAACCGGCACGCGAGGTCTGGTTCCTCACCGGCAGCCAGGGCCTGTACGGGGCGCAGACGCTCCGGCAGGTCGAAGAGCAGTCCCGCGCCATCGCCGCCGCCCTCGACGCGGTCCCCGGCGCCCCCGCCCGCCTGGTGTGGAAACCCGTCCTCACCGGCTCCGACGCCATCGCCGCGCTCGTCCGGCAGGCCGAGGCCGACCCGGCCTGCGTCGGCCTGATCGCCTGGATGCACACCTTCTCCCCGGCCCGGATGTGGATCGCCGGGCTCAACCTGCTGCGCAAGCCGCTGCTGCACCTGCACACCCAGGCCAACGTCGAACTGCCCTGGTCCACCATCGACATGGACTTCATGAACCTCAACCAGGCCGCCCACGGCGACCGGGAGTTCGGCTACGTGCAGACCAGGCTCGGCGCCGCGCGCAAGACGGTGGCCGGCCACGTGAGCGATCCGGCGGTGGCCTCCCGCGTGCACGCCTGGATGCGCGCCGCGCTCGGCCGCGACGCGCTGCACTCGCTGCGGCTGGCCCGCTTCGGCGACACCATGCGGGACGTCGCGGTCACCGAGGGGGACAAGGTCGACGCCCAACTGCGGTTCGGCGTCAGCGTCAACGCCTACGGCGTCGCCGACCTGGCCGCCGCCGTCGACGCGGTGGACGAGGCCGCCGTCACCGTGCTCGCCAAGGAGTACCAGGACGTCTACCGCACGGCGCCCGAGCTGACCGCCGGCGGCGCCCGGCACGACGCGCTGCGCTACGCCGCCCGCATCGAGCTGGGTCTGCGCGGCTTCCTCGACGCGGGCGGCTTCCGCGCCTTCACCACCAACTTCGAGGACCTGGGCGGCCTGCGGCAGCTGCCCGGGATCGCGGTGCAGCGGCTGATGGCCGACGGCTACGGCTTCGGCGGCGAGGGCGACTGGAAGACCGCGGCGCTGCTGCACACCCTGAAGGCCGCGGGCGCCGGGAGCCCCGGCGGCTCCTCCTTCATGGAGGACTACACCTACCACCTGGTCCCCGGCAGCGAACTGATCCTCGGCGCCCACATGCTGGAGGTCTGCCCGACCATCGCCGCGGGGCAGCCCTCGTGCGAGATCCACCCGCTGTCCATCGGCGCGCGCGAGGACCCGGTGCGGCTGGTCTTCGACGCCCGGCCGGGCCCCGCGGTCGTGGTGGGGATGGCCGACCTCGGCGACCGCTTCCGCCTGGTGGCCAACGAGATCGAGGTGGTGGAGCCGCTGGAGCCGCTGCCGCGGCTGCCGGTCGCCCGCGCGGTGTGGCGGCCCGCTCCCGACCTGCGCACCTCCACCGAGGCGTGGCTGACCGCGGGCGGCCCGCACCATACGGTGCTGTCCACCGCGGTCGGCGCGGAGGAGCTGTCCGACCTCGCGGAGATCCTCGGCACCGAGCTGCTGCTGATCGACCGGGACACCGAGATCCGCCGGTTCGCCCAGGAGATCCGCTGGAACCAGGCGTACTACCGGCTCGCCGGGGGCCTGTGAGGCCGCCGGCGACCGCCCGCGGGGCCCGGCCGCGGCCCTGACGCCCCGTCGGGCCGCCGCCCCGACGGCATGTGCGCGTAGCCGCTGTGCGGCGCCGCCCGCGCGCGCTTCGAGCGCCCGCGGGCGGCGCCGCGACCGGCCCCTGCGGGCCGCTGCGTGCTCCCCGCGACGTGGGCCGACGCGGCCGTGAACCCCGCCGGTTTTTCTCTGTGCAACACCTTGACGCTCGTTCGGTGAGCGCTAACACTCTATGGCGGCGGGTACGGGAACCCGCCGCGACCACGCCGGCGGCCCGGACTCTCCCCGGCCGCGGACACCCGTCGCCGCGGCCTTGCTGCGGCTGCCGGTGGCGGGTCACGGCGGACGTGCTCGACCTGGGTACTTCACCGCACTGGATTGTTAGCGCTCTCAATGGCCGACCGACAGGTCACTGACCGAACAGGAAGTTCGCCCATGCGTGATGTCCAAGGTTCCGCCGTGGCCAGAGGCGGGCGGTGGGGCGCCGCCGCGATCGCCCTCGCGGCGCTGCTCGTGGTGAGCGGGTGCAGCAAGAGCGGGGCCGGGAACTCGGGCCCGGCGGACGCCGGCTCCTCCTCCGGCGGCAGCTCGCAGCCGGTCGCCATCAAGGGCGACATCGCCTTCAACGACGCGAACCTCGCCAAGGTCGACGCCGCGCTGAAGGCGGCGCTGGCCGGCAAGGACCTGTCGAAGCTGAACGAGGCGATGGTCGTCAACGTCGCGGTCGACTACTGGAACGCCGGCAAGGCGGGCTTCCGCAAGGGCCTGTCCGACCTCGGCGTCAAGGGCACCTACCAGGCCCCCGCCAACGGCCGGCTGGACCAGCAGCTGTCCATCATCCAGACGCTGCGCGGCCAGGGCATCAGCGGCCTGAGCGTCTCGGCGATCGACCCGACCGCCATCAAGGCGCCCATCTCCTCGGCCAACAAGGCGGGCATCCCGGTGCTGGCCATCGACTCGCCGCTGCCTAAGGAGGACGGCGCCGCCCTCTACCTCGGCACCCCCAACTACCAGGCCGGGCAGAAGGCCGGCGAGGCGATGAAGCAGGCGCTCGGCGGCAAGGGCCAGGTGGTGATCCTGGTCGGCTCGCTCACCACCTCCAACGCCGTCGAGCGCATCCAGGGCTTCGAGGACGCGCTCAAGGGCACCGACATCAAGGTCGCCCAGAAGCTCAGCGACGGCATGGACGCCTCCAAGGCGCTGTCCAACGCGCAGACCGCGATCCAGACCAACCCGAACGTCAACGGCCTGTACGGGGTGTACTCCTACGACGGCCCCTCCGCGGCGCAGGCCGTGCAGGCGGCCGGCAAGTCCGGCCGGGTCAAGATCGTCTCCGACGACAGCGACCCGCAGACCCTGAAGTTCGTGCAGTCCGGCGTCATCCAGGCCACCGTGCTCCAGCAGCCGTACCAGCAGGGGTACACCGGCGCCTACCTGCTCGCCGCACTCAAGGTGCTCGGCAAGGACGCCACCTTGAAGATCGTCCAGCCCTACCTGGAGTCCGACGGCACCACCCTCAGCTCCGGCGTCGGCCTGGTCACCCGGGACAACCTCGCCGCCTACCAGGACAAGCTCAAGCAGCTGGGGATCAGCTGATGGAGTCCGAGCCCGCCGTCCGGCTCCGGGACGTGAGCAAGTCCTACGGCCCGGTGAAGGTGCTCGACATCCCCGCCCTGGAGCTGGCGCGCGGTCAGATCGTCGCCGTGGTGGGGGAGAACGGCGCGGGCAAGTCCACGCTGATGGGCGTGCTGTCCGGCACCGTCACCCCCACCACCGGCGCCATCGACGTGGCGGGCCGCCCGCTGCAGCCCGGTCGCCCCGACCACAGCAGGGAACTGGGCGTCGCCCTGGTGGCCCAGGAGTTCCCGCTGGTCGGCCAGTTGAGCGTGGCGGAGAACCTGCTGCTGGGCCGCCGCCCGCAGCGCGCCGCCGGCCGGCCGCTGGGCACCCTGGTGCTGGACCGGGCCGGCATCCGCGCCGAGGCGCGGGCGCTGCTGGCGGAGGTCGGCATGACCGGTGTCGACGTCGACCGGCCGGTGGAGCGCTTCCCCGTGCCGGTCCGGCAGATGATCGAGATCGCCAAGGCCTGGGGCCACCGCCCGGTCGTGCTCATCCTCGACGAGCCGACCTCCTCGCTCGGCCCGGTCGAGGCCGGGCGAGTGCTGGACCTGGCCCGCGAACACGCCGCCGCCGGGGGAGCGGTGCTCTTCATCGGCCACCGGCTGGACGAGGTGCGTGCCGTCGCCGACCGCGTGCTGGTGCTGCGCACCGGCCGGCTGGTGGCGGACCTGACGCCGCAGCAGGCCACCGAGGAGCGGATGATCCGCGAGATGGTCGGCAGCGAACTCGCCCGCGCCGACCTCGCCCCGTCGTCCTCGGTGGAGCGCACCGCCACGCTGTCGGTGCGCGCCCTGACCGCCGACGGGCTCGGCCCGGTCGACCTGGACGTGCACGCCGGAGAGATCGTGGGCGTCGCCGGGCTGATGGGCTCAGGACGCAGCCGGCTGCTGCACACCGTGATGGGCGCCCAGCCGCGCACCGGCGGCGAGGTGGTCTTCGAGGGCCGCAGCTTCCGCCCGCGGCACCCCGCCGACGCCGTCGAGGCCGGCATCGGCCTGGTCCCCGAGGACCGCAAGGTCCAGTCGCTGCTGCCAACGCACTCGGTGCGCTGGAACGTCACCCTCGCCACGCTGCGCCGGATCAGCCGCCGCGGCGTGCTGCGCCCGCGGGCCGACAAGGAGCACGCCGCCCGCATCGTCAGCGACCTCGGGGTGCGCCTGCACAGCCAGGAGCAGCCGATCGGCGACCTGTCGGGCGGCAACCAGCAGAAGGCGGTCTTCGGCCGGTGGCTGGCGGCGGACCCCAAGCTGCTGCTGCTCGACGAGCCCACCCGCGGTGTCGACGTGGGCGCCAAGGCCGAGATCTACGGCCTCATCGACGCCGCCGCGCAGGACGGGCTCGCGGTCCTGGTGGCCTCCTCGGAGCTGGAGGAACTGCTGTGGATCTGCCACCGGATCGTGGTGATGGCGCACGGCCGGGTGGTCGGCGACCTCCCCAGGGACGCGTTCAGCAAGGAAGCGATCATGACCGCGGCGGCCGGCACCCGGACCGCCGCGGCACCGCACGGGAAGGCACCCGCATGAAGACCAGCGCCCGTACCGGCGCCGCACCCTCCGGCGGCGCCACCCCCGCGCCGACCGCGGCGGAGGCCGGGGCCGCGCCGCGCGCCCCGCTCGCCCGCCGGCTGCTGGAGACCCCCGAGGTCGGCGTCGTCGCCGCGTGCGTGGTGGTGTTCACCGCGCTCGCCCTGGACAAGTCGTCCTTCGCCGGCGCGGTCAACCTCCAGGGCATGGGCTTCGACCTGGCCCAGTACGGCCTGATCGCGATCGGCGAGTCGCTGGTGATCCTCACCGGCGGCATCGACCTGTCGGTGGGCGCGCTGCTGGGCACCAGCGTCATCCTGATGTCCTGGTTCAACGTCCGCGCCGGGCTGCCGCCGGTGCTGGCCATCCTGGTCACCCTGGCCATCGCCGGAACCGTCGGCCTGATCCACGGACTGGCCGTCACCCGGCTGAAGATGGCGCCGTTCGTGGTCACCCTGGTCACCTACACCGTGGCCCAGGGCGTCACCCTCGCCATCACCTCCGGCACCTCGATCACCGGCATCGGCGGCCTGTTCTCCGACGTCGGCCAGAGCTACGTGGCCCAGATCCCGCTGCCGCTGATCCTCTTCGCGGTGGTCGCGGTCGCCGCCTGGTTCTTCCTGGAGCGCACCTACGCCGGCCGGCAGGTCTACGCGGTCGGCGGCAACCCCGAGGCGGCCCGGCTGGCCGGCATCCGCGGCGAGCGGCGCATCGTGTCGATGTACGTGACCAGCTCGCTGCTGTCCGCCTTCGCCGGGATCATGGTGCTCGGCCGGATGGGCGTCGGCTCGGCCAGCGGCGTCGGCGTCGGCTGGGAGCTGTCGGCCATCGCCGCCGCCGTCATCGGCGGGGTCAGCCTGGTCGGCGGGCAGGGCCGGATCGTCGGCATCGTGGCCGGCACCGTCCTGCTGGAGCTGATCAACAACGGTCTGACCACCCTGCAGATCAACTCCAACTACACCAACATCGTGCTCGGCTGCGTGCTGGGCCTGGCGATCACCGCCGACCGGCTGCGGGCCCGCGGCATCGCCAGACGCGGCTGAGCGCGCGGCGGGCGCGGCATCCGCGCCGCGCCCGCCGCCGCTCCGATCAGTGCGTCACCGGACCGGTGGTCAACTCGGCAGGTGCCACACCTGGTTGGCGCCGCCGGTGCAGTCCCAGATCTCCACCTGGGTGCCCGGTGTGGTCGACCAGCCCGTGTCGTCCAGGCACTTGCCCGACTGCGGATTGAACAGCGACCCGTCCGAGCGCGGGATGAACACCTGCGACCCGGTGCCGTTGCAGTCGTAGAGGTCCACCGCCGTCCCGTTCGCGGTGCCCGCGGCGTACACGTCCAGGCACTTGCCCAGCACGTGCAGGGCGCTGCCGGCCTGGACCACGGTCCACTGCTGGGCCGCGGTGCCGTTGCAGGTGTAGACCTGCACCGGGTTGTAGTTGGCGGTGCTCGCCGACCGGTCGTCCAGGCACAGGCCGCCGTAGCCGGTGATCTGGCCGCCGCCGGTGGGCGGCGGCGTGGTGCCCCCGCCGCCGGTGGTGTACGCCGCCACGTAGCCGACGCTCATCGTGCCGCCCGAGGTGGTGCCGGAGTTCGGCGAGGTGCAGCCGCACACGCCGTTGGGGAAGGCGCCGCCCATCGCCAGGTCGAAGATGATCATCAGGTTGTGGTCGTACGCCTGCTGCCAGACCGCCGTGCCCACCTGGCTCTCGCTGACGCTGAAGTACGAGGCGCCGTCCAGGTAGAAGGTGATCGACTCGTTCGAGGTGTTGGTGCGGTCCAGGATCATGGAGTAGGTGTGGAACCCGGACTGGCAGCCGGAACACGCCCGCAGGCCGCTGCCGATGCCGTTGCCCTCGTTGCAGACGCCGCCGGGGGAGGTGCCGCAGTGGATCGTGCCGGCCACCTCGGAGAGCGCGTTGACGTCCTCCATGATGTCGATCTCGCCGTTCTCGGGCCACTGGCCCTGCCCGAGCATCCAGAACGCCGGCCAGTAGCCGAGGCCGTTCGCCGGGCTCGGCTGCTGGATCGACGCGGTGACCTCGAGCTTGCCGCCGGCCGGTGCGCCCGCCACGGCGGTCGGCGTGTGGATGCGGCCGGACGTCCAGTTGGAACCGCTGCCCAGCGCGGTGATGTTCAGGTGGCCGTTGCCGTCCAGGTGCACGTTGGAGGTCGAGGTGGTCATGGTCTCGATCTCGCCGGTGCCGAAGTTGGAGCCCGGACCGGTGTCGTACGTCCACTTCGAGGAGTTCGGCGCGCTCCCGGAGGCGCCGCTGAAGTCGTCGCTGAACACGGTGGTCCAGCCGGACGGCGGCGGGGGCACGGTGACCGCGCTCGCGGCGGGCGCGCCGCCGGTGAACGCCGCCAGCACGCACAGCGCGGCGAGCGAGAGGACGGCGGCGAGGCGGCGTGCGGCGCGCCGCGCGGCGGAAGACGGCCTCGCGGAAGGGGAAGCGGGCGTGGACGCGGGCGCGGGCGTGAACGTGGGCGCGGGCGCGCTCGGCGGCGCGTCCGCGGAGGACAGGGAGGATCTCATCGACGACTCCGTGGGGGGGGAGAGCCGGGACGGTGGCGGAGGCCGCGGCAGGCGGCGCGGTCGGCTCGGCGTGGGGGGGGTGTGCGAGGTGCTGTGCGGTGCGCGGTGCGCGGGGTGCGGTGCGTGCGTGTGGTGCGCGATGCGTGCCGCGTGGGTGGAGCGCGTGGTGCGATGTGGGCGACGATTGATTGAAATTGGTCTATGCCAAGACGTCAAGAGGTGCGGAGAGCGCTTTCACGCCCCAGTGCCTCGGCGGGCCCGGCGCCTCGCGGGGTCTGTGCGCGGTCTGTGCGTGGCCTGTGCGGCGTGCGGGCCGCACCACCGCGCGGACCGCACCCTGGCAGGGTGCGGCACCGCCGCGCCGCGCGGCCCACACTGAAGGCATGAACCGACAGGGGCAGCTCGCCGACTTCCTCCAGGCCCGCCGACGCCAGGTGCGCCCCGCCGACGTGGGCCTTCCCACCTACGGGGACCGGCGCCGGGTGCCGGGACTGCGCAGGGAGGAACTCGCCCTGCTCGCCGGGGTCAGCGTCCCCTATTACGCGCGGCTGGAGCAGGGCCAGGCGCTGGGCGCCTCGGCGGAGGTGCTGGACGCCATCGCCTCGGCCCTGCGGCTGGACGAACCCGAGCGGGAGCACCTGCACGCGCTCGCCGAGCAGCCGCGCCGGCGGCGCGCCGCGCGCCCGCGCCCGGAGCGGGTCACCCCCGAGACCCGGGCGCTGCTCGCGGCGCTCGGCGACACCCCGGCCGTCGTCCTCGGACGCCGCACCGACGTGCTCGCCTGGAACCGCGCGGGCCACGCGCTGTTCGCCGGCCACCTCGGCGCCGCCGATCCCGACACGCCGGACACGCGGCCCTGCATGGCGCGGCTGGTCTTCCTCGACCCGCACACCCGGGAGCTCTACGCGCGCTGGGAGGACAAGGCCAAGGCCGTGGTGGGGGGCCTGCGCATCACCGCGAGGGAGTTCCCCGACGATCCGGGACTGGCCGCGCTGATCGGCGAGTTGACGATGCG
Source organism: Actinacidiphila sp. DG2A-62 (assembly GCF_035825295.1). Lineage (NCBI taxonomy): Bacteria > Bacillati > Actinomycetota > Actinomycetes > Kitasatosporales > Streptomycetaceae > Actinacidiphila > Actinacidiphila sp. DG2A-62. The sequence continues at coordinate 8,316,217 of NZ_JAYMGI010000002.1, forward strand.
CAGCCCGGACTTCGCCCGCTGGTGGGCCGACCACCAGGTGGTGGCGTGCGACGTCGCCGCCTACACGATGCGGCATCCGCTGGTCGGCGAGCTGACCCTCACCCAGCAGACCCTGCAGAGCCCCGGCGGTCGCGGCCCGCGCATCGTCGTCGCGACGGCCGAGGAGGGGTCGGCCGCGCAGGCGGCCCTCACCCTGCTCACCCACGGGCTCGCGCGCGGCGAGCCGGCCCGGCGGCCCGCCGCACGGCCTTCCACCGCGGCGCCCTCCGCGTAGAGCCCCTCGACCGCCGCGCGCCGGCGGCGGCGTCCACCGCCCCGCGCCCGGCGTAGCGCCCACCGGCCCCCGCTCCCTGCCCGCCCGTCACGGCAGCGGAGCCGGTGCCCCCTGCCCGCGCACCACCCGCACCGACCCGAAGAAGGACCAGATGTCCGTTTCCCGTGTCTCCCTGCTCGCATCCGCCGCGCTGGCCGCCGCCGTGACGCTCACCGGGTTCTGCCCGCCCGGCGGCGGACCCTCGGTGGCCGACGCTCATGTCGTCGTCCACTTCGACGCGGGCGCCGGCCAGTCGCCGGAGAACGTCGCGCTCGAACCCGGCGGCGGCCTCGCGGTCACCTTCGCCGGCGCCCGGCAGATCGCCGAGATCACGCCTGAGGGGTGCACCCGAGTGCTGGCCGCCCTGCCCGCCCCCGCCGACGGCGGCGTCCACACGCCCGCGCTCGGCTTCCCGCTGACCACGGGCCTGGTGCGCGCCGCCGACGGCACGCTCTACGTCCTCTACGCCACCGGCACCGCCGACCTCACCGGGCTGTGGCGGCTGCGCCCCGGCGGACGCCCCGAGCGCATCGCCGCGCTGCCGGCCGACGGCCTGCCCAACGGACTGGCCCTGGACGCGGGGACCGGCACGCTGTACGTCGCGGACTCGGTGCGCGGCGCGGTCTACCGGGTGCCGGTGTCCGGCGGCTCGCCGCAGGTGTGGAGCCACGCCCCCGAGCTGGCCTCCACCGGCTTCCTGGGTGTCAACGGCCTGAAGGTGCACGGCGGTTCGCTGTGGGCGACCAACCTCGACCGGGGGACCGTGCTGCGCCTGCCGATCACCGGCGACGGCTCGGCGGGACGTCCGCGCACCGTCGCCGCCGGCCTGGCCGGGATCGACGACTTCGCCTTCACCGGCCACGGGGACGACATCGCCGCCGCCCTCAACGTCCCCGACCAGGTGGTGCTGGTGCGCGGCGACGGCAGCCACGCCACCCTCCTCGGCGCGGCCGACGGCCTGGACGGACCCACCTCGGTCGCGCTGCGCGGCAGCACCCTGTACGTGCTCAGCGCCGCCTACACCACTGGGAAGGACCCCAACCTCCTGGCCGGCCGCCTGGTCCGCCGACCCGCCGGCGAACAGGACGGCACGCCCTACCGCGGGTAGTGGCTCGCCCCCGCGCCGAGGACGTCCAGCAGGGCCAGCGCCTCGGCGCCGGGGGAGCCCGGCGGCGCGCTGTAGAGCACGAGGTGCTGGTCGCTGTCGGTGAGGGCGAGGTTGTCGCAGTCGACGGTGATCTCCCCGACCGTCGGGTGGCGGAAGGTCTTGGTGAGCGTCGGCACGGGCTGGACGTCGTGGCGCTCCCAGAGCCGGGCGAAGTCCGCGCTGGTGTCACGCAGTTCGCCGACCAGGCCGGTCACCGCGGGATCGGCGGGATAGCGGGCGCAGGCGGCGCGCAGCTGCGTCACGACGCCCAGCCGGAACTCGGCGGCGTCGGAGAGCCCGTAGGGCGACGCGCCGTCCTGCCCCGGCCCGGGGAACGCCCGGCGCGCGAGGTTGCGCCCCTCGGGCGGGAGCCGGTCGAAGTCCTCCATGAGCGCGGCCGCGAGGTCGTTCCAGGCGAGCACCTCGAACACCGCGGACATCACGAAGCCGGCCGTGCGCGGCAGCCGCTGGAGAAGTGCGAGGACGCTGGGCCGGACGTCGCGCCGGTGCGTCCTGGCGCCGGCCGCCGGCGCGGTGCCGGCCAGGAGGTGCAGGTGGTCGGACTCGGCGTCGGTCAGCCGCAGGGCGCCCGCGATCCCGGCGAGGACCTCGGCCGACGGGCGCGGCGCCCGGCCCTGTTCGAGCCGGACGTAGTACTCCGTGGAGATGTGCGCCAGGACCGCGATCTCCTCGCGGCGCAGCCCCGGGGTCCTGCGCCGAGGACCGGAGGGGAGACCGACGTCCTGTGGCCGCAGCCGCTCACGGCGGCTGCGGAGGAATGCCCCGAGTTCCTGTTTGTCCATGGGGCCAGTGTCCCCGCCTGCCGGCGGCCGATCGTAGTACTGGCTGTGCCTGTATCCGCTCGCTGGCCGGAACGACGGTGGTGGCATGACAGGAGAAACCCACACCACCGCACCCATCGGCCTGCTCACCGGCAAGGTCGTCCTCGTCACCGGCGCCAGCCGCGGCATCGGCGCGGCCGCGGCCCGGCTGTTCGCCGCCGAGGGCGCCGCCGTCGTGCTCGCGGCGCGCGGTGCCGACGCCCTGGAGAAGATCGCCGCCGAGATCCGCGCCGGCGGCGGCGCCGCCGACGCGGTCCCCCTGGACCTCGCCGACCGCGCGAGCATCCGCGCCGCCGTCGACCGCGTCGCAGAGCTGCACGGACGGCTCGACGGCGCCTTCAACAACGGCGCGGTCCCGCAGCGGCAGGTCGGCCCGGTCGAGACCACCAGCGACGAGGACATCGACGAGCAGTTCGCCGTGAACTTTCGGGCGCACTGGACCGCCATGACCGCCGAGGCCGCCCTCATGCGGCGGGGCGGCGGCGGGGCCATCGTCAACACGTCCAGCATCGGCAGCCGCCGCGCGAACCCGGCCCTGCCCGCCTACGGCGCCATGAAGCGCGCGCTCAACAGCCTCACCGAGACCGCCGCGGTGAACTGGGCCGGCGACCGGATCCGGGTCAACGGCATCACCCCCGGCGGCACCTCCACCGAGATGATCGACGCCTGGGAAGCGGCGAGCCCCGGCACCGTCGAGCGGATGACCAGGTCGATCCCGCTGGGCGCGATGGCCGAGCCCCGGCAGATCGCCGAGGCGGCCGCGTGGCTGCTCAGCGATCGGGCCTCCTACGTGACCGGCGCGATCCTGCCGGTCGACGGCGGCGCCGGCGCCTGACCGGGCCGGCCCGGCGCAGGGCGCGAGGGACAGCGCGTGCCGCGGCTCGCTTGCGAAGCGGAACATTGCTCCGTATGATTTTCGGAGCGGTGTTCCGCTTTTTATGATGCCCCGAGCGGCGCCCCCGGCGGCCACGCCGTGCGGCGGCCCGCCGCTCCTCTTGTCCCGAACGGATGTCACATGACCACACATCACTCCACCCCGTCGGACGCCCCGGCCGCCGACGCGGCCACCGGCGCCGCCACCCCGCTCGTCTCCGTCAAGCCGGTCGTCGTCCCGGCGCCGGACCGCGGCGAGGACCTGCGCGTGCGGGTGTCCGCCCCGACGACGGGCCGGGACCTGCCCGTCGTCGTCTTCTCGCACGGCTTCGGCTGGTCCCTGGACGGCTACGCGCCGCTCGCGGACTTCTGGGCGGCGCACGGTTTCGTGGTGGTCCAGCCCACCCACCTGGACTCCCGGTCGCTGGCCCTGCCGCCGGAGGACCCCCGCACCCCGCTGATCTGGCGCATCCGCGTGGACGACCTGACCCGGGTGCTGGACCGCCTCGACCTGGTCGAGGACGCGGTGCCCGGCCTCGCCGGGCGGGTCGACCGCGGCCGCGTCGCGGTCGCCGGGCACTCCTGGGGCGGCCAGACGGCGAGCATGCTGCTGGGCGCCCGCGTCCTGGACGCCGACGGCGGCACCGGCGAGGACCGGTCCGACCCGCGGGTGTCCGCGGGCGTGCTGCTCGCCACGCCCGGCACCGGCGGCGCCGACCTGACGCCGTTCGCCGCGGAGAACTTCGCCTTCATGAACCCCGATTTCAGCGCGCTGGCCACGCCGTCCCTCGTCGTCGCGGGCGACCACGACCAGTCCGCGCTGTCGGTCCGCGGCCCGGACTGGTTCACCGACCCCTACCGGCTGAGCCCGGGCGCCACGAGCCTGCTCACGCTGTTCGGCGCCGAGCACGGCCTCGGCGGCATCGTCGGCGAGGGCAGCAAGGAGACCACCGACGAGAGCCCCGAGCGCGTCGCCCTCGTCCAGCGGGTCACCACGGCCTACCTGCGCGGCGCGCTCGGCGTCGACCCGGCCGCCTGGAAGACGGCGGTCGCGGAACTGGCGGCGGCCCCCGACCCGCTCGGCCGGATCGAGGAGAAGTGACGCCGTCCGCCTGGCCGCCCGGGGTCCTCGCCGGCCTCGCCGCCCGCGACGACTTCCACGTCGCGCCCTACCGTGAGGACGGCGTGACGCCCGGCACCCTGATCCGGGTCTGGTCGGCCGTCGTGGACGGCGCGGTCTACGTCAGGTCCGCCAACCCGGCGTCCCGCTGGTTCGCCGCCGCGGTGCGGGAGCGCGCCGGGATCGTCAGGACCGCCGGCGACGAGGGCGCGGCCACTTTCGCGCCGGTCGCCGACGAGGCGCTGAAGGACCGGGTCGACGCGGCGTACACGGCGAAGTACGCGGCCGATCCGTACTACTCGGCGGGGCTGCTGGAGCGCTCCCGCCACCAGATCGCCGAGGTGCGCCCGGCCGGCTAGGGCCCGCGACCCCGTCGGCGTCCACGTGAGCGGACGCGGGGTCCGTCCGCCGGCCCGGCGCGGGGCCGGCGGACGGAGCGGTCCGGCGGGCGCGGGCCGTTCAACCCGATGGCGTTCCCGTCGTCCGCGCCCGACCCGGCCGGACGCCGGGCCGTGCGGACGGCCGCGACCGCGCGGGACGGATGCCGCGCGGGACGGACGCCGTGCGGACCGGTGCGCCGCGCGGGAATCGCTGTGGACGGGCGTCCACAGCGTTGCGTACGCTCGGCCGCATGATCACCGAGACCTCCGCGGGGGACCGGGCCCGCGCCGCCGGCCGGCTCCCCGGGGCCGGGCCCGACCGGGCCGGGCGCCCCGGCGGCGGGCACGCGGCCGGGACCGGCCCGGGGAGCGGGTCCGCCGCACGCGCCGCTACGACCCCGGCCGCCGCGAGCGGCTGATCGCCGCCGCGCTCGAGGTGATCGCCGAGCACGGCGTGGCCGGCGCCTCCCACCGCGTCATCGCACGCGCCGCCGATGTGCCGCTCGGGTCGACCACCTACCACTTCCGCACCCTCGACGACCTGCTCGCGGCGGCCTTCAGCCACCACGCGCAGGTGATCGCCGACGCGCTGGAGAAGCGGATGCGCGCCGCCGCCGACCGGGAGGCGGCGCTCGAATCGCTCGCGCAGCACCTGGCGCGCGACCTGCTCGCGCCCGAGCGCGCGCTGGTCCTCGCGGTCGAGCTGTACCTCGCCGCGGCCCGCAGGCCCGAGCTGCGCACGGTCACCGAGTCCTGGATGCTGCGCAGCCGGCGCGCCCTGGAACGACACTTCGACCCCGTCACCGCGCGCGAGCTGGACGCGCTGGTCGAGGGGCTCGTCCTGCACCAGGCGCTGTCCACCGACCCCCTGTCCGCCGCCCAGGTACGGCACGCGCTGCGCCGTATCACCCGCTGACGGCCCCGCCGCAGCCGCCGAACCCTGGCGGCGGCCGACCGCAGCCGCCGAGCCTTGCGCCCCCGCCGTCGCCCGCCGTACCCGACCCGTACCGACCGCACCCGCCGCCGGCACCCCGCCCGGGGGACCCCGGCACGCCCACGACCCCCCGGAGCGCCCGCCCATGACGTCCGCCGCCGCAGCCCCGACACCCGAGGAGATACGCCGCGCCGTCAGGAGCACGTACACCGTCTTCACCGGGTGCGGCCTCGCCTTCGCCAGCTGGGCCTCGCGGATCCCCCAGGTCCGCGACCACCTCGGCCTCTCGCCGGCCGAACTCGGCCTGGTGCTGCTCGCGATCGCCGCCGGCTCGCTGGTGGCTCTGCCGCTCGCCGGGCCCGTCGTGCACCGCGTCGGCTCGCGGCGCACGGTCGCCGGGATGTCGCTGCTGCTCGCCGTGGCGCTGTCCACGGTCGCGCTCGGCTACCTCGGCGGCCTGGTCCCGGTGGTGATCGGGCTGTTCTTCCTCGGCTTCGGCAACGGCGCCTGGGACGTGGCGATGAACGTCCACGGCGCGGTCGTCGAGCGCCACCTCGGCCGTTCGATCATGTCCCGGTTCCACGCCGGCGACAGCCTCGGCACCGTCGTGGGCGCCCTGATCGGCGCGGCGATGGTCGCGCTGCACGTGCCCGTCACCGCGCACCTGCTGATCGTCGCGGCGGTCGTCGCCCTCGCCGTCCCCCGGGCCACCCGCGCTTTCGTCCCCGACGGGACCGAGCCCGAGGAGCCGGCCGCGGACGGCGCGCCCGCGCGCGGCGCGCTCGCCGCCTGGCGGGAGCCGCGCACGCTGCTGATCGGCGTCTTCGTCCTCGCCTTCGCCTTCGCCGAGGGCACCGGCAACGACTGGATCAGCATCGCCGTCATCGACGGCTACGACACGCCCGCCGTGGTCGGCACCCTCGCCTTCGCGGTGTTCCTGTCGGCGATGACCGTCGGCCGCTGGTTCGGCCCCGCGCTGCTCGACCGGTACGGCAGGGTGCCGGTGCTGCGGCTGCTGGCCGCGCTGGGCATCGCCGGCACGCTGCTGTTCGTGTTCGCCCCGGCGGCGCCCGCGGCCTTCGCCGGCGCGCTGCTGTGGGGCTTCGGCACCTCGCTGGGCTTCCCGGTCGGCATGAGCGCGGGGGCCGACGAGCAGCGGTACGCCGCAGGCCGGGTCAGCGTCATCGCCTCCATCGGCTACTGCGCCTTCCTCGCCGGGCCGCCCTCGGTCGGCCTGTTCGCCGACCACGTCACCGTGCTGCGCTCGCTCACCTCCGTCGCGGTGCTCCTCGGCGTCGCCGCGCTCGTCACCGCCGCGGTCGCCCCGCTCCCGGACACCGCGCACCACGACCGCGAGGAGCCGGCCCCGTCCGCGACAGCTGACCGCCCGCCGCACACCGCCCCCGCGGCGGCTCACGGCGACGCGGCGCAGCGGCGGCCCGCCGGGCACCACGGACTCCTCGGGACACGGCGGCTCACCGCGACACGCCGGCCGCCCGCCCGGCCGCGCGACGGCGCGTCAGGTGCTCGGCCAACAAATCGTTCGCCGGCGCGGCGGCCACGAACGCGGTCACGTCGAGCACGGCGCCGCCGATACCGAGCCGGCCGGCGTCGTCCCCGTAGGTGCGGCGTCGCGCGCGTCCGCAGCGCCGGCGCTCGCACCTCGCGGGTCCGCCCCGGCGTCCGGCCCGGCGTGCGGCCCGGCGTGCGGCCCGGCGCCCACGCCGCCCTCCGGGGCCGCGCCCGGCTCGCGCAGCAGCGGCAGCAGGGCGTCGCCGACGCGGGCGGTCTCCTGCTTGTACGGGGTGTCGGAGAGCACGAAGTGGCTGACGCCGAGCGCGCGGTAGGCGTGCAGCGCGGCGGCCACCTCCTCGGCGGAGCCGACCAGCCAGGTGGTGCCCGCGCCCTCGCCGCCGAACCGGCCGGGGGCGGTGTACAGGCAGGTGTCGAGGACGTCGCCGCGCCGCGCGAGGCCGGCCAGCCGCCGCTGCCCGACCGCGGCCGTGCGGTCACCGGTCCAGAAGCTCTCCGCGGGGCCGGCCGCCATCCGCGCGACCTTCCGCTCCGCGGCGGCCCACGCCTCCTCGCTCGTGTCCCGCACCACGGTGGTGACGCGCAGGCCGAACTCCAGCGGCCGGTGGCGGCGTTCCAGCCGCGCGCTCAGCGTCCTGAGCCGGTCCACCCGCTCGGCGATCCCGTCCAGTGGCTCGCCCCAGAACAGCTGGACGTCGGCCTCCGCCGCCGCGACGCGCTCGGCCGCCTCGGACGCGCCGCCGAAGAACAGCGTCGGGTGCCGCCGCTCCTCGGCCGGGTAGGGACGTGACGCGAGGGTCGAGCCCGCCACGTGGAAGTGCTCGCCGGCGAAGTCGACCGACTCCTCGGTCCACAGCCGCCGCACCAGGTGCAGGAACTCCCGGGTGCGGGCGTAGCGCCGCGCGGGGTCGACGGTCGTGTCCCCGTAGGCGGCGGGGGTGTCCACCCCGCTCACCACGTTCACCAGCACCCGGCCGCGGCTGAGCTGGTCGAGCGTGGCCGCGGCGGCGGCGAAGTGCGCCGGCTGCCAGTACCCGGGCCGCACCGCGATCAGCGGCTTGAACGTCGTGGTCCTGGCGGCCAGCGCGGTGGCCAGGGTGAACGTGTCCGGCCGTCCCCACCCGGCGCCGAGCAGCGCGCCGCCCCAGCCGTGGCGTTCGGCCGTCAGCGCGAGGTCCGTCGAGAAGTCGACCGAGCCCCAGCCGGCCGTGCTGTCGTCACCGCGGTGGCCCGGCGCGACGGTGTTGGGGAGGTACCACAGGTATTCCGGGCTCATCAGCTTCCGATCGCTGCGAGGGCGCCCCGGCGGGCGCGCTCGTGCGCGGGGGCCGTGGCGATGGGCGAGCGGGGGCGCTGCGGCTGCGGCGACGCGGTCCGGTGACGGCTTCCCGTCACCGGCTCAGCGGTGCGAGCGGCACGCGCCGGTGCGCGGACATCGCGCGGTCCGGGGCGGGTACGGCGTGCGACGCCGGCGCTCGGTCATGGCCCCCATCCTCGGAACCCGCGGGCCGCGGGTCGACACCCCCCGGCGCGCCCCCCGTCCGCTGCCGGTCACGCGCACTGCGACGGCTCGGACGGCTCGCTCGCCGCGCGCCCCGCCGATGCTGGGGGTGCCGGGGGTGCCGCCGGGTCCGAGGGGTCCAGCACGTACAACCCCGGCAGGTTGACCACCACGGCCTCCTGCGTGCTGCGGGCGATCACCACGACCGCCTCCTCGTCCGGGTCCGGGTTCTCCTCGCGGTGCGGCACGTAGGGCGGCACGAAGACGTAGTCGCCGGGCGAGGTGCGCAGCCGCACCTCGCGCGGTCCGTCGCCGCCGTCTTCCAAAAACACGAACTCGGGGTGGCCGCTGACGACGTGGATCGCCGTCTCCGACTCCCCGTGGTGGTGGTCGGCGGACGCGGTCGAGGGGGCCACGTGCGTCTGGCCCATCCACATCCGCTCCGAGCCGACCCGTGCCCCGCTGATCGCGGCGAACCGCCGCATCCCACCGGTCTGCGCGGTGTCGCCGTCCAGGTCGCCGGCGCGCACGTGGTGCACCCGGGCGCGCGCGGAGCGGCCGGCGCCGGCCTCGTCGGGGGAGCGGTCCGGCAGGTCCGGGTGGAAGCCGTCGTGGGCGGGGGACCCGGCCGAGGGGGCGGGCGATGCGGTCATGGGTGTCCTGTCCTGGGGTCTCGACGGGAGTGCGCCGCAGCGCGGCGGGCGCGCCGGAACCCGCCCGAGATCCGGCCGCTGCCTGGACCGTAGAAGCCGCCCGGAAAGGATGTCAAGAGGTGTCCATTGCGCGCGGCGCGGCGATAATGGCGCGTATGCATATTTCGGCGAAGGCGGACTACGGCGTCCGCGCGCTGCTCGAACTCGCCCGGGACAGCGACCGGCCGCTCACCTGCGAGAGCATCGCGGCCTCGCAGGAGATCCCGTTCCGGTTCCTGAAATCGGTCGTCGGCGACCTGCGCAGGGCCGGCCTGGTGCGCAGCCAGCGCGGCTGCGAGGGCGGCTACTGGCTGGGCCGCGACCCCGCCGAGATCAGCCTGCTCGACGTGGCGCTCGCGGTCGACGGCGAGCTGATGACGCTGCGCGGCGACCCGCTGCCCGGCCTCGCCTACCCGGGCCCCGCCGCCGGCCTGCCCGACGTCTGGCGCTCGGTGGAGGACGGCGCGCGGCGCATCCTGTCCCGCACCACGCTCGCCTCGCTGCTCGCCGAGCGGGCCCCGGTGTGACCGCGCGCCCGCGGCCCGCGGCCGGCCGCGACCGCGAGCCGGTGCTCGACGTGGTCGAGTACACCGACCCGCTGTGCCCGTGGGCGTGGGGCTCCGAGCCGGAGTTCCGCCTGCTGCGCGCCCGGCTGCGGGCCAGGCCCGGGGTGCGGGTCCGCTGGCGGCGCGCGTACGCGATCCTCTTCGACGAGGGCGAGGACCCGGCCCCCGACCCTGCGGCGGAGGCCGCCTGGTACTCCGGTTACGTCGCCGAGGTGTGCGCCCACACCGGCGCGCCGCGGCCGCACGCCCTGGACCGCGTCGCGCTGAGCAGCTGGCCCGCCTCGCTGGCCGCCCGCGCCGCGCAGGCGCAGGGGCCGCTGGTCGCCGAGCGCGTCCTGCGCCGGCTGCGGGAGTCGGAGTTCGTGCTCGGCGCGCCCGCCGACACCCCGCAGCGGGTGCTGGCCTGCCTGCGCGCCGTGCCCGGCCTGGACACCGGGCGGCTGAGCGCCGACGCCGCCTCGCCCGCCGTCGCCGACTCGGTGCGCGCCGACCGCGCCGAGGCCCGCCGCCCGCTGCCCGAGGTGCTGGACCTCGACGGCCCCCCGCCGCACCCCGGCGCCGCCAAGGAACTCGACGGCGGCGGCCACCGCTACGCCCTGCCGACGCTGCTCCTGCGCGGCCCCGGCGGCACCCGCGTGGTCCCCGGCCGGCGGCCTTTAGAGGCGTACGCGCAGGCGCTTTCGGAGGTCCTCCCCGGTCCCTGGCCGCAGCCGCGGCCGCTGTCGGCGGACGACGCCCTGGACCTCCACCGCACGCTGACCGCACCGGAGTTGGAGCTGCTCACCGAGGAACGCGCGGCCCCCGCGTGGGCGTTGCGGATCGACACCCCCGGCGGTCCGCTGTGGCTGCACCCGGACGAGGCCGCGGGGCATCCCGCCCTGCTCAACAGCCGTCCAGGCAATGAGACACCTTTTGGTGTCCATTGACAGTGCGTGCGGTCCGCCCCCAGGATGGGCGCATGCTGAAGACGCACCCCGACGTGGTGTGCCGCTACGTGGACTTCCGGCGCACCTGCAGCGCTCTGTGTCGCTGACCCGCCCGTACCGGCCCTGAGTCGGCCCCGGTGAGCCCCGGACACTACGCCGCCGACGGTCCCTGACCGCTTCCCGACCGGCCCCGCGCCGTCCCGCGAACGGTCGCCGCCGCGACGCGGACCCCGGGCCCGCTCCCGCCGCCGGACTCCTCTCCCGCGCCGGACCCGCCCGTCCCGCATCCCTCCCGTGCCCCGCCGCGCCCGCCCGCGCGGTTCGTGCCGTCCCGTACCCCGCACCGCGCCCCCGGCATGCCCCGGCGCGCTGTCCCGCGCCGCCCCCACTCCCGGACCCCGCCCGGCCGGAAGTGTCCCCGGCGCGCTCCACAGAAGGTGACACGCCATCATGAACTCCGCAGCCATGCCCGCGCTCGGCAGACGCTCCTTCCTCGGACTCGGCCTCGGCGCAGGCGCCGCCCTGGCCCTCAGCGCATGCGGCGGTTCCGCCGCCCCGGCGACCGCGTCCGGGGCGGGCGGCACCCTCAAATGGGGCTGGGCGCTGCCCACCTCGTGGGACCCGGTCTTCTCCTCCGCCGGCTGGGACGTCCACGAGCTGTCCCTCGTCTACTCCGGCCTGACCCGGCTCGACTCCGCGGGCGCCGCCGTCCCGGCCCTGGCCAGCGGCTGGAAGTACAACGCCGACGGCACGTCCGTCACCTTCACCCTGCGCCCCGAACTCACCTTCAGCGACGGCACCCCGCTCGACGCCACGGCGGTGAAGAAGAGCCTGGACCGCGGCAGGACCGACCCCAAGTCCCTGGTCGCGCCGCAGCTCGCGCATGTCAAGGAGATCACCGCCACCGGCGCCGACACGGTGACCCTCGCGCTCACCCAGGCCGACTACCAGATCCCCAATCTGCTCGCCGGCAAGACCGGCATGATCGTCAGCCCCAAGGCGTTCGAGACGGACGCCGCGTCCCTGGCGAGCAGGCCGGTCGGCTCCGGCCCCTTCGTCCTCACCTCCTACACCCAGAACGCCAAGGCCGTGCTGCGCCGCAACCCCGCCTACTGGGACGCCGCCAGCATCAAGCTCCAGGGCTTCGAGATCTACCCGCTGCCCGACGCCTCCACGGTCGTCGCCGCGCTCCAGTCCGGCCAGTACAACGTCGCCCAGATCCCCGGCAGCCAGGTCGCCGCAGCCAAGGCGGCCGGCCTGGAGGTCCAGGTGATCCCCTCCATGGTCGTCTCGGTGCTGGACGTCAACACCGCCAAGGCGCCCTTCGACGACCCCGACGTCGCGCTCGCCCTGCAGTACGCCGTCGACCGCCAGGCGCTGCTCAAGACCCAGCAGTTCGGCTACGGCACGGTCAGCAACCAGCCCTTCCCGCCCGGCTACGTCGGCCACGACGCCGCGTCCGACGGCCTGTACCCGCACGACCCCGCCAAGGCCCGCGCGCTGCTCGCCAAGGCCGGACACCCCGACGGCGTCGATCTCACACTGACCACCTCGGCCGCCGAGGGCCTGCCCGAGCAGCTCCAGGCACAGCTGAAGGAGGCGGGCTTCCGGGCGAAGATCAGCGTCATCCCGCAGGCCCAGACCACCCAGATCGTCTACGTCCAGCACTCCCAGGCGCTCTTCACCGACCAGTTCGCCGGCCGCGACTCCGCCGCCCAGGCGTTCCAGGTGCTCTTCGGCCCCCAGGGCCTGATGAACCCCGGCCGCAGGACGCCCGCCGACCTCCAGGCCGCGGTCGCCAAGGTGTCCGCGACGCCGCTGGACTCGCCGGACTACCCCAAGGTGCTCCAGGCCGCCACGGCGCTCGCGGTACGCACCATGCCCAACGTCTTCCTCTACACCGTGCCGCGCATCCTGGCCCGCAACCGCGCGGTCTCGGCGCTGCCCGCCGACGTCGTGGTGCAGCGGTTCGAAGGGGTGACCGTTCGATGAGCGCGGCAGTGCCCGCGGGGGCCGCGCTCCCCGCCGGGCCCGCGGCCGCCGGACCCGCACCGGCCGGGAGCACGGCGAAGTCCGCGGGCCCCGGGACCGCGGGGGACCCCACGGGGCCCGGCCCGGACGTCCCGGCGCGCCCGCACCCCTGGCTGCGCCGGGCCGGCCGCGCCCCGGTGCCGCTGGCCCGCGGACTGCTCAGCGCCGCCACGGTCTTCCTGCTCTCCTCCGTGCTGACCTTCGGCCTCGGCGCGCTGTCCGACGCCAACCCCGGCGCCGCGGTGCTCGGCGAGACCGCCACCCCCGCCGACATCGCGCGGATGAACCACGCCTTCGGCCTGGACCGCCCGCTGGTGGTGCAGTACGCGGACTGGCTCACCGGCGCGCTGCACGGCGACCTCGGCCGCTCCTGGTTCACCACCCTGCCGGTCGCCAGAAGCATCGGCCAGGCGCTGCCGGTCGACCTGTCCGTCGCCGGCCTCGCGCTGCTGTTCGCGCTGGTCCTCGGCGGCGCGGCCGGCATCGCCGCCGCGCTCAGCAACGGCGGACGCACCGACCGCGCGATCACCGCGGTGTGCGCGGTGCTCGGCACCGTCCCCGCCTTCGTGGTGGCGATCGCCCTGATCACCGTCGTCTCGGTGAAGCTCGGCGCACTGCCCTCCGGCGGCTACGTGCCCTTCGGGCAGAACCCCGCGCAGTGGCTGCGGTACGCGCTGCTGCCCGCGTTCGCCCTCAGCCTGGACGCCGCCGCGCACATCGCCCGCCAGCTGCGGACCTCGCTGGTCGGCGCGCTGCGCGAGAACTACGTGACCGGCGCGGCGATGCGCGGACTGTCCGCGCGGCGGGTGCTCTTCGGCCACGTGCTGCGCAACGCCGCGGGCCCCGCGCTGACCGTGCTCGGCATGAGCGTGCCGATGCTGATCGGCGGCGCGGTCGTCACCGAGAAGATCTTCAACCTGCCCGGCATCGCCCAACTCGCCCTGCAGTCCGCCCAGTCGCACGACGTCCCGGTCATCCAGGGAACGCTGCTGGTCACGGTGGCCGTCGTGCTGGCCGCGAACCTCGCGGTCAACGCCGCGCTGGCCGCGCTCACCCCCGCCGCCCGCCGCCGCGGCACCCGCCCCTCCGACGGGAGGGCCGCGGCATGACCCGGATGAGGACCCTGCGGCTGACCTGGCGGCTGCCGCTGGCGCGCGTCGCGCTGGCCGTCCTGGCCGTCGTCGCGGTGCTCGCGGTGTTCGGGCGGCAACTGGCGCCGCAGGACCCGCTGGCCCAGGACACCGCCCACATCCTCCAGGGCCCGAGCGGCGCGCACCTGCTCGGCACCGACTACCTCGGCCGCGACGTGCTCAGCCGGCTGCTGGCCGGCACCGCGCTCAGCGTCGCGGGCGCCCTGGAGGCGGTCGGCGCGGCCCTGGTGCTCGGCATCGTGCCGGGCCTGGCGTCGCTGTGGCTGGGCCGGGCCTTCGAGTGGACCGCGCTGCGCGCGGTCGACGCGCTGATGACGCTGCCGTTTACGCTCTTCGCCATCGCCGCGGTCGGCGTCCTCGGCAACGGCCTGCACCAGGCCATGCTGGCGCTGGGCGTGCTGCTGTCCCCGCTGTTCTTCCGGGTGACCCGGGCCGCCGCGCTGGGTCTGCGGCAGACGCCGTACGTGGAGGCCGCCGAGCTGATGGGCGCGTCCCGCACCCGGGTGCTGCGCACCCACATATGGAGCAAGGTCCTGCCGACCGTCGCGGTCACCACCGCTCAGGCCCTGGCCACCAGCCTGCTCACGGTCGCCTCGCTCACCTTCCTCGGCCTCGGCGTCCAGCCGCCCGCCGCCACCTGGGGCGGCATGCTCGCCACCGACCTGGGCTTCCTCGCCCAGCAGCCGTGGGCGCCGGTGCTGCCCGGCGCGCTGGTCATGGTGACGGTGGGCGCGCTGCACCTGCTCGCCGACGCGCTGCGGGACAGCGGCGGCCCCGGAGCGCTCGCCGCGCTCGACGCCGACGCCGCGCTCGCCGCCGCGGCCGGCGCGACGCCCGAGCCGGAGCGGGGCGCCCCGGACCCGGCCGCCGCCGTTCGCACCGACCCCGCGGCCGGCGTACCGGACCCCGCGGCCGGCGTACCGGACCCCGCGGACGCGACCGGCGCCGACGAGAACCCCGACGCGCAGGACCGAGGAGGCAGGACCGATGCCCGTATCTCCGCCTGACGCCGCATCCGCGGCGGCGACATCCGCGGCGTCGAAGTCCGCGACGCCCGCGTCCGCGACGCCCGCCGCCGTGGTCCCGCCGCGCGCCGCGCGGGAGGACGTGCTCGCCGTGCGCGGCCTGCACGTCACCGTGGGCGGCGGCCGCACCGAGGCCGTCCGGGACGTCTCCTTCACCGTACGGGCCGGGGAGGCGGTCGGCCTGGTCGGCGAGTCGGGCAGCGGCAAGACGCTGACCTGCCGCTCGGTCCTCGGGGTGCTGCCGCCCGGCTGCGCGGTCTCCGCCGGCACCGCGACGCTCGCCGGCACCGAGCTGACCGCGCTGGACCGGCGCGGCTGGGAGCGGCTGCGCGGGGTCAGCCTCGGCGCGGTGTTCCAGGACCCCGCGTCGTACCTCAACCCCTCGCTCACCGTGGGCCGCCAGCTCACCGAGCCGCTGCGGGTGCGCCAGGGCCTGTCCCGCGCCGACGCCCGCGCCCGGGCCGTCGAGCTGCTCGCCGCGGTCGGCCTGCACCGGCCCGCCGAGGTCTACCACCAGTACCCCTTCGAACTGTCCGGCGGGATGCTGCAACGCGTCCTGATCGCCACCGCGATCTGCGGCGACCCGGCGCTGCTGGTCGCCGACGAGGCCACCACCGCGCTGGACACCGTCGTCCAGGCCGAGGTCCTCGACCTGCTGGCGCGGCTGCGCGAGGACCGCGGCCTGGCCCTGCTGCTGGTCAGCCACGACCTCGCGGTGGTGGCCGAGGTGTGCGACCGCATCCTGGTCTTCTACGCCGGCGAGATCGTCGAGGACGGCCCCGCCGAGCAGGTGCTGACCGCGCCGGCCCACCCGTACACCGAGGCGCTGCTCAAGGTCGCCTCGATCGGCGACTGGCGGCGCCGCGAACTCGCGGTGATCCCAGGCCGTCCGCCGGAGGCCGGCGCCGCCCCGGCCGGCTGCCGGTTCGCCGACCGGTGCGCCTACGCGGCCCCCGCTTGCACCGCCTCCGACGTGCTGCCGCTCGCCGCGGCCGGAGAGGACCGGCGCACCCGCTGCATACGCCACGCCGAACTCCGCCTGACCGCCGCCGCACCCGAGGAGGTGGACGCATGAGCACCGCGGACCCGACCACCGCGGACCCTGTGACGGGGAAGGCCGTGACGGGCAAGCCCGCCGCCGCGGACCCGACCGTCCCGGCGCCGGCCCCCGCCGCCGGGTCCCCGGCGCCGGCCGCCGCCGCGATCCCGGACGGCGGCGCCGCCGCCGAGCCGCTGCTGCGCGTGGACTCCCTCGCCGTCGCCTTCGGGCGGCGCGGCGGACGGTCCGGGCAGAGCGTCCTGGAGGGCGTGTCGCTGCGAGCCGGCGCCGGGGAGATCCTCGGCGTGATCGGCGAGACCGGCTCGGGCAAGACCACGCTGGCCCGCGCGGTCGTGGGCCTGTCACCGGTCGTCGCGGGCAGCATCGCCGTGGACGGCAGGGAGGTCACCGGCCTGCGCGGCCGGGCGCTGCGCGACTTCCGGCGCACCGGCGTGGCGCAGTACCTCTTCCAGGACCCGCTGCGCTCCCTCGACCCCGACATGGCCGTACGCGACCTGGTCGCCGAGCCGCTCGCGGTCACCGGCGCCGGCAGCCGCGAGGAGCGGTACGCGCGCGCCGCCGAGGCGCTGCGCCGGGTGGGCCTGGACGAGGCGCTCGCCGGCCGGCTGCCCGGACGGCTGTCCGGCGGTCAGCGCCAGCGGGTGGCCGTCGCACGGGCGCTGGTCACCCGTCCCCGGCTGCTGCTCGCCGACGAGCCGGTGAGCGCGCTCGACGCCTCCAACCGCAACCACGTGCTGCGGCTGTTCGACCGGCTGCGCACCGAACTCGACATGGCGGTCGTGCTGATCTCCCACGACCTCAGCTCGCTGGCCGGCATCGCCGACCGCATCGCCGTCCTCTACCGCGGTCGGCTGGTGGAGCAGGGCCCGACGGCCGACGTGCTGGCCCGGCCCCTGCACCCGTACACCGCGCTGCTCACCGCTTCCGCGCCCAGCGTCCGCCGCGAACACGGCCTCGCCCCGGCCCGGCTGCGCCGCGGCGACCCGCCGGCCTGGGCCGACCCGGCCCGGTCGGCCCACCCCGCGGGCTGCGTCTTCGCCGCGCGGTGCCCGTTCGCCGACGACGACTGCCGCACCGAACCCGTTGCGCGGGAGCGTCCCGTGGCGGCGGGGGCGGGCGGGGCGCAGGCCGCCGCCGCGGCCGGCGCCTCGCGGGAAGTCGCCTGTCACCACGCCGACTCCTGGCGCGCCGAGGTCGCGCCGCCCGCGGCCGTACCCGCGTGAGCCGGGCCGGGAGCCGGGTCCGAGACCCGGACCCGGGCCCCCGATCCGGGCCTGCGGTCCGACCCCCTGATCCGACCCCCTGATCCGAGTCCCCGCCCCGAGCCGACGCCCCGAGTCTCTGGCCTGGGGCCGCGCCCCGAACCTCCCGCCCCGAGCCCCTGACCGCCTGCCCGAGACCAGCCGCCGAACCTCCCGCGACCCCGTCCCCGGGCGGCCCGCCGCGCCCCCGTCCCGCACCCGTCCTGCCGTCTCGTTCCACCCCGCCCCTCCTTGGAGTGCACCCATGTCCGTCGAGTTCATCGGCATCGCCGCCACCCAGCCCGTCAGCGAGACCGGCGGCGGTACCGCCGCGCCGTCCTTCTCCTCGCAGAGCGAGTCGCACGCCGCGCAGGGCCCCGCGATCCAGCCCGCGTACCTGCGGGAGCTGGCGCTCGCGCACGAGCAGGCCGGGTTCGACCGGGTGCTGGTCGCCCACTCGTCGGCGAGCCCGGACGGCTTCACCGTCGCCGACCAGGTGCTGACGCACACCACCCGGCTGGGCGTGCTGCTCGCGCACCGGCCCGGGTTCGTCTCGCCCACGCTCGCCGCCCGCAAGTTCGCGACGCTGGACGCCTTCCACCCCGGCCGGGTCGCGCTGCACGTCATCACCGGCGGCGACGACGCCGACCAGGCCAGGGACGGCGACCTGACCGACAAGCCGACCCGCTACCGCCGCACCGACGAGTTCCTCGACGTGGTGCGCCGCACCTGGACCTCGGCCGAACCCTTCGACTACGACGGCGACTTCTACCAGGTGCGCGGCGGCCGGTCGGCGGTCCTCCCGGCCCGGCCCACCCCGGTGTACTTCGGCGGCGCGTCGCAGGACGCGGTGCGGGCCGGCGCCAAGCACGCCGACGTCTACGCCTTCTGGGGCGAGCCGCTGGCCGGCATCGCCGAGCGGACCGCCGAGGTCCGCGCCGCCGCCGCACCGCACGGCCGCACCCCGAACTTCAGCGTCAGCCTGCGGCCGATCCCGGCCGCCACCGAGGCCGAGGCGTGGCGCCGCGCGGAGGACATCCTGCGGCTGACCAAGGAGCGCGCGGGCGCGCTGCGCAGGGCCTTCGACCTCGACCACTCCACGCAGGTCGGCTCCCAGCGGCTGCTGGACGTCGCGGCCAGGGGCGACGTCCACGACAAGCGGCTGTGGACGGCGGTCGCCAAGGTCACCGGCGCGGCCGGCAACTCCACGGCGCTGGTCGGCTCCTACGAGCAGGTCGCGGAGTCCCTGGTCGACTACACCGCCCTCGGCGTCGGCACCCTGCTGATCCGCGGCTTCGACCCGCTGGCCGACGCGCGCGACTACGGCCGGCTGATCGACCTGGTCCGCGCCGAGACCGAACGGCGCGGCTTCGTCGGCAACCGCGTCGCACCGGCCGCGGGCGTCCTCACCGCGGCGGTCGGCGCATGACCCGGGACCTGCTCGGCCCGGCCCCGCCCGCGCTGGACCGGCTGCCGGAGGTCGCCGCGGCGCTGGCCGCCCGCGCGGACGAGCACGATCGCGCGGCGACCTTCCCGTACGAGGGCGTGGCGGCCGTGCACGACGCGGGGCTGCTCACCGCGACCGTGGGCACGCGGTTCGGGGGGCCCGGCGGCGGCCTCGCCGACACCGTGCGCATCCTGCAGGCCCTCGGCGGCGGCGATCCGGCCGTCGCCCTGGTCACCGCGATGACGCTGTTCACGCACGCCGCGCAGGCCCGCGCCGGACACTGGCCCGCCGACGCCTACCGGCTGCTGCTGGAGGAGTCCGCGACCCGCCCGGTGCTCGTCAACGCCCTGCGGGTGGAACCGGAGCTGGGCACCCCCGTGCGCGGCGGGCTGCCCGCGACCACGGCGGTGCGGCGCGCCGGCCACTGGGAGCTGACCGGCCGCAAGATCTTCTCGACCGGCGCCGAGGCGCTCGGCCGGATGCTGGTGTGGGCCCGCACCGAGGAGGACCCGGTACGGGTCGGCTCGTTCCTGGTCCGCGGCGGCAGCCCCGGCGTGACGGTGCTGCCCACCTGGGACCACCTGGGCCTGCGGGCCAGCCGCAGCGACGACGTGCTGTTCGACGCGGTCCGCGTCCCCGAGGACGACGTGGTGGGCCTGGCGGAACCGGGGGCCGACGGCGGCCGGGACGCGGTCGTCGGCGCCTGGAACGCGCTCGGCCTGACCGCCCTCTACCTCGGTGTCGCCCGCGCCGCGCAGAGCTGGCTGACCGGCTTCCTGCACGAGCGCACCCCCACCGCGCTGGGCGCCCCGCTGGCCACCCTGCCGCGCTTCCAGAGCGCGGTCGGCGAGATCGAGGTCGCGCTGAACGGGGCCGAGCGGCTGGTCACGGCGCTCGCCGAGGCCGCGGACGCCGGCGACCCCGGCGCCGCGGAGCAGGCCCCGGGCGCCAAGGTGCTCGGCACCCGCGCCGCCATCGCCGCCGTCGAACAGGCCGTCGCCCTGGTCGGCAACAACGGACTCACCTACGCCAACCCGCTCCAGCGCCACCACCGCGACGTGCTGTGCGCCCGGGTGCACACCCCGCAGGACGACACCGTCCTGTTCACCGCCGGACGGGCCGCGCTGGCCCGCCGACCGCTCACGGAAGGCAACTGACCCATGACCGAGACCACATCATGCCCGCGCGCCGGCTTCCCCGAGTCCGCCGCCTCCGCCGGGTCCCCGGACGTCCCCGCTGCCGCCGACGCCCCGGACGCCGCCGGCGGACCGGCGCCCGCCCCCCTCACGGGCGTGGAGTTCGTCGGCATGATCGGCACGCGCGACGGCTCGGAGACCCGCCCGCCGGCCGGACCCGTCGTCGACGCCGACTACACCCGCCGCTTCGCCCGCGCGCACGAGGACGCCGGCTTCGACCGCATCCTCATCGGCTACAGCTCCGGCAGCCCCGACGGCACGCAGGTCGCCGCACACGTCGCCGCCCACACCGAACGGCTCGGCCTGCTGGTCGCGCACCGGCCCGGCTTCGTGGCCCCCACGCTGGCCGCGCGCACCTTCGCCACCCTCGACCAGTTCGCCGGCGGCCGGGTCGCCGTCCACATCATCACCGGCGGCCACGACGCCGAGCAGCGCCGCGACGGCGACTACCTGCCCAAGGACGAGCGCTACGCCCGCACCGACGAGTACCTCACCGTCCTCAAGCGCGCCTGGACCGCGGACGAGCCGTTCGGGTTCGCCGGCGACCACTACCGCTTCGAGGACTTCCACGCCGACGTCCGCCCCGCCCAGCAGCCCCGCATCCCGCTGTACTTCGGCGGCTCCTCGCCCGCGGCCTACCGGGTCGGCGGCAAGCACGCCGACGTGTTCGCGCTGTGGGGCGAGCCGCTGGCCGAGACCGCCGAGCAGATCGCGTCGGTGCGGGAAGCCGCGCGGGCGGCCGGCCGCACCGTCCCGCCGCGCATCAGCGTCTCCTTCCGGCCCATCCTCGGCGCGACCGAGGAGGCAGCGTGGGACCGCGCCCACCGCATCCTCGACACCATCAACCGGCGCGGCGCCGCGGGCTCGCTGCTCGGCACGCGCCGCGCGGTCCTGCCGGTCGGCCCCGGCGCCGAGCCGCAGAACACCGGGTCCCAGCGGCTGCTGGCCGCGGCCGGCAAGGCCGACCGGCACGACCGGGCGCTGTGGACCGCGCCCGCCGCCGCGACCGGCGCCCCCGGCAACTCCACCGCCCTGGTCGGCACCCCCGAGACGGTCGCGCGGGCCCTGCTGGACTACGTCGACATCGGCGTCACCACGCTGCTCATCCGCGGCTACGACCCGCTGGACGACGTGGTCGACTACGGCCGCGAGCTGCTGCCGCTGGTCCGCGCCGAAGTCGCCCGGCGCGCCGCCGCCCAGCGGCCCCGCGACACCGTCGCCGCCGGCGGCGCCCGGTGAACGCTCCGGTACGGACCCGCGCCGCCGCGGCCGTCTGGCGCCCGGCCGAGGGCCTGTCGGTGCGCGGCACCGTGGTCCTGCTGCCCGGCCGCGGCGAACACCCGGGCGTCTACGAGCGGTTCGGCCGCAGGCTCGCCGTCGACGCCTACGAGGTCCGGGTCCTCGACGTCCCCGCGGACCAGGACGTCGAGGACACCGCCGCGCAGGTGGCGGACGCGGTCGGGGACGCGCCCGCGCCGGTCGTGCTGGCCGGCTCCGACACCGGCGCCCTCCACGCTCTCTCCGTCGCCGCCCGTCCCGGCACCGGAGTGGCCGCGCTTCTCCTCGCCGCCACGCCGGCACAGGTCCTGCCCGCGCCGGCCGCCGGTGTGCCCGTCGCAGGCGGCGCCGCCGGCCCGGACGCCGCCGATGCGACGGGGACCCTCGACGCGGGTCCCGAGGCGAGCCCCGACGCGGGCCCGTACGCGGGCCCGTACGCGGGCCGGTACGCGGGCCGCGGCGTGAGCCGGGACGTGAGTCCTGCCGTGGCCGCGGGCGCGGGTTCCGCAGGAGGCCCCCACGTGAGCCCCGAGGCAAGCCCGTACGCGGGCCGGGACGTCGGCCTTGCGGTGACCGGGGGCGCGGGCTCTGTGGGAGCTCCCAGCGTGAGCCCCGACGCGGGCCCGTGCGCGGGCCGCGGCGTGAGCCGGGACGTGAGCCCCGACGCGGGCTCGGGCATGGGCCCCGGCCTCGGGGACTGGCAGGACGAGCTGGCCGCGCGGACCGCGTGCCCGGTCCACCGCGGGCGGCTCGACGCCGACGCGCGGTTCGTCCGCGGCGGACTCGCCCGGCCGGTCCCGGCCGCGCTCGTGCGCGCCGCGGCCGGGGCGACGCCGCCGGACCTGCCGACGCTCGTCGTCCACGGCGGCGCCGACCCCGTCGCGCCGCCGGCCGCGGCCCGGCGGCTGGCCTCCGGGCTGCCCCGCGCCCGGCTGGCCACCGTCGCCGCCGGCCGCCACGACGTCCTCAACGACCTGGCCCACCGCTCGGTCGCGGCGACCGTCGTCCTGTGGCTCGAAAGCCTGCGCGCCGGCCCCCACCTCCCCCCGGCCGTCACCGTCGAGGACGCCCCCTCGCCGCCGTGACCACCGCCCGCCGCCGGCCGCCCGCCCCGCGTCCCCCGAGGAGGACCGCTCATGACGCTGCACCCGCACTGGTACCTGCCCACCTCCGGCGACGGCCGGGACGTCGTGGGGTGGGTGCACTCGCGGATCGCGACGGCCGCCCCCCGGCCGACCGACCGCGCGCCGACCGTCGACTATCTCGCCGACGTGGCGCGGGCCGCCGAGCGGCTCGGCTTCGAGTCGGTGCTGACGCCGGTGGGCACCTGGTGCGAGGACCCGTGGGTGACCACCGCGGCGCTGGTGCGCGAGACGCGGCGGCTGCGGTTCATCGTCGCGCTGCGGCCGGACGGCGTCGCGCCGACGCTGGCCGCGCAGATGGCGGCGACGTTCCAGCGGATCTCCGGGGGCCGCCTGATGCTGAACGTGGTGACCGGCTCCGACGAGGAGGAGCAGCGCCGCTACGGGGACTGGCTGGACCACGACGCCCGCTACACCCGCACCGACGAGTGGCTGGCGGTGCTGCGCGGCGCGTGGTCGGGCGAGCCCTTCGACTTCGACGGCGCGCACTACCGGGTGCGCGGCGCCACCGTCGCCGACGTGCCCGTGCCGGTCCCGCCGGTGCTCCTCGGCGGCGCCTCGCCCGCCGCCCTGGGCGTCGCCGCCGCCCGCGCCGACCTGCACCTGAGCTGGGGCGAGCCGCCCGACGCGCTCGCCCCCCGGCTCGCGCTGGTGCGCGAACTGGCCGCCGCCGCGGGCCGGCACGTCGCCTTCGGCGTACGGCTGCACGTCATCACCCGGGACACCGCCGACGAGGCGTGGCAGCAGGCCGACCGGCTGCTGCGGGCGATGGACCCGCAGGCCGTCGCGCTGGCACAGGGCCGCGCCGCGCGCACCTCCTCCGAGGGCCAGCGCCGGATGACCGCGCTGCACGGCGGGCGCACCGACCGCCTGGAGGTCGCGCCGAACCTGTGGGCCGGCTTCGGCCTGCTGCGCCGCCACGCCGGCACCGCCCTGGTCGGCAGCCACGCCGAGGTCGCCGACCGGCTGGCCGAGTACCACGCCCTCGGCGTCGAGCACGTGCTGCTGTCCGGCCAGCCGCACCTGGAGGAGGCCCACTGGTTCGGCGAGGGAGTCCTGCCGATCCTGCGCGATCGCGGCCTGCTCGCACAGCCGCCGGCCGCCGGGGGAGCCGCCGCCCCGGAACCCGCCGCGCCGACCGCGGCCCCGGAACCCGTAGCCCCCGCACCCGCCGCCGCCCCGGTCTCCGCGCTCGCGGCCCCGCTCCCGTCCGCCCAGCTGTGAAGGACCAGACGATGACCGTCACCACCACCGCCCCCGCCGAGTTGCTCAAGCAGACCCTGCGCCGCCACGCCGCGGGCGTCACCGTGCTGACCGTTCCCGGACCGGCCGGCTTCACCGCGACCTCCTTCACCTCCGTCTCCCTCGAACCGGCGCTGGTCTCCTTCTACCTCTCCGCCACCGCCTCGGCCGCCGCGGCGGTCCGCGTCGCGCCGGTGTTCGCCGCGCACGTGCTCGGCGAGCACCAGCAGGCGCTGGCCGAGCGCTTCGCCCGCAGCGGCGTCGACCGGTTCGCCGGCACGGCGTGGACGCCCGGCGCGGACGGCGTGCCGCTGCTCGACGGCGTGCCGGCCTGGCTGACCGCCCGCCCGGTGCTGAGACAGGAGGTCGGCGACCACCTCCTCGTGGTCGGCGAGGTCGTCGACGCCGGCGGCGCGGACCCGCGTCCGCCGCTGCTCCACCACGGCGGCGCCTTCGGCACGTTCCGCACCCTGACCTGACGCGGAAGCGGCCCCGAGTCGGCGGCTCGTACGTCCCTGGCCGGTACTGTGTCCCGATCGTGCGGGCCGCGCGCGCACCAGAAATCCAGTTCCACGACCCGCAGGACGAGGCCCCGCGCCGGGCGTTCCCCGCCCGGGTCAGCCGCGCGACCGTCGCCGCCGCGGTGCTCGACGAGGCCGAGACCCGGGCGCACGCGGGCGCGACCCTCGTGCCCGTCGAGCGCTGACGGGCGGCGGCCCCTGAGCGCGACCGCCCGGCCCTCCTCGGCGACCGCCCGCCGCCGCGTCCGCGTGTGTCAGCCGCGCTCCTGCGCGACCTGCCCGTCGGGGCGGACACCCCCGTCCGTTTGGCTACAGTCGGAGTGGTGACCGTACCGCCGTCCCCCGCGCCGTCCCCGTCCCCGTCCGCGTCCCCGCGCTCCGACGCCCTGGACAACCGGGCGCGCATCCTGGACGCGGCCCGCGCGGTCTTCGCCGCCGACGGGCTCGGGGTGCCGATGCGCGAGATCGCCCGCCGGGCCGGCGTCGGGCCCGCCACGCTGTACCGGCACTTCCCGACCAAGGAGGCGCTGGCCACCGAGGCGTTCGCGGGGCAGCTGCGCACCTGCCGCGACGTCGTGGACGAGGGGCTCGCCGACCCGGACCCCTGGCACGGCTTCAGCCTGCTGATCGAGAAGATCTACGAACTGCACGCCCGCGACCGC
The DNA here is from genome assembly GCF_035825295.1 of Actinacidiphila sp. DG2A-62. NCBI lineage: Bacteria > Bacillati > Actinomycetota > Actinomycetes > Kitasatosporales > Streptomycetaceae > Actinacidiphila > Actinacidiphila sp. DG2A-62. The sequence goes on from NZ_JAYMGI010000002.1 coordinate 8,341,040, forward strand.
GGCTTCACCGCGGCCTTCATGGCCGCCTACGCGGACGCCGTGGACTTCGCCGCCGAACGCGAGTACACCGTCCGCGCGGCCGCCGAGGTCGCCCGGCGGGCCCAGGCGGCCTGGCTGCGCGCCGACTTCGTCATGGACGACCTGATCCTGATGCTCATGGCCAACAGCGGCATCCACGCCGCCTCGCCGGCCGCCCGCGTCGCGGCCTCCCGCCGGTTCGCCGCGCTGACCCTGCAGGCGTTCCGCGCCGCCCCCGAGGCCGCGCCGCTGCCGCCGGTGCCCCGGCTGCGCCCGCGCGCCCCGTTCCCGGCCGGCGCCCGTCCCGCCCGTACGGAGCGCGGAGGCACCGACGCCCGCACCGACGCCGGTACCGATTCCCGTGCCGACGCCCGCACCGACGCCGGTACCGATTCCCGTGCCGACGCCCGCACCGATGCCCGTATCGATTCCCGTACCGACGCCCGTACCGATCCCGGCCGTTCGGAACCCCGCAGGACGGGTTCGGGTTCCCGGCCATGAAAATGTCAGGTGCGATGGACGCTGTCCGCCCGGTGATGCGAAAGTCGGCGACGCAGGCGCGCGCAGCCGAGCGCGCCAGGCCACGCGGACGGGACAGCGCATGGAACCGGTGTATGTGATCGGCACGTCGATGACCCGCTTCGGGCCGTTCCCCGGCACGGGCCTGAGAGCGCTGACCGCCGAGGCGGTCTCCGGCGCGCTGCGGGACGCCTCCGTGACCGCCCCCGCGATCGGCGCGGTGTTCTTCGCCAACGCCACCCAGGGCGTCGTCGAGGGCCAGGTGTCGACACCCGGGCAGTTCGCGCTCCAGGGCACGGGGCTCGCCGGGACGCCGGTGGTCAACGTGGAGAACGCGTGCGCGTCCGCCGCCACTGCCTTCTGGCTCGCCTGCCACCACGTGCGGTCCGGCGCCGCGGACGTGGCGCTCGCGGTCGGCGCGGAGAAGATGGTCTACCCCGACGACGAGCGCAGGTCCCGCGTGCTGGAGTCCTTCGGCGGCGCGCTGGACGTGGAGCGCGGCCCGGAGGCGCTGGCCGGCGTCCTCGCGCTGGGCGCGGCCGTGTCCGGCGAGTCCGGCGGCGGGCGCAGGACGGTCATGATGGACCTCTACGCGGGCCTGTGCCGCGCCCACATGGCCCGCTTCGGCACCACGCGGGAACAGCTCGCCCTCATCGCCTCCAAGAACCACGGGCACGCCGCGCTCAACGACAAGTGCCACTTCGACCGGCCCATGTCGGTCCGGGAAGTGCTCGCGGGCCGCCCGCTGGCCTACCCCCTGACGGTCCCGATGTGCTCGCCGCTCAGCGACGGCGCGTCCGCGGCGGTGCTCTGCAACCGGGACGGACTCGCCCGCATGCCGGCCGCGGTCCGCTCGCGCGCCGTGCTGGTACGCGCCTGCGAGCTGCGCTCGGCCGTCGAACGCGACTGGGACGACGTCGACCGGCACGTGGTGCGGCGCGCCGCGCGGGCCGCCTACGAGCGGGCGGGTGTGACGCCGGAGCAGGTGAGCGTGGCGGAGGTGCACGACGCGGCGTCCTTCGGCGAGCTGTTCGCCAGCGAACTGCTCGGTCTCGCACCGATCGGGGGCGGCGGCAAGCTCGCCGAGTCCGGCGACACCAGGCTCGGCGGCGCGGTCCCGGTCAACCCCTCGGGCGGGCTGGAGTCGCGCGGCCATCCGATCGGCGCGACCGGCCTCGCCCAGATCCACGAGCTGGTCACGCAGCTGCGCGGCGAGGCCGGCGCCCGCCAGGTCGCGGGAGCCGCGATCGGCGTGCAGGAGAACGGCGGCGCCTTCCTCGGCGTCGAGGAGGCGGCGGCCGTCGTCACGGTCCTGTCCGCGCACGGCTAGCGCCCACCCCGTGTGCGGCCGGCGGGCCGGCGGGCCTGCGGCCGGCGGGAGCGGCCCGGGCGGCGGGCCGGGGGAGGGGGCGCGCGGCGGATCGGGCCCGCGCGAAGTCCCCTCTGCCGCCGAACGAGTTGTTCCGTGTGGGCCGACCGAGGGTCATACCGGAATGGCGGCGCGACCGCGCGCGGCGGATGTGAGGTGATCGGCGCGCAGGACGAATGCGTCCCGCGACCCACCGGCCCGCCGGCCCGCCCGGTGGACTCGACCAGGAAGGCATCCATGCAGCGGCTCGTTACGTCGAAGTTGATGACCACCGTCGCCCTCACCGCCGGGGCCGCCGCCCTGAGCGTGCTGGGTTCCTCGCCCGCCGGCGCCACCGACGTGAACCCGGGCGCCGCGTCCGCGCAGACGAGCACCCAGGCCGTCCAGCAGTCCGGCGGCCAGTCGGACGCCGAGGCCGCGGCGTCCGTCAACGGCAAGGTCGTCTCCCGCATCCCGCTGACCATCCGCGCCAAGGCCACCACGGACTCGGCCGCGCTGGGCAGCTACGCCCCCGGCACCATCGTGCACATCAAGTGCAAGGTGAACGGCCAGACCGTGGACGGCAACCCCCGCTGGTACAAGCTGTCCGACCGGACCGGCTGGCTGGCCGCCCGCTACGTCCAGAACCTGGCCACCGTGCCCTGGTGCTGACCCGCCCGTAGGCCGCTGCCGCCGGTTCCGGTCCCGTTCGCGCGGGCCGGCGCCGGCGGCAGGCCGTCTCGCGGCCCGGTGCGGCCCCCTGCGGCCCCCCTGCCGGCTGCGCGCCCGGCCGGGGTCCCGGGAGCGGCGGGCTGAGGGCGGTCCGGCCGCGCGGCCCGCCGGCCGGTTGACTTCAAGCGCTTGAGGTGTGTGACGCTGCCACCATGCCGGTTTTCACCATTCAGGACGTGTCACGGCGCAGCGGGCTCAGCGAGCCGACGCTGCGCTACTACGAGGAGGTCGGGCTGATCGGCCCGATCGGCCGGGACGAGCGCAGCGGCCACCGCCGCTACCGCGAACGCGACCTCGACACCCTCCAGGCGCTGGCCTGCCTGCGCGCGGTGGGCGTCGGCATCGAGGACATGCGCACCTACCAGGCCAACCGGTCGCGCGGCCGGGCCGCCGCGGCCGAGCAGCGCGACCTGCTGCTGCGGCACGCCGAGCGCATCGAGGCCGAGATCGTCGCCCAGCGCGCCCGGCTCGCCTACCTGCGCGAGAAGGCCGCGCTGTGGGACGCCCGCGAACGCGGCGACGCGGCGGCGGAGGAGAAGGCCAGGGAGCGCTCCGCGGAGGCGGCGGGCCGGCTGGAGCTGTTCTCCTGATCCTGGCCGATGGCCGATGGCCGATGGCCGATGGCCGATGGCCGATGGCCGGTGGCCGATGGCCGGTGGCCGGCGCGGGCCCGGGAGCGCCGGCGCACAGTCTCCCGCGGCCCGGGACGGGCCGACCGCGTGCGCCGGGACGCGCGCCCCGCCTGGGTATCGTGGGTCGATCAAGGGCGTCCGCGGGCCGCGGCCGGCCGCGGACGCAGCGGAGGAGGGGCGATGCCGCAGGAGCGGGGCGAGGGGTCGGGGGAGCGGGACGGCGCGCAGGGGGAGGACGGCGCCCGGGGCGAGCCGGAGTACGACCCGGCCGTCTGGACGGCCCTGGCCCGGCTGAGCCAGCTCGCCTCCGCCGTCAGCCGCGGCCGCCTCACCGAGCGGGCCGCCGACGCGGCCGGCCTCTCGCTCGACCGCCCGGCGATCAGCGTGCTCCTGACGCTCCACACCGCGCACAAGCCGCTGCGCATCGGGGAGATCGCCACCCGGATGCAGGTGGTCGGCCCGCACGTCACCCGCCAGGTGCAGATCCTGGAGCGCCGCGGCCTGGTCCGGCGGGTGGCCGACCCGGACGACCGGCGGGCCAGCCTGGTCGAGCCCACCGAGCAGGGGGCGGGCGCGGCCGAGCGCTACATGGCGTCCATGATCGGCTGGTTCATGCGGGCCATGGGCGACTGGCCGGACAAGGACCGCGAGGAACTCGGCCGGCTGCTGGGCCGGTTCGCCGACGACGTCATGGAGAGCCTGGCCCTCCTCGACGACGGTCCGGCGGCAGGCGGGCGGTGACGCCGGCGGCGCCCTGTCCGCGCCGCTGCCTCCGCCGCGGCCGTCCCCTCCGCCGCCGTCGGCCGCGCCCTCTCCCGAGCCGCGCCCGCCGTGGCTCAGCGCAGCGCCATGCTCAGCCGCACGGTCGTGCCGTGCTCGGGCGTGGAGCGGATCTGCACCAGGTCGCACAGCTGGTGCACCAGCCACAGGCCGCGGCCGCCGATCTGGTCGGGGCGCGGGCGGGCCCGGCCGACCAGCGGGTCGCCGATGTGGCCCGAGTCGTGGAACTCGCAGACCAGCACCGTGCCGTCCGCCCAGATCCGCAGCGTGCCCGAGCCGCCGGCGTGGCGGATGCTGTTCGCGGCCACCTCCGTCACCGCCACCAGCAGCTCCTGCAACCGCGCGCCCTTCAGCCCCCAGCGGGTCGCGCACTCCGCGACCGTGTCGCGGACCGACGCCAGCGCGCCCGAGCGGTAGTCGAGCGCGTGCGCCCCGTCGCCGACCGGTGACAAATCCTCGAACCGGAACGGCCCGTCGGCGTAGGCGGGGTTGTCGCCGTGCCGGTCGTCCGCGAGCTGGAACGGGTGACACAGCCGTGCCGACTCCAGCGCGTCCGGTTCCACGGCCGTCACGTCGTACGGACACAGCAGCCACCAGGCGGGGGAGCCGGCGAAGGTCAGGTTCAGCAGGTACTCGTGGTAGCGCAGCTCACCGCGCTCGGCCGGGGTGGCCGATTCCCACGGGGACTCGCTGATGCCGCGCACCGGCAGGCCGTCGCTCACGCTCTTGGCGATCCAGTCCTGCCAGGCCGGGATGAGGCGCCCGGGGTTGCGGCCCAGCGCCGCGGTGTCCACGAACGACACCTGCCGGCCCGCCTCGCTGCCGCCGAGGGCGTCGCGCAGCATCGTCTGCTTCTCGTCGCCCACCGCGACCAGCACGGTCTCGTCCGCGGACAGCGCGTCCTGGATGAACGACACGGCGCCGCGCAGGAAGTCGGATTCGCCCTCGTAGGCGTACAGCTCGTGGCGGAACGCGGGCGACGGCGTGGCGCCCGTCGCGGAGGTCGTCGGCGCGGTCACGGCACCAGCTCCGCCGGCACGCCCGGATCGTCGAAGCCGAGCAGGTCCCAGCACTTGCGGACCACCGGGTTGGCGCCGATCAGCAGCACCTTGCGGCCCGGCAGCGCGGCGGCCGCCCATGCCAGGGTCTGCAGCCCGGCCGCGTCCATGAGCTGGAGCCCCTCGCAGCGCAGCCGCAGCGTCGGCGTGGTCCGCAGCAGCTGGGCGAGCGCGGTGCCGAAGGCGTCGGCGCCCTCCGCGTCGACCACGCCCGTCACGCTCCAGCAGTCCGCGGAGTCGTGGAACAGGTGGAACGACGGGGCCCGCTCGACGTGCCCGGTGAAGTGCGGGTGCACGCTCGCCGCCTGCTCCAGCGCGCTCGGCGAGAAGTTCGGGGTCGGATAGGCACAGACGACCATGGCCGCGGTGCCGCCTATCACGGCGTCGAGCCGCAGCTCCTGGTCGGCGACCTGCTCGGCGGTGATGCCGGCCGGCCAGATACGGTCCATGTGCGCCAATACCCGCAACGCCCTGAATCCCTGCCGGTCGGCCGTCTCGGCTTCGCGCCGTACCAGCGCCGCCAGGGCGTCCACGTCCCAGCCTACGCCGCCGGGGCCCGCGCCCCCGGCGGCGGGGTCGACCAGCAGGCTCTGCGGGGCGAGCAGTTCCGGCCAGCCCGCCGAGGACGGCCCCACCACCATGATCTTGTCGCCGAGCTGCGTGCCGTCGGAGAGGTAGCCCCTGGCCGTCCCGTGGAAGTCGTCCTGCGCCGGTACGACCCAGCACACGTGGTCACCGATGTCGACCAGGCCGAGGCTCGCGACACTGCGAGCGATCCTCACACAGCCCTCCCTGCCTCGACCTCGGGTGAAACAGCCCAGCACAGTGTGTCACCTCCCGAGGCGGGCGGCATGCCACCCCGCTCGCGGGCGCACCCGTCCATGCCGCCTCCGTCCACGCCGCTGTTCCCGCGCCTCCCGGCACGGGCGGCGCACGCCGGCGCGACCGCATCACGCGCGACCGGGTCATGACGGCCGCCTGCCCGTGACGCGGCGGCCCAGTCCTCCCGGGGGCCGCGAAAGCGGGAGCGGACACGGAAAGCGGGAGCAAAGACAGAAGCGGGGGCAAAGACAGAAGCGGGAGCAGGAGCGGAGACAGCGGCAGGAGTGGACACGGAAGCCGGAGCGGACGTAAAAGCAGAGGTGAACGCGCAGGTGTGCGGGTGGCGCGCGGGGGTAAGCGACACGGGAGCGGCGCGGAGCCGCACCGGCGGTGAACGGGGCGAGGCGGGAACGTCATGAGTCTGGCGGAGGGCATGAGCAGCAGGCCGGGGCCGGCGGGACGGTCCGTGACGGTGTCGGCCGTCTTCGAGGGCCGGGAGGGCGAGATCGCCTCGGCGCGGGAGCTGGCGCGCGTCTTCCTGGCCGACGCGCGGACCGTCCACGGCCGTGCGGTGTCCGACCGCGCCCTCGGTGTGGTGGAGCTCGTGGTCAGCGAGCTGGTCACCAACGCCCGCAAGTACGCGCCCGGGCCCTGCCTGCTCACCCTCACCCTGGACGACGGGGACGTGGTGGTGGAGGCGTGGGACAGCGGGACCGCCCTGCCCGCGGTACTGGCCCCCGACCCGCTGCGGGTGGGCCAGCACGGCCTGGAGATCGTCATGGCGGTGTGCCGGAGCTTCTCGGTGCACCGCGAACCGGTGGGCAAGCGGATCAGCGCCACCGTCGCCCTGACCGACGAGCCGGCGGCCGGCGCCCGCGCCCCCGGCTGGTCTGACGACCGGAGGGTGGCCTCGGCCGGAGGGTGGCCTCGGCCGGAGGGTGGCCTCGGCCGGAGGGCGGAGCGACAGGACCGGCGGCGTCCCGCTCGGTCGCGACCTCGTCGTGGCGGACCGTGGCCGGTCAGGGCACCGAGGGTCCCGTGATGTAGTGGCCGCCGGCGTCGTACGGCCAGGCGTTCGCCCTGCACCCCTTGAGGCCGTCGATCTGCTGCATCATCACCGGCGCGAGCATTCCGGCGCCCGGGCACGTCTCGTGGCCGTGGCCGATGCGGTGGCCGACCTCGTGGTTGATGATCAGCGCGCGGTACTCGTGGATCGGGCCGGGGAACTGCGGCGAGCCGAGCAGCCAGCGCTTGAGGTTGACCACCACGGTGGCGCCGACGTCGCAGTTCACCTCGCCGTGGGTGTGCAGGCCCGCCGCGCCGCAGATCGCGTCCGTGGTGTCGGGCGTGGCGATCTTGATCACGAAGTCCACGGGGCCGGAGGAGACCAGCTCGAAGCCGTCGTCCTTGTCGGCGGTCCAGCCACGCGGGTCGCCGAGGATGCCCTGGATCTCCTGGGCCGCCGCGGGCGCGGAGATCCCGGCGCCGCCCTCGACCTCCACCTCGTAGCGCCTGATGTTCCCCCGGCCGACCGGCTTCGCCGACGCCTCGGCGGTGCTGAACGACCCCGAGCCGTGCGTCGGCACGTGGGCCGGCGTGCCGTCGCCCGCGGTCGCCTTCGGCGACGTCGGCTGTTCGGAGCGCGGTGTCGTCCGCCTCGGCGCCGGGGGCCGCGCCGAGGCGGCGCCGTCCCCGGCGGAGGAGCCCGCGGCCCTCCCGGCCGCCGCGGACGTCGTGCCGCCCTCGGGCGCCCCGGCCCGCGCCGACTGCCCGGGCCGCACCGCGTAGACCGTGACGCCGAGCAGCGCGGCGAAGACCAGCCCGAAGAGCACGTACGGCGTGCTCCTGCGGCCACCCGGCCCGCCGGCGTGCACCGCGCCCCGGCCGTGGCCGCGACGTCCGCTTCCGCCCCGGCCCCGGCCGCGCCCCCCGCTCGCACCTCGGCGCCGTGCGCTCGCTCCCCGTGCGCTCGCCCGCCCGCCGCGGGCCCTGCCGCCGCTCGCGCCGGCTGTCCTGCCGCCCCTGCCCCGGCCTCTGTCCGGTCCCCTGCCCATGCCCTGCCCGTCCCTGTCCGGCGGTCCGTCACGGGCCCGCCGCCGGGCCTGCCCATGTCCTACGGGCGGTCACACTCGCGGCGCCACTTGATCGCGCCTGGACCGTACGGTCACGAACGTGCAACGACCGCCCGGCCGCAACCCGCTGGCCAACGGGCCGCCGCGGTCCTCGTGTGACCGTTTCGCAACAGTCGGCCGGGGCGGGCCGTACGGGGGACCGGGCGCCGGGGAGCGTCCCCATACTGGTGGGCGTGTCGCACGTACTCCTGATCGAAGACGACCCCGCCGTCCGGCAGGCGGTCGCCTGGGGGCTGGGGCACAGGGGGCACGACGTGCGGGCCGCCGCGAGCGGCGAGGAGGGCCTCGCCGCGCTGCGGTCGCACCGGCCGGACGTGGTGGTGCTCGACCTGATGCTGCCGGAGATGCCCGGTCTCGAGGTGTGCCGGCGGATCCGCGAGCACGACCAGATACCCGTCATCATCGTCACCGCCCGCGGCGACGACGTGGACGTGGTGGTCGGCCTGGAGGCGGGCGCCGACGACTACGTCGTCAAGCCGGTCCGCGCCAGCGTCCTGGAGGCGCGGATGCGCGCGGTGCTGCGCCGCACCGGCCCCGGGACCGAGCCGAAGGGCCGCCCGCCCCTGCACACCTACGGCGACCTGACCGTCGACCGCGCCGCCCTGACCGTCACCCACCGCGGCCGGCCCGTGCCGCTCGCCCCCTCAGAACTGCGGCTGCTGCTGGTGCTGTCGCAGTCACCGGGCCAGGTCTTCAGCCGCCAGCAACTGCTGGAGATCGTCTGGGAGCACAGCTACCACGGCGACATCCGGCTGGTCGACGCCTGTGTGAAGCGGCTGCGCGGCAAGCTCGGCGAGAGCGCGGGCAGCCCCGGCCACATCGAGACGGTGCGCGGCTTCGGCTACCGCTTCCGTACCGGCTGAGGCAGTGGCGCGAGCGTGGCCAGACTGCCCCTCGTCGTCCGCAGCCTGCGGTTCCGGCTGGTCGCCGGGTTCGCGCTGGTGGCCGTGGTGAGCGCGCTCGGCACCGGCGCGCTGACCTTCCGCGAGGCCCGCACCAGCGTGCTCAAGCAGGGGCAGGACAGCGTCGTCGACCAGTTCCGGGAGAGCGTGGACGCGGTCACCCCGGAGCTGACCGCGCCGCTGGGACAGGACCGGCTCGCCGCCGTCGTCGGCCAACTGGCCACCGCCCACCGGTCCCAGCACTGGCGGATCGCCGCCACGTACCGGGGCGCGCGGGTCGGCTCCGAGCCCGGCGACGCCTTCCCCGAGCTGACCCCCGAACTGGTCCGCTCCGTCGACACCCGCCTGGCCGCGGTCTTCCAGCGGGTGCACACCGCCGGCCGCTCCTCCCTGGTGGTGGGCCTTCCCGTCGTCTACGGGTCCGGCGACGCCGAACGCGTCCGCAGCGGCCTCGCCTTCTACCTCGTGGTGCCGCAGACCGAGGAGCAGCGCGATGTGCGGGCGCTGGTCACGGCCATCGAACGGGCGAGCGTGCCCGCGCTGTGCCTGGCCGTGCTGCTCGCCCTCGTCGTCGCCGGCAGCGTGCTGCGCCCGATCCGGGCACTGCGCCAGGCCACCCGCAAGATGGCCGACGGGCGGCTGGACACCCGCCTGGCCGTCAACGGCTCGGACGAACTCGCCGACCTGTCGAGGACCTTCAACGACACCGCGGACGCCCTGGAGCGGTCGGTCTCCGAACTGCGCCAAATGGAGGCGCGGTCCAGGAGGTTCGTCGCCGACGTCTCGCACGAACTGCGCACCCCGCTCGCCGCGATGTCCGCGCTGACCGAGGTCCTGGACGAGGAGTCGCTGCGCCTGGAGCACGGCACCGCCGAGGCGATCCGGCTGATCACCGACGAGACCGGGCGGCTGGTCCGCCTGGTCAACGACCTGATGGAGATCTCCCGCTTCGACGCGGGGGCGGTCGAACTCAGCCTGGACGAGATCGACCTCGCCGAGTCCGTCCGGCAGAGCCTGGCCGCGCGCGGGTGGGACACCCGGGTCGAGGCGCGGCTCCCGGACGCGCTGCGGGCGCAGGTGGACCCGCGGCGCTTCGACGTGGTCGTGGCCAACCTCGTCGGCAACGCGCTGCGGCACGGCGCTCCGCCCTTCACCGTCGACCTGGCGCCGCGCCTGGACGACGCCGGGCGCGCGTGGGCGCGGCTGGTGGTCGCCGACCGCGGTCCGGGCATCGGCGCGGCCGCGCTGCCGCACATCTTCGAACGGTTCTACAAGGCCAGTTCCGCGCGCGTGCGCAGCGACAGCAGCGGTCTGGGCCTGGCCATCACGGCGGAGAACGTCGCCCTGCACGGCGGCCGGGTGCGCGCGGAGAACGCGCCCGGCGGAGGCGCGCTCTTCACGGTCGACCTGCCGGTGCGGCCGACCGGGCGGGACGGGGAGGAGCGCGGATGAGGGGATCGTCCTGCGAGGGGACGGGGACGGGGACAGGGCCGGCGGCGCGGCGGTCCTGCGGGTGGCGGGCGGCCGCCGGGGCGCTGGGCGCGGGCGCGCTGCTCGCGGGGTGCGGGGTGTCCGCGACGGGGGTCATCGACGTGGGGGTTCCGGCCACGGGACTGCCGCCGGAACCGGTCCCGGCCCAGGTGACGGTCTTCTTCCTGGACGCCTCCGACCCGTCCCGGCTGTACGCGGCCGGCCGGACGGTCACCGGCGGCGGCGACCCGGTGGCCGCGGCCGTGCAGGCGCTCTTCGACGGCCCCACCGCGCGGGAGCGGCCCCGGATGACCACCGAACTGCCCAGGACGCAGGTCAAGGTGGCCCTGGCGGGCGCGGGCGACACGGTCGCCGTCAGGCTTCCCGCCGCGGTCCCGCGGCTCGGCGACAGCGCGCTGCGCCAACTGGCCTGCACCGCCGCCGCGGCGATGCGCCCCGCGGCCGGCGCCCTGGCGACCACCGGTGGGGTGCGGCCGGGCCCGTGGACGCGGACGGTCGTCACGGGCGGGGGCTGGCAGCGCGAGAGCACCGGCGCCGCCTGCCCGGCCGACGCCGTGCCGACGGCGCACCCGCTACGCGTCCCGCCGGGCGCGCCGACCCCGGGGGACGCGGCGGCCCAAGGGGCGAGCGAGGGCCGGCCCGGCGGGATGACGGCCACGCGGCCGGCGCGGGTCACGTGGGGCCCCGGCCCGCGCGAGCGCCCACGGCTAGGCGGCGGGCTCCTCCGGCAGGTCGGTCGCCGCGCCGTCCAGGCCGAGGGCCCGCACCAGCGCCCAGTCCTGCGCGGAGTTCACGCTCCACGCCATGACGGCGATCCCGGCGTCGTGGCAGCGCCGCACCGCCGCCAGGGTGAGCTGCGTCAGGTCCAGGCTGACCAGCCGCGCGCCCACCGCCTGGGCCCGCGGCACCAGGTCGGGCCCCGATTCGCCGGAGACCAGCACGGTGCGCACCTCGGGGAGCAGCGCGTGGACCTCCGCCAGCGCCTCGTCGTGGAAGGACAGCACGCTGACCCGCCCGGTCTCGCCGCGCTCGCGCAGCACCCCGGCGAGCACCCGGGCCGCGGCCACGTCCTTGATCTCCGCCTGGATCGGCCGGGACACCGCGTCCAGCACCTCCTGGAAGACCGGCACCCGCTCGCCGAGGCCGGCGTCCAGGCCGCGGATCTCGCCGATGGTCAGATCGCGGATCAGGCCGGAGCCGTCGGTGGTGCGGTCCACCGTGGCGTCGTGCATGACGACCAGTTCGCCGTCCTTGCTCAGGTGCAGGTCCAGCTCGATCTGGTCCAGGCCCGCCCGCTCGGCGCGGCGGAACGAGCGCAGTGTGTTCTCCGGCTCGACGCCCATGACACCGCGGTGCCCGACGGTGAGGAAGCTCATGGCAGGTCAGCCTAGCCACCCCCTGTGCGCCGCACCTCTTCCCGCACTGTCCCCTGGATGAACGCAGGAAAAACATCGGTGATCTCGACTGTCGACCGCACGATCTCCGTCTGCTGCCCTTGAGGGCTCGCCAAGATCCCGGTTACGGTGGGCGGGCAAGAGATTCTTTCGTGGAGGTGGGACATGAGCGACGTTCTTTCGTCCGAGCGGCCGGCCGGGGACCGGATATCCGGCGGCCGGATCGTGGACCACCCCCAGTGGGCCGTACTGAAGCAGGCCGTCGAGGCGATCCGCCCCTGGCAGCTGAAGGACGGCTCCATCGACTTCACCGCCGACGGCGCGCCCTCCAAGGACGACGCGGTCCGCACCGTGGGCCGCGTCGTCGACGCGGTCGAGCAGCTGTCCCCGCTGCTCCCGCACGACGCCGCCTACCACCGCGCGCTGGTCGCGGACCTGCGCCGCTGGGCCGAGGAGGGCTTCGAGGTCCCCGACTTCCTGGACTCCCTGCTGGCCTTCCAGCCCGCCGCCGACCGCCGCGACGGGCTCCAGCACCTCGTCGTCTTCCCGATGTACACCCAGAACGGCAACCCCGACCGCAACCTCGAAGCCGTCGTGGTCCGCGTGGTCTGGCCCGACTGGCTCGCCGAGCTGGAGCGCACCCGCTACGACAACCCGCTCTTCGTCTCCATCACCTTCGAGGACTTCACCCCCGGCTACGACACCAACTCCGCCGTCCTCTTCCCGGAGACCGTCGCCGTCCGCAAGGCCCCCGAGCGCTGGACCTGGGGCGCCATCTTCTGCGACCGCGAGGCCGCCCGGTTCCGCGCGGTCACCTCCGCCGCCGTCGACACCCTCGGCCTGGATCTGCCCGAGGACGCCGCGGAACTCGTCGCCGACCAGGACCTGGCGCAGCAGACCTTCTCGCTGTGGGACATGATCCACGACCGCACCCACAGCCACGGCGACCTGCCGTTCGACCCGTTCATGATCAAGCAGCGCGCGCCGTTCTGGATGTACGGCCTGGAGGAGCTGCGCTGCGACCTCACCACCTTCAAGGAGGCCGTCGCGCTGCAGGCCGAGGGCCACCCGATGGGCAGGCGGGTGCAGTACGCGATCCTCTTCGACCGGCTGTTCCGCTTCCCGGTCACCGGCGAGCGGATCCGCAACTACGACGGCCTCGGCGGCCAGCTGCTCTTCGCCTACCTGCACAAGCACGACGCCGTACGCTGGACGGACAACACCCTGCACATCGACTGGGAGCGCGCACCGCAGGTCACCAACCAGCTCTGCGCCGAGATCGAGACCCTCTACCGGGACGGCATCGACCGGCCCAAGCTCGTGCACTGGTTCAAGGCGTACGAGCTGGTCGCGACCTACCTCTCGCCGAACCCGGGCTCGGTCTGGGCCAAGGGCCCCGAGGCCCTGGACCTCACCCTTCCGCCGCGCAAGCTGGTGGACGACGTGCTCGCGGACGAATTCCCGCTCAGCATGTTCTACGAGGCCCTCGCCAAGAAGCTGCGCCAGGTGATCGCCTCGACCAAGGGCGTCACCGGCCACGGCGCGCTGGGCGCCGCCGCGTGAGCGTCCCGGGCGGTGAGCGGGCCGGCGGCGCGGGCGAGGAGGCGGACATGACCACCGACACCTACGACGGGGGCCTCGACGGCGCGGTCATCGCGGTCGCCGGGGCGGCCGGCCCGGCCGGCCGCGCGGTGCTCCAGCGGCTGGCCCGGCCGGCGGCCACGTGGTCGCCGCCGACGCCGACCCCGAGCGCCTGGCCCGGGCAGTGGACGCCGCGCAGTACGACGCCGGCGGCGCCGACATCACCGGCGAGGTCGTCGACCTGCTGGACCTGGAGGCCACCCAGAACTGGGCCGGCCGGATCGAGAAGGACCACGGCCGGGTCGACGGCCTGGTCCACCTCGTCGGCGGCTGGCGCGGCTCCGCCTCCTTCCCCGAGACCGAGCTGGCCGACTGGCAGGCACTGCACGACCTGCTGATCCGCACCGTGCAGCACACCTCGCTGGCCTTCCACGACGGCCTCATGCGCAGCCCCGGCGGACGCTACGTGCTGATCAGCGCGGCCGGCGCCAGCGCCCCCACCGCGGGCAACGCCGCCTACGCGGCGGCCAAGGCCGCCGCCGAGGCCTGGACGCTCGCCCTCGGCGACTCCTTCCGCAAGCTCGGCGGCGACGACGGCCCCACCGCGGCGGCCACCGTCCTGGTCGTCAAGGCGCTGGTGCACGATGAGCTGCGGGCCCAGCGCCCCAACGCCAGATTCGCCGGCTTCACCGACGTCCGCGACCTCGCCGAGGCCGTCGCGGACGTGTGGAACGCAAGCCCCAAAGAAGTGAACGGGACCCGACAGTGGCTGACGCCCCGACCGTGACAGAACAGCTCGCCTCCGACGCCGTACGGCGCCACGACCCCGACGCCAGGGGATTCGCCAGCGACAACTACGCCGGCGTGCACCCCGAGGTGCTCACCGCCCTCGCCCTCGCCAACGGCGGCCACCAGATCTCCTACGGCGGGGACGTCTACACCGCCCACCTCCAGGACCTGTTCCGCGACCGCTTCGGCCCCGACACCGAGGTCTTCCCGGTCTTCAACGGCACCGGCGCCAACGTCACCGCCCTCCAGGCGGTGACCGAGCGGTGGGGCGCGGTCATCTGCGCCGAGTCCGCGCACGTCCACGTCGACGAGTGCGGCGCGCCCGAGCGCGTCGGCGGCCTCAAGCTGCTCACCGTGCCCACCCCGGACGGCAAGCTCACCCCCGAGCTGATCGACCGGCAGGCGTACGGCTTCGACGACGAGCACCGCGCCCAGCCGCAGGTCGTCACCCTCGCCCAGACCACCGAGCTGGGCACCTGCTACACCCCCGAGGAGATCGCGGCGATCTGCGCCCACGCCCACCAGCTGGGCATGACCGTGCACATGGACGGCTCGCGGATCGCCAACGCCGCGGCGACCCTCGGCGTCCCCTTCGCCCGCTTCACCAGCGAGGCGGGCGTGGACATCCTGTCCTTCGGCGGCACCAAGAACGGGCTGCTGTTCGGCGAGTGCGTGGTGGTGCTCAGCCCCGAACGGGTCCGCTCGATCCGCTACCTGCGCAAGATGTCCATGCAGCTGGCCTCGAAGATGCGGTTCGTCTCCGTGCAGTTCGAGGCGCTGCTGGCCGGCGACCTGTGGCAGCGCAGCGCCGCGCACGCCAACGCGATGGCCCGCCGGCTGGCGGACGCCGTCCGCGCCGTCGACGGCGTCACGGTGAGCTACCCGGTGGAGTCCAACGCGGTCTTCGCCGTCCTGCCGCGGGAAGTCACCGAGCGGCTGCAGAAGCGCTTCCGGTTCTACACCTGGGACGAGTCGACCGGTCAGGTGCGCTGGATGTGCGCCTTCGACACCACCGAGGCGGACGTCGACGCGTTCGCCGCCGCGGTCGCCGAGGAGATGGCGGCCTGAAGGCCCGGCACGCGGGCCCGCGGTGGGCCGGCCCGCGATGCCCGGCCGCCGGTGTCCGGGCATCGCGCCCGGGCCGTCAGGGCCCGGCTCTCAGCGGGCAGGACTCGTCGCACGCCTGAGCAGCAGATACATCTCGCAGCCCAGGCAGTACGCGAACACCGTGTTGAGGAAGGCGGCGGCCAGGGCGCACCCGGTCGCCGCCAGGCCCAGCCACCGCGGCCCGGCCAGGTAGCCGACCGTGCCGAGGGCGGCGAAGAGCAGGCCCACGCCCTGCGCGAAGCGCGGGGGCGCGGCGTCCTCGGTGGCCGGCGGCGGCCCCAGCCGGGGCCGTACCAGCGTGCGGAACACCCAGCCGTACGGCGACCGCTGCACCCCGGCCACGGCGCCCACCGCGAACACCGCGGTCTGCGCGAGCAGCAGCCAGCCGCTGCCCGTCAGCAGGACCGCGACCAGCACCACGGTCGTGAGGGCGGCGCCGAACCGCGGCCCCCGGACGTCGATCTCCATGCCGTGCATCATCCCCCGGGGACGGCCCGCCGCCGCCCGGGGAATCATTGCGGTCGTGTGAACGCTGGACGTGCGGGGATGGACGGGAGGTCCGTCCCCGGGGTGAGGTGGACCGAGGCGCCCGCGCACGCGCCCGCGACGAGGCGCTCCGGCGCGAGGAGAGGACGGCGATGACGGGACTGGTCGTCTGCGCCGCCGTGCTCGCCCTCGCCACCGCCTTCGGGATCGTGCACCGGCGCGGGAACGGGAGGGTTCGAGTGCGGGCCAAGGACAGCGGCGAGCGGCTGACCGCCGCGGAACTGGGCGGACCGCTGGGGGAGCGGGCCACCCTGGTGCAGTTCTCCACC
This sequence comes from Actinacidiphila sp. DG2A-62, assembly GCF_035825295.1. Classification (NCBI taxonomy): domain Bacteria; kingdom Bacillati; phylum Actinomycetota; class Actinomycetes; order Kitasatosporales; family Streptomycetaceae; genus Actinacidiphila; species Actinacidiphila sp. DG2A-62. The sequence goes on from NZ_JAYMGI010000002.1 coordinate 8,357,160, forward strand.
GCCTTCTGTGCGCCCTGCCGGGCCACCCGCCGGGTGCTGTCCGACGTGGCCGGCATGGTCGACGGCGTGCGGCACGTCGAGATCGACGCGGAGGCGCACCTCGACCTGGTGCGCCGCCTCGGCGTCGTGAAGACCCCCACCGTCCTGGTGCTGGACGCGGGCGGCGAGGTGGTCCGCCGCGCGGCCGGCCAGCCGCGCAAAGCCGACGTCATCGCCGCGATCGCCGCGGCCCTGCCGGCCGCCTGACCGGCCGCATCACCGACCGCCTCACGGGCTGTGGGCCGTGCCGTGCCCGACGCCGTCGCGGCGTCGGGCACGTCACAGTCCACAGCCCTTGCACGTGCGGCGCCGCCTCGATGTACTGACGAGTAATATATCCGTCGGGGCACTCGCCGCGTCCCGGTCGGGACCCGCGGTGGCGGACGCCTATGCTGCCGATGACCGGGCAGTGGACGAACACGTGCAGGACGACGACGCAGTAGGAGCTGACGTGAGCTTGAGGATCGTAGTGGCTGTGAAGTATGTGCCCGATGCCACGGGTGATCGTCGTTTCGCTGAGGATCTGACGACTGATCGTGAGGCTGTGGACGGTCTGCTGTCGGAGTTGGACGAGTATGCGGTGGAGCAGGCGTTGCAGATCGCGGAGTCGGCGGGGGATGCCGAGGTGACCGTGGTGACGGTGGGTCCTGGGGATGCGCGGGACGCGGTGCGCAAGGCGTTGTCGATGGGTGCGGACCGGGGTGTGCATGTGGAGGACGAGGGGCTGCACGGTACGGATGTGATCGGTACGTCGTTGGTGCTGGCCAGGGTGGTCGAGCGGGTGGGGTTCGATCTGGTGGTGACGGGGATGGCGTCGACGGACGGGACGGGGGGTGTGGTGCCGGCGTTGTTGGCGGAGCGGTTGGGGGTGCCGCAGGTGACGTTGCTGTCGCGGGTGTCGGTGGCCGGTGGGGTGGTGTCGGGGCGGCGGGACGGTGATGCGGCCAGTGTGGAGTTGGAGGCGGCGTTGCCGGCGGTGGTGTCGGTGACCGATCAGTCCGGTGAGGCGCGGTATCCGTCGTTCAAGGGGATCATGGCGGCGAAGAAGAAGCCGGTGGAGTCGTGGGGTCTGGCCGATCTGGGGATCGATGCCGGTGAGGTGGGGCTTGCGGGGGCGTGGAGTGCGGTGGAGTCGGTGGCGGCGCGTCCGGCGCGTACGGCGGGCACGATCGTGAAGGACGAGGGCGAGGGCGGTAGGCAGCTCGCGGAGTTCCTGGCGAACCAGAAGTTCATCTGAGCCGTCGAGGCCGACGGCCGAAGCCGGCCCGTTCGGCCCGGCTGATCTGTCTCACCCCGATCCATCCCCCGTATGGCCCGACCCCGAGTTGGCTGCGGCGGCGCAGGCCGCCGGCCCTCCCTGAATGCGCAGGAGAACGATTCTGATGGCTGACGTGCTGGTTGTTGTCGATCATGTTGATGGTGTGGTGCGTAAGCCGACGTTGGAGTTGTTGACGTTGGCGCGGCGGTTGGGTGAGCCGGTGGCGGTGCATCTGGGGCCGGGGGGTGGGGCTGCGGCGCGGGTGCTGGGGGAGCACGGGGCGGTGCGGGTTCTGGTGGCGGATGCGCCGGAGTTCGCGGAGTTCCTGGTGGTGCCGAAGGTGGATGCGTTGCAGGCGGCGGTGGAGGCTGTGGGGCCGGTGGCGGTGTTGGTGTCGTCGTCGGGGGAGGGCAAGGAGGTCGCGGCGCGGTTGGCGTTGCGGCTGGGGTCGGGGGTGATCACCGATGCGGTGGACGTGCGCCCCGGTGACGGTGACGGTGGGGGTGGGGGTGGTGTGGTGGCGGTGCAGTCGGTGTTCGCTGCGTCGTTCACGGCGGTGTCGCGGGTGACGCGGGGGGTGCCGGTGGTGGCGGTGAAGCCGAATGCGGCGCCGGTGGAGGTTGCTGCTGCCGCGGGTGTGGTGGAGGAGTTGGCGGTGGAGTTCGGGGAGTCGGCGCGGGGGACGCGGGTGGTGTCGCGGACGCCGCGGGCGTCGACGGGGCGTCCGGAGCTGACGGAGGCGGCGATCGTGGTGTCGGGTGGTCGGGGGGTGAACGGTGCGGAGAATTTCGCGGTGATCGAGGCGTTGGCGGATGCGCTGGGGGCTGCGGTGGGTGCGTCGCGGGCGGCGGTGGACGCGGGGTGGTATCCGCATGCGAACCAGGTGGGGCAGACGGGTAAGTCGGTGTCGCCGCAGTTGTACATCGCGAATGGTATTTCGGGGGCGATCCAGCATCGTGCGGGGATGCAGACGTCGAAGACGATCGTGGCGGTGAACAAGGACGCGGAGGCGCCGATCTTCGATCTGGTGGACTTCGGGGTGGTGGGTGACCTGTTCCAGGTGGTCCCGCAGCTGACCGAGGAGATCACCGCCCGCAAGGGCTGACCCCACAACACGCCACCCGGGCACACCACCGCCCGTGTGCCGCACGGCCCCCGTACGCCTCCCGGCGCACGGGGGCCGCGGCATGTCGCCGAATCCGCCCGCGGCCAGTTGACCCGCCTCCGGGCCCCGGCTAGCGTCCGCTTCAACGAACTGTTGAAGTTCTTGAGAGGCGGAGGCACCCATGGCCCAGGCGGGCGGCACCACGCTGGCGGATTCCGTACGCGAACGGCTCGGCGCGGCGCTCGCCGCCACCGACGCCGAACTGGCCCGCCGCTACCCCGGCGAGCCGCCCACCCGGCAGCCCGTGCACACCGTCTACGTGCCGGCCGACGTCTACACCGCCGCCACCGTGCGCTCCTGGGGCGACCAGGCGCTCGCCGCGCTCGACGCGCACGCGCCCGACGCCGCGGCCCTCGCCGCCGTGCTCGGCCTGCCCGACGCCCTCGCCGCCGAGGTCCACGACCGGATGCGCGCCAAGCTGCGCCGCGAGCCCGTCGAGGACCTGCGCATCGACTTCGAGGACGGCTACGGCCACCGCCCCGACGCCGACGAGGACGCCGCGGCCCTCGCCGCCGCCCACGCGGTGGCCGCGACGAGCGCCGACGGCACCGCGCCGCCGTACGTCGGCATCCGTCTGAAGAGCATGGAGGCGGCCGTCCGCGACCGGGGCATCCGGACCCTCGACCTCTTCCTGACCGCCCTGCTCGACCACGGCGGCCTGCCCGGCGGGCTCACCCTGACGCTGCCCAAGGTCAGCTTCCCCGCCCAGGTGGCCGCGATGGCTGAGCTGTGCGCGCAGTTCGAGCAGGCCGCCGGCCTGCCCGAGGGGCGGATCGGCTTCGAGATCCAGATCGAGACCCCGCAGGCCGTGATCGGCCCCGGCGGTACCGCGACCGTGCCGCTGCTCATCGACGCCGCGCGGGGGCGCGCCACCGCACTGCACTACGGCACCTACGACTACAGCGCGGCCTGCGGCGTCGGCGCCGCCCACCAGTCGCTCGACCACCCCGCCGCCGACCACGCCAAGGCCGTCATGCAGGTCGCCGCCGCCGGGACCGGCGTACGGCTGTCCGACGGCTCCACCAACGTCCTGCCGATCGGGCCCGCGCGACAGGTGCACGCGGCCTGGCGACTGCACTACGGCCTGGTGCGGCGCTCCCTGGCCCGCGCGTACTACCAGGGCTGGGACATGCACCCCGGCCACCTGCCGACCCGCTACGCCGCCGTCTACGCCTTCCACCGCGAGGGCCTGCCCGCCGCCGCGGCGCGCCTGGCGGCCTACGTCGCCAGGACCGCGGGCGACGTCATGGACGAGCCCGCCACCGCCCGCGCCCTCAGCGACCAGCTGCTGCGCGGCCTGGACTGCGGCGCGGTGGACGCCGCCGAGGTCGCCGCCGCGACCGGACTCGACCGGGCCGCCCTGGACGACCTGGCCGGCCGCCGGACCGCCTCCCGGCCCGCCGCCGCCCGCGCCGACGGCCGGTGAGCCGCAGGCCGGCCGGTCGCGGACCGGCGGCCCCTGGATCGACGGCCCCTGGACCGGTGCCGTGTGGACCGGTGCCCTGTGGACCGGTGAGGGCGCGGCCGGTCAGACGGCGGCCCGCCCCCTCACTCCGCCGGCGGGATCTCGCCCGAGCCGCGGGCGATCAGCCGCGCCGGCAGCTCGGTGCGGGTCGGGGCGTCGGTGGTGAGGCCGTCCAGCCGCCGGAAGAGCAGCTGCGCCGCGGTGCGGCCGAGGCCGGGGGAGTCCTGCGCGACCACCGTCACCGCCGGGTTGAGCAGGTCGGCCAGCTCGAAGTCGTCGAAGCCGACCAGGGCGACCGGGCGCGGCCTGCCCGACAGCACCCGCACCGCGGTGACCGTGACGCGGTTGTTGCCGGCGAACAGCGCGGTCACCGGCTCGGGTCCGCTGAGCATCGAGTTGAGCACCGCGCGCACCCGGTCCGGGGTCGTCGGCCCCATCGCGTACCACTCCGGCCGGACGTCGATGCCGGCGGCGGCCATCGCCTCGCGGTAGCCGCGCAGCCGCTCGCTCGCGGTGTGGATGCCCGGCTGGTCGCCGATGAAGCCGATCCTGCGATGGCCGTGGGCGATGAGGTGCGCGACGCCGTCCCTGGTGCCGCCCGCATTGTCGGTCAGCACCACGTCCGCGTCCACCCGGCCGGCCGGGCGGTCGACGAACACCGTGGCCACCCCCGCGTCCATCTCCGGCACCAGATACCGGTGGTCCTCGCTGGCGGGCACCACCACCAGGCCGTCCACCCGGCGCGCGCAGAACGCCAGCACCAGCTCCTGCTCGCGCCGCGGGTCCTCCGCGCTGGAACCGGTGAACAGCAGTGCGCCGTGCGAGCGCGCCACGTCCTCCACCGCGCGGCTCAGCGGCGCGTAGAAGGGGTCGGCGAGGTCCTCGAGCACCAGCCCGACACTGGAGGTGCGCCGGGTGCGCAGCAGGCGGGCGCTGTCGTTGCGCCGGAAGCCGAGCGCGTCGATGGCCGCCTGGACCCGGGCGACGGTGTCGGGGGTGACGCCCGGCTCCTCGTTCACCACACGGGACACCGTCTTGAGTCCGACGCCCGCGCGGGCGGCGACATCCTTCATGGTGGGCCGGGGGGTACGTCCAGGTGTTTGGGTCACGATCGTAGTATTCCCTGCGGCAAGAGATGGACAACGTTGTCAGGGACAGGCGAGACTACTCCTGGGTTTTCCACTGGGGAACCCTGGCGGTACGAAACCGCTTACCGGCATGTTTTCCGCGGTATGCCAGCGGCTACAGACGGATGACGGAAGAAGGAGAACCCCGAGCGATGCACCCCCACGGCGCGACCGGTCCACTCGTGGCCGCATTGGACATCGGCGGCACGAAGATCGCCGGGGCGCTCGTCGACGCCGAAGGGCAACTCCTGGTCAGAGCGCTGCGGCCGACGCCGGTGACGCCGGACGGCGAGACCGTGCTCGGCGCGGTCACCGAGGTGCTGGACGAGCTGCGGGCCGCGCCGGTGTGGCCGGCCACGATCGCGGTCGGGATCGGCAGCGCGGGCCCGGTGGACGCCCAGCACGGCACGGTCAGCCCGGTCAACGTGCCCGGCTGGCGCGACTTCCCCCTCGTCTCCCGGATCGAGCACGCCTCCGGCGGGCTGCCGGTGGCGCTCACCGGCGACGGCGTCGCCATGACCGCGGCCGAGCACTGGCAGGGCGCGGCGCGCGGCTACGACAACGCGCTGTGCATGGTCGTCTCCACCGGGGTCGGCGGCGGTCTGGTGCTCGGCGGCGCGCTGCTGCCCGGTCCGACCGGCAACGCGGGCCACATCGGGCACATCAGCATCGACCTCGACGGGGACCTGTGCCCGTGCGGGTCGCGCGGCTGCGTGGAGCGGATCGCCAGCGGGCCGAACATCGCGCGGCGCGCGGTGGGCGCGGGGTGGCGCCCGCCGGCGGGCGTCGCGCCGACGGCCGCGGCGGTCGCGGAGTCGGCGCGGGCGGGGGACCGGGTGGCGCTCGCGTCCTTCGACCGGGCGGCGCAGGCGCTGGCGGCGGGGATCGCGGCGACGGCCACGCTGGTGGAGATCAACGTGGCGGTGATCGGGGGCGGGGTGGCCAACGCGGGGCCGATCCTCTTCGATCCGCTGCGGGAGCATCTGACGCGGTACGCGACGTTGTCCTTCGCGGCCGGCGTGGAGGTGGTGCCGGCGAAGCTCGGGACGGATGCGGGGATGGTGGGGGCGGCGGCTGCCGCGGCGGAGTCGCTCCGCCTGGACGGGTTCACGCCGGCCGCCGCGGCCTGACCTCCCCGACCGCCTCGGCGTCGCGCCCCCGCCCCGGGGCGGTGTCCGCGCTGCCTGCGCGTCGAGCCGCCGCTCCCGGGCGTCGCCCGTTTTTTCCTGCCCCCGCCCGTTGAACTCGCGGGTCTGGTGCGCCTGGTTCTCGCAGGGGTCGGGCCCGACCGGCACAGGGGGGCGTCAGCAGAACGCTGGATGTTCCAGGGGGTGGGCGGGCGGCCGGGGACCGGCGAGACGAGCGCGGCGTTTGGTGGGGCCGATGATCCGGGCAATTCGTAGGGGTCTACGGAGAAGGGGGCACCGTGATCATCTGGCTGAACGGGGCGTTCGGCGCCGGCAAGTCCCACGCCGCGCGCGAGCTGCTGGACCTGGTACCGGACAGCACGCTCTACGAGCCCGAGGCCGTCGGCGACTGCCTGCGCCGCCTGCTGCCCGAGAAGCGGCTCGAGGACGTCACCGACTACCAGGACCTCCCCGTCTGGCGCCGCCTGGTGATCGAGAGCGCCGCCGCGCTGCTCGACGAGGTCGGCGGCGTGCTGGTGACGCCGATGACCCTGCTCGCCCAGGAGCACCGCGACGAGATCTTCGGCGGCCTCGCGGCGCGCGGCATCGATGTCCGGCATGTGCTGCTGGAGCCAGGAGAAACGATTTTGCGCGAGCGGATCGCGGCGCGGCCGGCCGATCCCGGCCAGGCCCCGGCCGCCGCGGAGGCGGCGCGCCGGTGGGCGCTGGAGCGCATCCCCGACTACCGGGCCGCGCTGGGCTGGCTGGCCCGCGACGCGTACACCGTGCGGACCGCGGACCTGACCCCGGCGCAGACCGCCGCGCGGATCGCCGAGGCGGTGGGCGGCGGGGAGGGCTCGTGCGGAATCGTGCAGACGCCGCAGCCGCGCGCCGAGACGCTGGCCGCCGGGGTGCTGCTGTTCGACGACGACGACCGGGTGCTGCTGGTCGACCCCACCTACAAGCCGGGCTGGGAGTTCCCCGGCGGCGTCGTCGAGCGCGGCGAGTCGCCGCTGCGGGCCGGCGGGAGGTCGCCGAGGAGCTGGGCCTGGAGCTGACCGGCGGCCTGGAGCTGCTGGTCGTGGACTGGGAGCCGCCGCGCCCGCCCGGCTACGGGGGGATGCGGCTGCTGTTCGACGGCGGCCGGGTGCCCACCGCCGACATCGGCCGGCTGCTGCTGCCGCGCTCGGAGCTGCGCGACTGGCGGTTCGTCACCGAGGACGAGGCGGCGGACATGCTGCCGCCGGTGCGCCTGGACCGGCTGCGCTGGGCGCTGCGCGCCCGCGAGCAGGGGCGGCCGCTGCACCTGGAGGCGGGCCACCCCGCCGAGTGATCGGCTCGGGCGGCGTCGGTCCGGCCGCCGGACCGGCGCCGCCCGCGGCCTCAGACGCCCTGGGTCGCGGAGTGCGCTGCGGCGTAGCGGCGCAGGAACAGCGCCTCGGTGAGCGCGAGCTTCTCCAACTCCTGCGGCGAGACGCTCTCGTTGACCGCGTGGATCGCCGCCTCGGGCTCGCTCAGCCCGATCAGCAGGAACTCGGCGCGCGGGTAGAGGCCCGCCAGGGTGTTGCACAGCGGGATCGAGCCGCCGTTGCCCGCCTCGGCCATCTCCCGCCCGTACGCCTCCCGCATCGCCTCGGCCATCGCCGCGTACGCCGGGCTGCCGGTGTCCGCGGCGAACGGCTGGCCGCTGCCGCCCAGCGTCACCTCGACCTTGGCGCCCCAGGGGGCCGCGGCGGTCAGGTGGGCGCGCAGCGCCTCGCCGGTGCGGACCGCGTCCACCCCCGGCGGGATGCGCACGCTGACCAGCGCGCCCGCGCTGGCCTGCACCGACGGGGTCGCGCCGACCACCGGCGGGGCGTCGATGCCCAGGACCGTCACCGCCGGGCGGGCCCACAGCCGGTCCGAGACGCCGCCGGTGCCGATCAGGCCGACGCCGTCCAGCACCTTGGCGTCCTGCCGGAAGTCCGCCTCGTCGTAGGCGATGCCGGGCCACTCGCCGCCCCCGTCGAGGCCGTCGATGGTGGTGGCGCCGGTCTCGTCGCGCAGCGAGGCGAGCATGTGGATCAGGGCGGCCAGCGCGTCCGGCGCCGCGCCGCCGAACATCCCCGAGTGGAGGTTGCCCTGGAGGGTGTTCACCCGCACCTCGGCGACCACCATGCCGCGCAGCGCGGAGGTCACCGTGGGCAGGCCCAGCCGGAAGTTGCCCGCGTCGCCGATGACGATCGCGTCGGCGGCCAGCAGCCCCGGGTGCTGCTCGGCGTAGCGTTCCAGGCCGCCGGTGCCCTGCTCCTCGGAACCCTCCACGATCACCTTGACGTTGACCGGCACGCCGCCCTGCCCGCGCAGCGCCCGCAGCGCGGTCAGGTGCATCAGCACGCCGCCCTTGCAGTCCGCCGCGCCGCGGCCGTACCAGCGGCCGTCGCGCTCGGTCAGTTCGAACGGCGGCGACAGCCACCGCGACTCGTCCAGCGGCGGCTGCACGTCGTAGTGCGCGTACAGCAGGACCGTCGGCGCGTCGGCGGGGCCGGGCAGGTAGCCGTAGACCGACTGGGTGCCGTCGGGGGTGTCGAGCACCTCCACGTCCCGGAAGTCCTCCGCGCGCAGCGCGTCGGCGATCCAGGAGGCCGCCTTCTGCGACTCGCTCTTCGGGAACTGCCGCCAGTCGGCGACCGAGGCGAACGCCACCAGTTCGGCCAGTTCGGTCTTGGCCCGCGGGATCAGCGCGGCCACGGCCTCGGAGAGCGGAACGGACGACATGAGAACTCCTTGCACGGTGGGCCGGGTGGGGCGGTCCGGGGAATCCCCGGGGCGCCGCGGCGGTTGGCGTCCGCGACGGCACCCTGCCGATGGTGCCACAGCGAGGAGTTCTCCTCGGGCGCATAGGATGCGTGAACAGCCAGGTCAGCACGAGGCGGCCGAACGGGCCGATCAGGAGCGGAAACAGACGTGAGCGGTGAGCAGGCGGCGCAGGACGGCGGCACGGAGGACGGCGGGGCCCCCGTGGTCTGGGACGTCGTGGTGATCGGCGCGGGTCCCGCCGGAGCCTCGGCCGCACACGCGGCCGCGGTGACCGGCCGCCGGGTCCTGCTGCTGGAGAAGTCCGAGCTGCCGCGTTACAAGACCTGCGGCGGCGGGATCATCGGGCCGTCCCGGGACTCGCTGCCGCCCGGCTTCGAACTGCCGCTGCGCGACCGGGTGCACGCGGTCACCTTCAGCCTCAACGGCCGGCTGACCCGCACCAAGCGCTCCCGGCAGATGCTCTTCGGGCTGATCAACCGCCCCGAGTTCGACGCCGGGCTGGTCGACGCCGCGCGCGAGGCGGGCGCCGAGGTGCGCACCGGCGTGACCGTCTCCCGGGTCGAGCAGCACGGACCGGGCGTCCCCGACCGGCGCACCGTCGCCGTCGTCCTGACCACCGGCGGGAACGGCCGGGCCGACGGCGAGGAGGACGCCCCGGCCGACGGCCGCAAGGACGGCCGGCAGGAGGAGATCGTCTACGCCCGCGCGGTGGTCGGCGCCGACGGCAGCGCCAGCCGGATAGGAGCCCATGTCGGGGTCAAGCTCGACCAGGTCGACCTCGGCCTGGAGTTCGAGATCCCGGTGCCGCCGTCGGTCGCCGACGACTGGGCCGGCCGGGTGCACATCGACTGGGGGCCGCTGCCGGGCAGCTACGGCTGGGTCTTCCCCAAGGGCGACTCCCTGACCGTGGGCGTGATCTCGGCCCGCGGCGACGGCGGCGCCACCAAGCGCTACCTGGACGATTTCATCGCCCGCCTCGGCCTGGCCGGCTTCGAGCCGAGCGTCTCCTCCGGGCACCTGACCCGCTGCCGCACCGACGACTCGCCGCTGTCCCGCGGCCGGGTGCTGGTCTGCGGCGACGCCGCGGGCCTGCTCGAACCGTGGACCCGCGAGGGCATCTCCTACGCGCTGCGCTCCGGCCGGCTCGCGGGGGAGTGGGCGGTGCGGATCGCCGAGTCCCACGACGCGGTGGACGCCCGCCGGCAGGCGCTCAACTACGCCTTCGCGGTCAAGGCGGGCCTCGGCGTCGAGATGGGCGTCGGCCGCCGCATGCTGGCGCTGTTCGAGAAGCGGCCCGGGCTGCTGCACGCGGTGCTCACCAACTTCCCGCCGGCCTGGCGGGCCTTCGCCGGGATCACCCGGGGCAAGACCTCGCTCGCGGAGCTGGTCCGCACCCGCCCGCTGGCCCGCCGCGCGCTGGAGGCGTTCGACCGCGCCTGACCCGGCCGCCCGCGGGGGTACGACGCGGCACGCCGCTGTCGCGCCCGCGCCGGTCGCCCGCGGAATCCGGCCGCCGTGCCGCGGTCGGCGCGCGCCCGGGCCCGTACTCTCCGGGTAGTAGCCGGGAAGCCCCCGGCCGGCGGACGCCACGCGGGGCCGGGCACGTCTAGCGTGAGAGCCATGACCTATCAGGAGCCGGCCGCCCCGCCGCGGCGTCGCCGGGGGTCGGCGGGGCGGCCGGTGTGGCTCGCGCCGCTCCTGCTGGCCGTGCTCCAGGTGGTCGGCAGCAGCGTGGCCGGCCGCCACCAGAGCCAGCGGGTGCCGCTCGACGGCCTCGGCTACGCCCTGCTGCTGGCCGGGCCCGCGCTGCTGCTCCTGCGCCGCCGCCGGCCCGTCCTGGTGACCGCGGGCGTCGGCGGGGCGACTTTGCTGTACGTCGCGCTCGGCTACCCGTGGGGTCCGGTGTTCGCGAGCTTCGTCGTCGCCGTCTTCACGGCGGTCGCCGCCGGGCGGCGCAGGGCCGTGTTCGCGGTGGCCGCGGCGGTGCTGGCCGGTCATGTGGCGGTGGGCGCCTGGCTCTACCGCTGGCTGCCGCCCGCCCACGACCGGGCCGCGTCGTGGACCACGCTCTCCGGCGGCGCGGCCTGGCTGCTGGCCGTGCTCGCCGCCGCCGAGCTGTACCGGGTGCGGCGCGAGCGGATCGCCCGCGAACGCCGGGAGCGCGCGGAGGCCGAGCGCCGCCGCGCCGACGAGGAGCGGCTGCGGATCGCCCGGGAGCTGCACGACGTGCTCGCCCACAGCATCTCGCTGATCAATGTGCAGGCGGGCGTCGCATTGGCCCTGATGGACGAACGCCCCGAGCAGGCCCGCACCGCGCTGACCACGATCAAGGCCGCGAGCAAGGAGGCGCTCGGCGAGGTCCGGCAGGTGCTGGGCACGCTGCGCGCGCCGGGGGACGCGCCGCGGGCGCCCGCCCCCGGCCTCGACCGGCTGTCCGAGCTGACCGAGCAGGCCGCGGCGGCGGGTCTCGTCGTGGACGTCGCGGTCGAGGGCCGGCGCGGGCCGCTGCCCCCGGGCGTCGACCTGGCCGCCTTCCGCATCGTCCAGGAGGCGCTGACGAACGTCGTGCGCCACTCGGGGTCGCGCACCGCGCGGGTCCGGATGCGCTACGACGCCGGGTGCGTCGAGGTGCGGGTGGACGACGACGGTCCCGCGGCGGCCGGCGGGGACGGCGGCGGCGGGAACGGCCTGGTGGGGATGCGCGAGCGGGCCGCGGCGCTCGGCGGGGCCGTCGAGGCGGGCCCGCGCGCCGACGGCGGCTTCGCCGTGCGGGCCACGCTTCCGTTCGCCCGGCCCGAGCCGGCCCCTGAAGGGCCCGGGCCGGAGCCGGAGCCGGTTCGGGCGGAGCCGTCACCACAGCCGTGGCAGGAACCGGAGCCGGGGCGGCCGGAGCCGGGCGACACCGAGGAGCGACGATGATCCGCGTCGTGCTGGCCGACGACCAGGCGCTGGTCCGCGCCGGGTTCCGGGCGCTGCTGGACGCGCAGCAGGACATCGAGGTGGTCGGCGAGGCGGCGGACGGCGAGGAGGCGCTGCGCCAGGTGCGCGCGCTGACCCCGGACGTCGTGCTGATGGACATCCGGATGCCGCTGACGGACGGGCTGGCCGCGACCCGGCGGATCACCGACGACGCGGCGCTTGCCGCTGTCAGGGTCGTCGTCCTGACCACCTTCGAGCTGGACGAGTACGTCTTCGAGGCGATCAGGTCGGGCGCCTCCGGCTTCCTGGTCAAGGACACCGAGCCGGCCGAACTCCTGCGGGCCGTCCGCGCGGTGGTCGCCGGCGACGCCCTGCTGTCGCCCGGAGTGACCCGCCGGCTGATCGCCGAGTTCGCCGCGCGCTCCAAGGAGCCCGCGGCGGCGGCCGGCCTGGACCGGCTCACCGAGCGCGAACGCGAGGTGATGGCCCTGGTCGGCATCGGTCTTACCAACGAGGAGATCGCCCGCCGGCTGGTGGTCAGCCCGCTCACCGCGAAGACCCACGTCAGCCGGACCATGGTCAAGCTCGGCGCCCGCGACCGGGCGCAACTGGTCGTGCTCGCCTACGAGTCCGGCCTGGTCCGGCCCGGCTGGCTGGGCTGACGGGGCCCGGCTGGACGGGCTGACGGGTGCCGCCTCGCGCGGACCAGGGACCCTTCCGGTCGCCCGGGGGTCCCGCCTCCCGCCGGCCCCGGACATGCGCGGTCGCCGCCGCGGGGGACCGCGACGGCGACCGGTGGAACGGGACGGATCAGGTCACATCAGGGACGGATCAGGGACGGACGGGAGGGTGCGGGCACGCCTCCCGCGCGGGCGCCGGGTCAGTCGCGCGCGGCCACCTGCGCGTCGTCGCGCGTCGCGTCGACCTGCTGCTCGCGGATCGGCTCGGTCGCGGAGGAGGCGACCAGCAGGCCGTACGAGGGACGCCGGCGGCGCAGGCCGGAGACGGTCACCAGCAGACCCAGCACTCCGATCCCGGTGATCACCCACAGGCCGGGCCGGTAGCTGTCCAGGACGGCCTGCTTGCCGCCGCCGTGACCGGTGTGGGCGGTGACCACGGCGGTGACGACGGCGAGGAAGATCGCGCCGCCGACCTGGAAGGAGGTGTTGAGCAGGCCGGAGACCATGCCCTGCTCGTTGTCCTTGACGCCGTTGGTGGCCTGAATGTTCAGGGACGGGAAGGCCGTGGCGAAGGCGGCGCCGAGCAGCAGCATCGAGGGCAGGATGACCGCGGCGTAGCTCGGGTGCAGGTTGATGCGCAGGAACAGCACATAGCCGACGACCAGGGCGGTGAAGCCGAAGGTGATCACCCGCGGGGTGCCGAAGCGGTCGACGATCGGGCCCATCCGGGTGGACAGGATCGCCACCAGCGCGCCGGCCGGCAGGAACGCCAGGGCGGTCTGCATCGCGCTGTAGCCCAGGACGTTCTGCAGGTACTGCGTGACCAGGAACTGGAAGGCCACGTAGGAGCCGAAGAAGGTGGCCGCGCCGATGTTGGCCCGGACCTGACCGGCGACGCGGAACACACCGAGCCGGATCAGCGGGTGGGACGACCGCTGTTCCACGGTGACGAAGGCGGCGAGCAGCACGGCCACCGCGGCGAAGGAGCCGAGGGTGCGCAGCGAGGCCCAGCCGGCGTCGGCCGCCGAGACGACCGTGAACACCAGGAGCAGCATCGCCCCGGTGCCTGTGACCGCCCCCGGGAGGTCGTAGCCGCGGCCCTCACCGCGCTCGCGGGGGCTCTTCGGGATCAGCTTCAGACCGGCGAGCAGGGCGATGACGGCGACGGGGGCCGGCAGCAGCATGGTCCAGCGCCAGCCCGCCTCGGTGAGGAAGCCGGAGAGCACCAGGCCCATCGAGAAGCCGGTGGCGCCGCAGCTGGAATAGATGGTCAGCGCCCGGTTGCGGACCGGGCCCTCGGCGAAGCTGGTGGTGATGATGGACAGGCCCGCGGGCGCGGTGAACGCGGCGCTGAGGCCCTTGATGAAGCGGGTGGCGATCAGCAGCTCGCCGGAGTCCACGAGGCCGCCGAGCAGCGAGGCGACGGCGAAGACCGCGAGCGCGGTCAGGAACACCCGGCGCCGGCCGAGCAGGTCCGCGGCCCGGCCGCCGAGCAGCAGCAGGCCGCCGTAGCCGAGGACGTAGCCGCTGACGACCCACTGGAGGGAGGACGTGGACAGGTCCAGGTCGTGGCCGATGGAGGGCAGTGCGACGCCGACCATGGAGACGTCGAGGGCGTCGAGGAACAGGGCTGCGCACAGCACGAAGAGGGTGCCCCACTGCAGGGCGGTCCAGCGCTCTTCGGCGCGGGGGACGGTGGTTGACGTTGATGACGGAGAGGTCATGGGTGACACACTTACATGCACGCGCATCGAATGCAAGCGCATTTAATTCTCGTGCATACGGGTCCGTTTTCTGCTACCCTCGGCGACATGACCGGCGACAAGGGTGCGCGTTCGCTTGAGGCGGAGTGGCGGGAGATCCTCGCCGTTCACGCCCGCACGGCATGCGAGATCGACCGCGAGCTGCACAGGTTCGGACTGGGCGCCAGCGACTTCGAGGTGCTCGACGTGCTCGCCGCCGGAGACTCGGCCGACTCCGAGGACTGCTCCTTCCGCGTGCAGGAACTCGCCGACCGCGTCCATCTGAGCCAGAGCGCGCTGTCCCGCCTGGTCGCCCGCCTGGAGAAGGAGGGCCTGGTCGAGCGCTGCATATGCAGCGAGGACCGGCGCGGCGTGCGGGTCGCCCTCACTCCGGCCGGCCGCGAGCGCTACGAGAAGGCGCGCCCCGGCCACCTCGCCGTCCTGGAGCGGATGCTCCCCGGCGGCCTGGCGGCAGCGCCCCGGGGCTGACGGCCCGGAGCCCTCGCCGCGGTAGCCGGCCGCCGGGCGCGCCCGTGGGTGCTGCGCCGGGCGCGCCCGCGACTTCAGTTGATCGCGCCGGTCCGGCGGAACGCCTCCAGCAGCGCCGCGTCGCCCTCCACCGTCAGCGACTCGCCGGGCGTCCTGTTCCACAGCGCGACGTACAGCTCCGCCGCCGTGCCGCTCACCGTGCAGTCCGCGTGCCCGCCCGCGCCGGGCTCGATCACCGGGGACTGCGGCGACAGCCGCATCAGCCAGTCGGCGCCGGTGTCCGTCGCGCGTACCCGCAGCGTGCCCGGATGCGGCGTGCGGAGCTTGCTGTGCCTCCTGCCGTGGAAGCCGCTGAGCAGTTCGTCCACGCCGTCCGAGGCGAAGTCCGCGTCGACCGGGGAGATCGGGTCGCCCAGCGCCGCCTGGGCGTCGGCCCGGTGGACGGTCACCTCGTGCGCCTGACGCCGCGACCAGAAGGCGAGCGCGGACGGCGCCCGCAGGAAGTACCAGCACTCCAGGTCCTGCGGGGCCGCCCCGAGCGCGTCGACCAGCTCCTCCAGTCGCTCCCGGTACCACCGCGTCAGCTCCGCGTCGCCCGGGGCCGAGTCGTCGAAGGCGCCCGGTTCCTTGCGCCCCTCCGCGACGAACCCGGTCGCCCAGCGGTGCACCGCCCCGGTGTGCCGCACCAGGTCCCGCACCCGCCACCCCGGGCAGGGCGGCACCGGTGCGTCCAGCCCGGCCCTGTCGGCGGTGTCGGCCAGCAACAGGCCCTCGCGGCGCAGCACTTCGATGAATCCGGCAGTCTCCATGAGCGCGGATCCTGCCGGCTGCAGGAACGGGCACCGGCGGAGTTCCGCCGAGTTCCCGCCACCGGCGCGCGCCGCCGCCGCACCCGGGCGGCCCAGCCCAGCAGCACCGCGTTGAGCAGCGCGGAGACCACGGCCGCGACCAGCGTCACGGTCCAGCCCGACCAGCCGTACGCGGTGGACTGCGCCGAGGCGCCGCTGACGGCCGCGTACAGCGCGAAGAGCGCCGGCGTCCAGGGCAGCGTCAGCAGCAACAGCAGCACACCGGTCAGGGACGTGCCGCTGCTGGAGAGCACCGCGCTGTCCAGCAGCATCAGCACCAGGGCGACCGCCACCACGCCCAGGTAGATTCGGGACACGCGCTCGCGGTGGACGGGCCGGACGGCGTGGACCGCCCAGGCGGGTAGGCGCATCGCTCCTCCTCGGGCCTGCGGGTGGGTTCACCAGCATGCCGCCGGATCGCCGCCCGGGCGCCTGTGATGTTCGTCAAACCCGGACGTGCGCGGCGGACCGGCGGCGTGCCGCGGCGCCGCCGCCCCGCGTGGTGAAGGCTATGAGGGCGGCCAGCGCGGCCAGCGCGGCGACCGTCGTCAGCGCGGTCGGCAGGCCGAACGCGTCGGTGAGGAAGCCGATCGAGGGCGGGCCGAGGAGCATGCCGCCGTAGCCGAGGGTGGAGGCGGCGGCCACCCCGCTCGGCCCGGTCAGCTCGCCGGCCCGCGCGATGGCGGTGGGGAAGAGGTTGGCGAGGCCGAAGCCGGTCACCGCGAACCCGGCCATCACCAGCGGGGTGTACGGCGCGAGCGCGCCGACCAGCATCCCCGCGCACGCGGTGAGCCCGCCCAGCACCAGCGCCCGGGTCTGCCCGAACCGTTCGAGCAGCGCCGTGCCCGACAGCCGCCCGATCGCCATCGCCAGCGCCACGCACGCGTAGCCGGCGGCGGCGACCCCGGGGCCGCCGTGCAGGTCCTGCTGGATGTGCAGCGGCCCCCACTCCGCGAGGGCGCCCTCCCCGTACGCCGTGCACGCGGCGATCAGGCCGAAGACCGCCACCAGCAGCGTCGCGCCCGGCACCCGCGCGCGGGTCGCCGCCCCGGCGGCGGCCCCCTCCGGGGCGCCGGCCGGCCGCGACCGTCCGCGCGCGGCCGGCCCGCCCAGCGGGTTCGCTAGCAGGACCCGCCCGGCCCAGGCCACCGCCAGCAGCCCGACCGGCGTGAGCAGCAGCAGATGGGTGCCGGGGGACAGGTGCGGGGCCAGCAGGCCGCCGATGCCCGCGCCCAGCAGTCCGCCCAGGCTGTAGGCGGCGTGGAAGCCGGACATCACCGGGCGGCGCAGCGCGGCCACCAGGTCCACGGCGACGCTGTTCATCGCGACGTTCAGGCCGCCGTAGGCGACGCCGAAGACCAGCAGCACCAGGCCGAGGGCCGGCGCGGTGTGGGCCCTGGGCGGCAGCGCGATGCTGAGCGAGAGGAGCACGCCCGTGCCCACCGTCACCCGCTCGCTGCCGAACGCCCGGCACAGCCGCCCGGTGAGCACCATCGTCGCCACCCCGCCGGCCGACACGCCGAGCAGCGCGAGCCCCAACTGCCCGGCGGACGCGCCGACGTGTGCCTTGATGGCGGGAATGCGCACCACCCAGCCCGCGAAGAGGAAGCCGTCGACCGCGAAGAAGACCGTGAGCGCGATCCGCAGGCGGCGCAGTGCGGGATCGGCGGCGGGAGTGTGGTGGGATCGGGACAGCGCTGTCCCTATTTTGTTTAGTGTCGGCACAAAGTCAGAATAGAGGGGTGACACAGATTCGGACAAGGCTGGAGCGGGGACGAGGCGCACTCGGCCCGGCGCTCTCTTTGGTGCACACCGGACGCGCCGCCACCCGCGCGCTGCTCACCGCGGAACTCGGGGTCACCCGGGCCACCGCGGGCGCGGTCGCCGCGGAACTCGAGGCCCTCGGCCTGATCCGGGTCGACACCCGGCCGGCCCCTCCGGCGCCCAGGGGCGGCCTTCGCACCGGCTGGAAGTCGCCCCCGAGGGGCCGGTGGCGCTGGCCGCGCAGGTCCACGCGGACGGCTTCCGCGCGGCCCTGGTCGGACTCGGCGGCGAGATCGTCGCCACCGCGCCGGTCTCCATGACCGTGCCGGCCGACCCCGCGCACGTGCTCGGCGCGGTCGTGGATGCCGGGGCCCAACTGCTGCGCTCCTCGGGGCGGGTCTGCGTCGGCGCCGGCCTCGCCGTGCCGTCCGCCGTCGCGGAACCCGAGGGCACCGCGCTCAACCCGCTGCACCTGGCCTGGCCTGCGGGCGCGCCGGTCCGCGAGGTCTTCGCCGGACAGGTCGCCCGCGCCGGCATCCTCGCGCCGGACGGCACGCCCGTGCCCTCCTTCGTCGGCAACGACGTCAACGTCGCGGCGCTCGCCGAGCACCGGCACGGCGCCGGGCAGGACGCGCAGCACCTGCTGGTCGTCGCCTCGGGCCACCGAGGCGTCGGCGGCGCGCTCGTGCTGAACGGACGCCTGCACACCGGGAGCGCCGGGCTCGCCCTGGAGGTCGGCCACCTCACGGTGGTGCCGGACGGGCGGCCCTGCCACTGCGGCTCCCGCGGCTGCCTCGACGTCGAGGCCGACCCGCTCGCCTTCCTGGAAGCGGCCGGACGCGAACCGGGCCCCGAGGTCTCGCTCCTGGAGCAGGCCCGCGACCTGCTCCGCACGGAGTACGACGACCCGGCGGTCCGGCACGCCGCGGGCGTCCTCGTCGACCGCCTCGGACGCGGGCTCGCCGGCCTGGTCAACGTCCTCAATCCCGACCGCATCCTGCTGGGCGGCCTGCACGGGAACCTGCTGGACGCGGACGCGGAGAAGCTGCGCGCGGTGGTGGCCGACCACAGTCTGTGGGGGCGCAGCGGCAGCGTGCCGGTGCTGGCCTGCGCGCTGAACCACAACAGCCTCGTGGGAGCGGCCGAGTTGGCGTGGCAGCCGGTGCTGGACGACCCGCTGGCGGTGCTGGGCGGCTGACCGACCGGGCCGCCGCTGTGTGCGGCGCCGGTACGGTGCCGGCACGGCGGTGATCCGGCGCCGGCACGGCGGTGGTCCGGCGCACGGCCCGGTCGGGCGGTCCGCGCGGCTGGGCGCCGGCCGCGGGCCGCCGCGGGGAGACGGGTCCGCAGGGCCGCGGGTCCGCGGGGCTAAGGGTGGGCGCGGGGGAGCGGCGTCGGCAGCGCGAACAGCGGATCGGGCGCCGGCGCGGGCACGGCGAGCGGACGGGTGGACGGCAGCCGGGCAGCAGCGGCGCCCGGCGCGTCCGGCGGCCGCGGCGAGCGCAGGAACGTCCAGCCGGACAGCAGCCGGGCGTCCACGAGCAGCACCCGGCCGTCGTCGGCCAGCACCTCCAGGTCGTGGCCCACGGCCGCCGTCACCACGCCGGCCAGCGTGTCGCCCGGCCGGAGCGCGGTCACCTCCGCCACGGGAAGCCGCCGCCCCCGCCCCCGCCCGGACGCCGCCGCGGCACCGGCCTCCGGCCCGGACGTCACGCCGAGCCCCGGACCGGGCGCTACACCGGCCCCCGGCCTCGACGGCGCATCGGCCCCCGGCCCGGACGCCGCATCGGACCCCCGCTCGGGCGCCACGCCTGACCCCCGCCCGGACGCCGCCGCACCGGCCGCCGGCCGGGACCTCGCGACGGTCTCCGCTCCGGGCCCGGACCCCGCACCGATCTCCGGCCCGGGCGCAGACTCCGCGCCGAGCCCCGGCCCCGCATCCGGCCGGCGTTCCAGGCCGAAGCGCTCCGCGTGGTCGGTGACCGCGAACGGGCGGGGCCGCAGCGCACCGGGCAGTGACCCGTCCGACGCCAACTCCAGCGCCGCGGCGTGCAGCCTGCGCAGCGCCGCCGCCCGGTCCGCCGCGGGCGGCAGGTCGAGCCGGGCGGCGCGCTTGGCGGCCGAGCGGACCCGGTCGGGGACGCCGAGCGCCGCGCCGAGCACCGCCTCGGTGCGGCGCGCCGCCATCAGCGGGCCCTCCCCGAGGAAGGCGAACGCCACCGCGCCCTGCTCCAGCAGCCGCGCCGAGCCGCGGGCCACCGCGGTGATCCCCACCTTGTGCAGGCCGGGCCCGAAGTACGCCAGATAGACGGCGTACGGGCGCGGGTCGTCGGCGCGGGTGTCCGCGGCGACCGACCAGGAGCGGTCCAGCGCCGCGCAGGCCTCGCACTGGTCGCGCCGCGCGTCGTACGGCAGCGCCGCCGCGTCCGCGCACGCGATGCGCCGACCGGCCCGCCACACCCCGGCGCAGCGCCGGTCGGCGTCCGGCGCCAGGGCCGTGGTCAGCCGGCCGCCCACCGGCTGCGCGCTGGTCCGCTCGCCGTGCACCGGATGCCACCACGACCAGACCGGCCCGCCGTCCCGCCACCGGAGCCCCGCACACCGCCACATCCCCCTCACCCTAGGCGCCGCCTCCGACAACGCCCCCCGGCAGCGGCCCGGCCCGCGCCGTCCGCCGGCTCCACGCGCCGTCGTCACCGCCTGCCGCGCCGTGGAGCCGCCGGGCCCTGGTTCGCGTGCCGCCCGCGGAAGCAGGCCGCTCGCCGCCGCGTACTCCCCGCGGAGCAGGCCGGATGCCGCTGGCCGTACGACGATTCCCGGACGCCGGACCGCCAGGCTCGGACGTATCGGAAACACCCCGCACCGATGGAGGAGATGAGTGGCGATGACCACGCTGGCATGGCACGACGGCGGACCCGGGCCGTGGATCCTGTTCTTCCCGCTGATCTGGGTGGCCGCGATCGCGCTCGTGGTCACCGTGCTGCGGCGGACCGCCTGGCGCGGCGGCCGGGGACCGTGGCACATACGCGCCGCGACCGCCGAGCACTCGCCGATCGCCGTGCTGGGCCGCAGGTTCGCAGCCGGCGAGATCGACGAGGACGAGTACTGGCGGCGGCTGTCGGTGCTGGACGAGCAGTTCGGCCGCGACGTCCGCGGCGAGTCCCGCGGCGGCAAGGGCGGCGCGGCGTGAACGGCGCGACCGCGGACCCCGGGCCCGCCGCCGCGCGGGTGTCGGACGCCTCGATGGCGCACGGCGCCGGCGACGCGCGGGTCCGGGTGCTCGACGCGGTGAGGGTCGGCTTCCCGGCCACCGGCGGGGACGGCGCGTTCGCCGTCGCGCCGCTGCGGCCGGCGGTCGTGCTGGTGGCGGGCGTCGTCGCCGGAGCGCCAGCCGGCCGGCGCTCCGGCGCGGCGGTCGGCCCGGCCGACGTGCTGCGGGCGATCGCGGCGGAGTGAGGACGCGGTGAACCCCGGAGCGCCGGGCGCGACGACCGGCCGCCGCCCCCCTCGGCAGGGGGGCGGCGGCCGGTCGGGTCAGCCGCTACGGCCGGGCCCGGCGCCACGCGTCAGGCGACGGAGGCCACCGCCGCGACGCGCTCGGGGGCGGGCCGCTCGATCGGCAGCACCGCGGTCCGCAGCGGCACCAGCGTCGGCGCGGCGACCGGTGTGCGCAGCACGAACCAGACCACCTTGCCGGCGTCCTGCGGCAGCAGGTCGGTGCCCCAGCTGTCGCTCATGGCCTCGACCAGGGTCAGCCCGCGGCCGGTGGTGGCCGTCGGCTCCGTCGGCTGCACGAACGGCAGCCGGGGGTCGTGGTCGGCGACGGCGACGGTCAGCCGGTCGCCCGCCAGGGTCAGCTTCACCGCGCACTGCTTGTCGGGCTTGGCGTGCCGGTGCACGTTGGCCAGCAGCTCGCTGATTCCGGTCGACGCCGCGTCGATGAGCGGGTCGAGACGCCAGTAGCGCAGTTGCGCCGACACGATGCGGCGGATCTGCTGGATGCGGTAGGGATGCGCCTCGAGTTCGAGCGCACACTCCCTGGCCGCTGGATCGGCTTGGTCTTCTTGCATGATCACGGCTGCGACTCCCTCCGCGGCGAGGGCCGGACACCGCGTCTGAACGCGGCCCGGGGCCTGTGCGCCGCTCCGATGGGAACACCTGAGCGAAAATGCGTAGAGTCACTGCGGCAGTACTCCGTGATGCGTCTTCAGGGTGACCCGGGGGGAACCGGAGCGCAAGTCGTCACATTGCCCGGCGCGCCGGGACCGGGGGCGCGCGGGGCGGTCGGCGTCCCCCGGATGCGCCGGGAGCCGCCCCCCGTACGGATGGCGCACGGGCACCCCTTCGACCGCGGCACGTGGGCCCCGCAGGTGCGGACGCCGGACGGCCGGCGCCGGCCGATCGCGCCCGACCTGCGCGGCTCCGGGGAGAGCACGGTCGTGCCGGGCACCACCCGGCTGGACGCTTGCGCCCGCGATCTCGCCGCGCTCCTGGACCACTTGGGGATCGCGGGCGCCGCGCCGTGCGGGCTGACCATGGGCGGCTGCGCTGCGCGGCCGGGCCGAACGCCCCGACCACACCCCGACGCCGCCGAGCGCTCGGCATGCCGCCGGCACAGACATGCCCCCGCATTTATGACGGATTGCTGACGTCCACCGCGGGGCCTGGTTCCCCGGGCTTCCGCGTGTTCGAATCGAACCATGGACGACACCACGGCCGGACCCGCGGCCGGACTTGGGCCGAGGGACACAGCCGAGGGCGCGAAGGACACGGCCGAGGGCGAGGGGCGCGGCTCGCCGGTCGGCCGCCGCGTGGTCCTGGGCATGCTCGGCCTCGGCGCGCTCGGCGTCGCCTTCGGCAGCGGCGTCCAGGACCGGATCGACAACGTGCTGGCGTCGGTCAACGCCAAGGACCCCACCGGCGTGACCGGGCTGCTGCCGGGCGGCGGCGGGTTCCGCTTCTACTCGGTGTCGAACAGCATCCCGCACCGCGGTGAGAACGACTACCGGCTGACCGTCGGCGGCCTCGTCGACCGGCCGGCCACCTACACCCTCGCCGACCTGCGCGCGCTGCCGCAGACCCGGCTGGTGCGCGACGTGCAGTGCGTCACCGGCTGGCGGGTGCCCAAGACCGCCTTCTCCGGGGTGCTGCTGTCCACCCTGCTCGACCACGCGGGCGTCAAGGACAAGGGCGCCGCGCTGCGCTTCACCTGCTTCGACGGCGTCTACACCGAGAGCCTGACGATGGACCAGGCCCGCCGGCCCGACATGCTGGTGGCGCTGACCATGAACGACAAGCCGGTCTCCGCGGCGCACGGCGGCCCGGTGCGGCTGTACGCGGCGCCGATGTACTTCTACAAGTCCGCGAAGTGGCTGTCGGGCATCGTGGTCACGCCGGACGTCCAGCCCGGCTACTGGGAGCACTACGGTTATGACGTCGACGGATGGGTCGGGAAGTCGAACGGCCGCGATGACGAGCCGACGTCGTGACCCCCGCGGCGCCGAGGCGGTGCGCCGCTTCGCCCGCGCCGAGACGTGGGCGCACCGCGGCCTCGCGGTGATCATGGACGTGTGCGTCGGCACCGCCGCGATCCTGTACCTGCCGCCGCTGGCCGAACTCGTCGGCCGCCGCCGCCTCGTGGTCACCGTGCACGAGTGGTCGGGCATCGCGCTGCCCGCGCCGCTCCTGGCGGCGCTGGTCTCGCGGGCGTTCCGCGCGGACGCCGGGCGGCTCGGCCGGTTCTTCCCGCACGACTGGCGCTGGCTGCGCACCGCCCTGCGCACCCGCCGGCGCGAGCCGGGCCTGGCGGGGAAGTTCAACGCGGGCCAGAAGCTGTACGCCGCGTTCACGGTCGGCGCGATCCTCGTCATGATCGGCTCCGGGCTGCTGATGTGGTTCCCGAGGCTGACGCCGCTGGTCTGGCGGACCGGCGCGACCTTCGTGCACGACTGGCTCGCGCTGGCCATCGGCCTGGTCATCGCCGGCCACGTGTGGTTCGCCGCCGCCGACCCCGAGGCGCGCCGCGGCCTGCGCACCGGCTACGTGCCCCGCTGGTGGGCCCGGTCCGAGCACGCGCTGTGGCGGTTCGAGGCCGAGCAGGAGCCCCGGCGCGGCCGGCCTGCGCACGCGCCGCAGCGCCGTCGACCGGCGGACGAGGCGTCGCAGCGCCGAAAGACGGCGGACGAGTCGCAGCACCGCGAAGCGGCGGACGAGGCGTCCGGCCCGACCGGCCACGCGCCCCAGCCCTGACCGGGGCCGGCCGCCACGGACCCGGCCCGTCACACGCTCCAGCCGTCACACCCCAGGGCGCATGTCAACGCCGCCCGCACCCGTCCCGCGCCGCCGCCCGCGCACCCACGGTCCGCCGCCCGCGCGCGTCCCGCCCGCACCGCCCGCGCGCGTCCCGCACACGCCCGGCACACGCCCGGCCCGCACCGCCCGCCTGCACCGCCCGCGCGCGTCCCGCCCGCCGTCGGCCGACCCCCCCGTGTCGTTCCGTTACATCACGGACACCCGCCGTCCGTTCAGGGGCCACCGCGGCGTGGCCGCCCGCTCCTAGCGTCGTGGCATGACGACCTCTCAGGTGGCGACGATGCCACCGGACGCGCAGCCGCGGCCCGCCGGCCGGGTCGCGGGGACGGCCGCGCCGCCGCCCCCGCTGGAGGCGTACCGGGCGGGTCCGCGGTCCGCGCCCGGCCCCCGGCGGCTGACGGCGCAGGCGCTGGTGGCCGTCGCCCTGGTCGTGCTGCTGGGCGTGCTCGCCGCGGTCGCCGCGGTCACCGTGCGCGCGGACGCCGAGGATCTGCGCACCGTGGTCACCGGGCGCGCCGCGGTCGCCGCCGACCTGCGCTTCGCCCTCGCCGACCTGGACGCGCAGCGCGCGGACGCCCTGGCGCCGGGCGAGGCCGCGGACGACCCCGACACCGTCGTCGGGAACGAGCTGAACGCCCTGATCACCGCGCAGCAGCGGCGCGCCCAGGTCAGCGATCTGCTGCGGCGGTTGGGCGGCGACGGTTCGCAGAGCGCGCGGGTGCGGGCGCTGCTGGACGGGCTCGGCCGCTACGACGACCTCAGCGGCCGCTCGGCCTTCGTCAGCGAGCAGGACCCGAACCGGGTGGCCGGCCACCCGCCGGTCGTCTCGGTCTCCATGAACGTGCAGGCCGGCGCGCTGATGCACGACACGCTGCTGCCCACCGCCGCCGCGCTGTCCGCCGTCTACGCGCGACAGGCCGACGCCGCTCACGCGCACGCCCACGACACCGCGGTGCGCTGGGCGCTGGTGCTCGGGCTGCTGGCCGCCGTCACCCTCCTCTACCTGCTGTGGTGGCAGCGTGCGCTGGCGCGCGCCTACCGCCGGCTGCTCAACCCGCCGGTGCTCGCCACCACCGCGGCGGTCCTGGCGATCGCGCTGGCCGGGCTGGTGGCGCTCGGCGCGACCGCGAGCGCGGTCGACGCGGCGAGCCGCGAGGGCCTGCGGCCGTGGTCCAGGCTCGCCGAGGCACGCGCGGTCGCGGCGCAGGCCGCGGCCGCCGAGAGCCGCTGGTTCGTCCACGAGTCCTCGCTCGCGGTCGGCGACGAGCAGGAGTTCACCGAGCTGACCCGCAGGCTCGACACGCTGCTCGCGCCCGGCGGCGACGCCGACGCGCGGGAGCGCGCCGCCTACCGGGACGTGTCCGCCCGCTACGGCCACTTCCGCGCCGACGACCGCAGGCTGCGGTCGCTGAAGGACGCGGGCAGGACCGAGGAGGCGGTCGCGGTGCTCACCGAAGTGGGCCGCGGCGACGTGGCGTTCGACTTCTGGGACTTCGCCACCACCCTGGACGGCCTGGCCGCCCGGCAGCTGGCCGACTTCGACGCGCACGCGCGGGACGCGAGCGGCTCGCTGGCCGGCTGGCCGGGCGTGCCCGCGGGCGTGCTGGCGGCCGGCGCGCTGCTGGTCCTCGCCGGCATCCGTCCCCGGCTGGCCGAGTACCGCTGAGCCGGCGCGCCGCCGGGCGCGCGGCCCGGACCGTGCCGCCGGGCGCACCCCGCCGGCGGGAGGCGTGTGGCCCGGTGCACCCCGCCGGCGGGCGGCGTGCCGCCGGGCGGCGTCCGTACCGCCCGGCCCCCCGCCACCTCGCACCCGAGAGCCGTCTCCTCCCGTGCCGTTCCGCCGGATCGGGCAATCCAGCGACCCCATAGAGCAATAAGGCGACTAGCGGGGGGTCCCCGGCGGACGCCTCAATAGGTGCCGAAGCTGTCGATCGCCCGCGGGGGCGGCGGCGGAACGCTGCCTCGCCGCCCCCGTTCCTGCCCGGACGAGACGGGGGAGTGCATCGTGACGCGCGGATCTTGGCCCGGCCCCGAGGACGGGTCGTCCGGTTCGGCCTATCCCGAGGAACTGTGGGAGCGGTTCCTGACCGACAACGAGCGGAACATCGCCGCCACCGCCCCCAAGGAACTGTCCGCCCGGGCCCGCGTCGCCGCCCGGCGGATCAGGGAGGAGAAGGAGCGCGCCGCGGCGAGAGGCGACCGGCGCCCAGGACCACCCGGCCGTCCCCGTCCCGCGCAGGACCGCCTGGACCTCTCCTCCGCCACCGCGGCCGCCCGCCGCGCGGCCCGCGCCGCCGAGGACGCCAAGGAGCGCCGCAAACGGCGCTGGATCAACGCCGTCGGGGTGCTGCTGGTGCTCGCCACGCTGGCCTTCGCGCTCACCGCCGGCCGCGTCTGGCCGGTCGTCACCGGCGAGGGCGGTCGCGGCTCGACGGCCGCGCCGACCTCGACCCTGCCGCCCGAGACCGCCCGGCCGGCCGGGCCGCCCGCCGCCGTGCCCGAGCAACGCGCCACCCTCCAGCGGCCGTTCGCCGGATCACCCGCCGAGGTGTGGGGCGACGGCGCCGCCGCCATCGTGCCGCCGGCCGCGATCCCGTACTTCGCCGTGACCAGGGACCGCGTCGCCGACGGCCTGCGGCTGGCCAAGGACCTGATGGTGGCCACCGGTCTCGACCCCGCGGTCCTCGCCGGCGGGAGCACCGACGCGGTCAGCAAGCTCATCGACGCGCACTCCGGCGGCGCGCGCGGCACCCTGGCGGACGGCCTCGCCCACCCGACCGCCGCCGACGACCCGACCGCGCTGCTCAGCAGGTTCGGGCCCGAGGCGCGCCTGGTCGGCGACACGGTGAAGGTGCGCGGCCGGATGACCCTCGGCGTCGGCGACACCTACGGAGGCGCCCGCATCCTGGCCGACTACACCTTCGTCTACCCGGTGCGCAGGGCCTCCGACACCGGCGCGTCCCCGGAGATCACCAGGACCGTGGTGCGGCGCACCGTCACCGTCGAACTCCCCGCCGACGTCCAGCGCCCGGCCCGCATCGACTCGCTGCTGCTCGCCGGCTGGACCGCGCAGATCGCGGGCGTCGACTGCGGCGTCCACGACGGCTTCCTGCACCCGCGCTTCGACGGCGGCGGCGCCCGCGTCGCCGCGCCCGCGCACGGGCCGGGCGTCGATCCCTACGACCGCAGCAAGCCGGTCGCCGACGGCACGGGCACCCTCGACTGCGTGCGCGCACTGCGCGTCTGACCGTCCCCGCCCCCCGGCGCCGCCCTCGCCGGGGGCTCCGGGGCGCCACGCGTGCCAGGGCGTCGGCGTGTCAGGGCCTCCGGGCCGTCAGCGCCGCGCAGCGCAGGTCCAGGCCGTGGGCGGTGCGGCGGAAGACCGACCGCAGGCCGGGGCGCAGCGCGCGCAGGAAGGCCCGCGCCACCGGTGTGCCGTCGGCGGCGATCGTCCACCGCACCATGGCGCCGCCGGCCACCGGCTCGATCCGCCACTCCTCCATCAGCGCGCAGAGCCCCGGGCGGTTGACGGTGTCGGCGCGGTAGGCGTAGCGGCGGGGGCGCTCGGCGACGAGCACGGTCTCCTCGGTGCGGGTGCCGCCGGACACCACGACCGTGCGGCGGCCGTCGCCGTGGGCCTCCGCCCGTTCGACCCCGGCGAACCACGACGGCCAGGCGCCGGTCTCGTCGGCGAGGACGTGGTAGACCTCGCCGGGCGAGGCGGCCAGGACGGCGCTGAATGCCATCCGCACCGGGGCCTCGTCGAGGAAGCCGGGTTCCACGGGGCGCAGTCGGCGCGGGGCACGGGCCATGGCGGCAGGTTACGCCGTGCCGCCGCCGTTGTCCGCCGGTCCGGCTCCCGGCCGGGAACCGGCCGTGGCGGCGCCCGCCGCGCCGTCGGCGGACGCGGGCTCCCCGGCGACGATCAGGTGGGCGAGGTGCTCGGCGATCTCCTCGCGCAGCACCTCGGGGATGCCGGCGTCGGTCACCAGCGTGTCCACGTCCTCCAGCGAGGCGAACGAACTCAGGCCCACCGTCCCCCACTTGGTGTGGTCGGCGATCACCACGACGCGGCGGGCGGAGCGCACGAACCGCCGGTTGGTCTCGGCCTCGGCGAGGTTCGGGGTGGACAGGCCCGCCTCCACCGAGATGCCGTGCACGCCGAGGAACAGCAGGTCGAAGTGGAGCGACTGGATCGCCCGGTCGGCGACCGGCCCGACCAGCGTCTCCGAGGGGGTGCGCACGCCGCCGGTGATCACCACGGTCGCCGTCGCCTCGGCGTGGTTGGCGCCCGGCCGGCGCTGCCCGGACTGGAAGACGTCGGCGACCCGCACCGAGTTGGTCACCACCGTCAGGTCCGGGACGTCCAGCAGGTGGTGGGCGAGCGCGAAGGTGGTGGTGCCGCCGGCCAGCGCGATCGCGCTGCCGGGCGCGACGAGCGTGGCGGCGGTCCTGGCGATGGCCTCCTTCGCGCCCAGCTCCAGACCCGACTTGGCCTCGAAGCCGGGCTCGTGGCTGCTGGCCTCCACCACCGGCACCGCGCCGCCGTGCACCTTCTCGACCACGCCCTGGCGGGCCAGCGCGTCCAGATCGCGGCGGACGGTCATGTCGGAGACGTTCAGCCGCCGGGTCAGCTCGTTGACCCGCACCCCGCCGCGACGCCTGACCTCGTCGAGGATCAGAGCACGCCGCTGTTCCGCGAGGAGGTTCTGGTTGTCGCTCACCCGTGACCCCGTCCCGTCCGTGTCGTTGTCCACACCGTCCGCACCGGCGCCCGCCGGTGCCCGGCTGACGCCGGTGCGCTGCCGCCATCCTTCCACGCATGGCCCCGCCGGGTGTACGCCAGGTGACCGATCCGCCACCGCTCCGGCACCCGGGGCGCCGCCGGCCCCGCGGGCCCGGCGGACGGGGACCGGGCGACCGGCCCGGGGAGCGCCGCCCGGGCCCGGTGGCTCGCGGTCCCGGAACGGTCGCCGTGCGTCACGATTGCGGCACGGTTCGCCATGACCGCGACTAGCGCGCCGCGCGACCGGGCACCACCCCGGCACAGCACACGAGGAACGGGGGCACCAGTGGCCACCGCATCGCACACCCACCCCGCCGCCCGCACCGAACTCGCCCTGGAACTCCTCGTGCACGGCGTCGGCGGCACCACCCCGCAGCAGATGCTCGGCGACCCGCGCACCGTACGGCTGGCCGGCGACGAGACGGCCGGCATCCACCGCAGGGCCCGCGACGCCGACGCCGAGCAGCACCCCGAACGCCACCGCGACGAGCCCGTGCCCGAGGCGTACTGCTGGTCCAACCTGACCTCCGGCAACGCCGGCCGCGCGCTGTGGCTCCTGCTGCTGCCCTTCATGATCGCCAACCTCGCGCACTGGATGCGGCCGCCCTCGCTGCGCACCCGGCTCGCCCGCCTCTACGAGCTGATCGTCCGGCTGCTGGCGCTGACGCTGACCGTGCTGCTGGTCGCGGCCGTCTGCGAGGTCGCCCTCGACATCGTCGGCTGGCAGTGTGCCGGCCGGACCGGCTGCTCCCACGGCAAGTCCTGGATGGGCTTCGCCGCCGCCGCGCACGGCGGCTGGTGGAGCCTGCCGGGACGCCGGCTGCTGCTCGGCGCGAGCGCGCCCGTCGCACTGACCGCGCTGCTGTGGTGGCTGTCCCACCGCACCTGGTACGCCTACGAGTCGCAGCGCCCCGCCGCGCGGCCGGCGCCGCCGCCCGGCACTCCCTCCCTGGCGATGCCCGGATTCTGGTACGGCCGCCGGGCGGTCGCCCGGCTGCGCACCGCCCACACCGCCGCCGGCCTGCTGACCGTCGCGACCGCCCTCTACCTGCCCGCCCTCGCCCACGACACCGGGCGCGGCGGCCACGGCGGACCGCTGCCGGTGCTCGGCTGGACCGTCGCCGCGGCCACCACGGCGCTCGCGGCCGTCAGCGCGGGCGTGGTCTGCCGGGCCGACCGCACCCTCGACAACCTCGACGACACCCCCGACCTGCGCACCACCCGGCTGCTGCTCACCGGATCGCCCGCCGTCCTCGTCGCCGCCGCGGTCTACGGCGCCTGGGCCAGGCCGGGCTGGACCTCGGACGGGCGGCTGCCCTCGGCCCAGGCGTTCTCCGCGCTCACCGTCGTCCAGGGCGCCCTGATCGCCGCGCTCGCCGTCGTCGCCGTGCTGCTGCACCGCACCCCGCCCGCCGACTTCGAGGACTGCGGGGTGGCGCTGCGCGGGCTCGCCGGGCCCGCCGTCGCCCTGCTCGGCTGCGCCCTGGGCGGCGTGCTCACCGGCGGCGTCGCCCAGCGCTGCGCGGACTGGCTGGACGGCGGCCGCACCCCGGGCGACCACGGCAGCCCCCTGGTCGGGCCGCCCGCCGTGCTCACCTGGGAGGCGTCGGTGATCCCGGCGATCCTCGGGCTGCTCGCCCTCGGCGCCGGCGTGCTCGGGTGGCGGCTGACCCGGCGCGAGCACGCGCTGCGCGCGGACGTCGAACGGCTCTACCCCGGCGAAGAGCACCACGCGGGCCGCACCCGGCAGATCGCCCGGGCCATCGCCCGCGCCGGACTCACCGACTCCGCGCCGATGCTCGTCGCCGTCTTCTGCGGCGCGGCGTTCGCGCTCGGCGCCGGGGCGGTGGCCGGCGCCTGGGCGGGCGGCGGCACTCCCGACGAGGTCGCCGCGCACGCGCCCCGGGTGCTCTCGGCGACCGCCGACGCCTGCCAGACGCTGGGCTCCTGGCTGGTCGGCGCCGGGGTGCTGGCGCTCGTCGCGCTCGGCCGGCGCGCCTACCGCGACGCCTCGGCCCGCCGCACCGTCGGCATCCTGTGGGACGTCGGCACCTTCTGGCCGCGCGCCGCCCACCCCTTCGCGCCGCCCTGCTACGCCGAGCGCGCGGTGCCCGACCTGAGCTGGCGGATGTCCACCTGGACCGCCCAGACCGGCGGACGGATCGTCCTGTCCGGCCACTCCCAGGGCAGCGTGCTGTCGGCCGCCGCCGTCTGGCAGCTCGACCCCGAGGTGCGCGGCCGGGTCGCGCTGCTCACCTACGGCTGCCCGCTCGCCCGGCTCTACGGCCGGTGGTTCCCCGCCCACTTCGGCACCGCCCGGCTGCGCTCGCTGCACGAGGACATGCACACCTGGAGCAACCTGTGGCGCAGCACCGACCCGATCGGCGGCCCGGTCGACCTCAAGCCCACCCGTCCCGGCGCCGAGGACGTCGACTGCGGGCCGCTGCTCGACCCCGCGGCCTACGGCCGCAGCGCCCGCCACCCGCTGCCCGAGCCGATCCTCGGCCACTCCGACTACCAGGCCGACCCGGCCTTCGCCGAGCAGCGCGCCCTGCTGCTCGCCCGGCTGCCCCAGCCGGCCCCGCGGCTGCCCGCTCAGGGCAGCTCGGGCAGATCCTCCGGGTAGAGCAGCTGCAGTTCCTCGTGCGTGGGTTCGTCGACGTGCGCGAGCCGCACCGCGTGCCGCTCCACCATCGCCTCGAACGTCTGCCGCGCGGTGCGGCCGTTGCCGAAGCCCGGCCCCTTGGGCAGCGCGGTGAAGAACTTCAGCAGCGCCTCGTCGGTGTCCTCGCCGAGCGCGTACTCGTGCTCCGCGGCCTGCGAGCGCACGATCCGCAGCAGCTCCTCGGAGGTGTAGTCGCCGAAGGTGATGGTGCGTGAGAACCGCGACGCCACGCCGGGGTTGGAGGCCAGGAAGCGCTCCATCTCCGCGGTGTAGCCGGCCACGATCACCACCACCGCCTCCCGGTGGTCCTCCATCAGCTTCACCAGCGTGTCGATCGCCTCGCGCCCGAAGTCCCGGCCCGCGTCCTCCGGCGCCAGCGCGTACGCCTCGTCGATGAACAGCACGCCGCCGCGGGCCCGGTCGAACGCCTCCTGGGTGCGGATCGCCGTCGAGCCGATGTGCTCGCCGACCAGGTCCACCCGGGAGACCTCGACCAGATGGCCGCGCTCCAGTACGCCGAGCGACGCCAGGATCTCCCCGTAGAGCCGGGCCACGGTGGTCTTGCCGGTGCCGGGGGAGCCGGTGAACACCAGGTGCCGGCGCGCCGAGGGCGCCTTCAGGCCCGCCTTCTCCCGCCTGCGGCCGACCGAGATCAGGTCGATCAGTGTGCGCACCTCGCGCTTGACGCCGTCCAGGCCGACCAGCGCGTCCAGGTCCGCCAGCACCTCGTCGCCCTGCCGGGCGGCCGGCGCGGGAGCGGGCGGCGGCGCCTGCTCGGGGACCCCGGCCAGCAGGCCGTAGGACGCCTGCTGTCCGGACGGCTGCCCGGCCGTCAGCCGGGACGCGGACCCGGCGGGCGGCGCCGACCCCGGAACGGGCGCCGGCACGTCGTCGGTGGCGGCGCGGTCGCTGGTGCAGTCCTCGGTCACCGGACCCGGCTCGGCGAACTCGTACCCACCGCGCGCGCACCGTTCGGTACGGCAGCGGGTCAGCGTCGAACGGCAGCCGTCGATGACGTGGAAGCCGTAGCCGCGGCTGCCGACCACCCGGACGCCGGTGAACGAGCCGCGACCGCCCGCCGACACGTACACCCCGGCCTCCGCGGGTCCGGTGACCGTGCAGCGCTCCAGCGCCGGGTCCGCGCCCTTGGTGACGATCACGCCGGTCGCGGCGCCGTCTATGGACACCTGCGCCAGGGTGCCGCCGCTGCCGTGGTCGCGGAACCACGCCCCGGTCGCCGCCTCGCGGATGCGGCAGTCGTCCAGCTGGACGTTCGCCCCGTCGCTCACCGACACCGCGGTGTTGCGGATCTGGCTGAAGTCGCTGTCCACCACGTCCGCGCGCGACCCGCGGTCCAGCACGAACAGCGCGTCCGGCACGTCGTGCACGCGGCAGCCGTCCAGTATGGCCACCGCGCCGTCGCTCACCCAGACCGCCGGGTAGTCGCCGGTGCTGTCGTGGATCTCGCACTGGTTGGCGTCCGCCCGGGTGCCCGGGTCCCACACCGACAGGCCGTTGCGTCCGAAGCGGCGCACGCTGGAGCGGGTCAGCGTCAGCACCGAACGGGCCCGCAGGTCGACCGCGTTCTCCGGGATGTCGTGGATGTCGCAGTCGGCCAGCGCCAGCACCGCGTCGGTGTCCAGGCTGATCCCGTCGCCCGTGGTGCGGTGCACCTGGCAGTCGGTGAACTGGCCCGCGCCCTGCTGCGAGATCTGCACACCCGCGCCGCGGACCTCGTACACCTCGCAGCCCACCGCCTCCAGCGAGCTGTTCTCCCCGGTCACCGACAGGCCCGCGCCCGACGCGTGGTGCACCCGGCAGCGCACCAGCCGCGGCGTGGCGCCGCCGCGCACCGACACCCCGCTCTGCGCCGCGGCCACCACCTCGCACTCCTCGAACAGCCCGCCCGCGCCGTCCAGCACGCTGATGCCGACCCCGCCGGGGTTGTCCACCGTGCAGCCGCGCACCGTCGGCCGGGCACCGTCGCGCACCTCGAGACCCACCGCCGAGCGGGTGTTCAGCCGCAGCCCGGACAGCTCCGGCGCGCACGCCTCGACCAGCAGCGCCGCCGAGGAGATGTCCTGACCCTCCACCAGCAGGTCCTGCACAGTGGCCGCGGCCCGGACGGTCAGCGCGACCCCGGAAGCGGGCGCGATCCGCACCGTCCCGGGACCGTCCGCGCAGCGCAGCGTCACCGCGCGGTCCAGCACCAGATTCTCCCGGTAGGTCCCCGAACTGACCGACAGCACGTCACCCTCGGCCGCCGCGGCGATCGCGGCCGCCACGGTCTCGTACTCGCCGGTGCGGCGGCGCCACCGCGAGTTGTTCGGGTTGGTGACCTGCACCACGCCATGTGCCATCGGGAAGCTGTACCCCACCTCTTGCGTCGGCCGACCGGGGGTCAACCGTAGCGCGCGCGACGGGCGTTGCGTGACGCCCGCCCGTCCGCCGGACACCGCCGGGACACCTCCCGCGGCCGGAAAACGGCGGCGCGTGCGCCACCGCCGCGCGGCAGCCGGCGTACGCGTCCGGCGCGGGACTCAGCCGCCCGCGCCCGCCCGACCCCAGTCCTGGCCCACCCTGGCCCACTCGCGCTCCCAGGAGTCCAGCCGGCGGCGCATCAGACGCCACATCACCAGCGCGCGACCGATCAGCACCACGCCGCACGTCGCGGCGCCGACGGCTATGCCGGCCAGCACCGCGTGGGTGGCCGCGGTCGGCCCGTCCAGCGGCGCCGGCACCAGGTCGCCGCGGCGGTCGGTCCACACCTGGACCTTGCCCGTGCGCCACACCTCGACATCGGCGGCGACCTTCTTGGTGCGCGGAGTGCCGTCGGGCGCGGTCCAGCGCAGGATGTCGCCCTTGCGGCCGTCGTCGACGGCCTGGGAGGCGCCGGCGCCGCGGTCCGAGGAGGCCGACATGATGGTGGCCGTCACCAGCGTGCGCGAGGCGCGCTGGCTGCGCACGACGCCCTGCAGGGTGCGGTCCACCGACTGTCCGGCCCACCAGCCGACGAGCGGGGACAGGCAGAAGAGCACGGTGGTCACCACGCCGAGGCAGGCCTCGACGACATCGGTCCTGCGGCGCAGCGCGTTGCGCCGCCACCGCCAGCCGGCCTTCCTCAGCCGGACCCGGCCCGCTCTGCCGGACCCCGGTCGGCGACGCGCCGACGGGCGCCTCGACGGTCCCACGTGCGGCCACCCCCTTCACCCGCGCACCCCGCGTACGCCTGCCGAGTCACTCACTCCACCAGTGACAACGCGTCGCCGACGCGCAGGGTTCCGGAATGCTCGGGAATCAGATTCTGGCCGAAAAGCAGCTGCGAACCGACGTTGCGGTGCCGCGCCAGTGTCCGCAGCGGCTCCGCGCCGCGCGCCGCGGTGCGCTGGTCGGTCGTGGTCACCACGCACCGCGCGCACGGCTTGGGCACCCGGAAGACCACCTCGCCGATCCGCACCCGCCGCCAGCCGTCCTCGGCCCAGGCGGGGGTGCCGTCGATCACCACGTTCGGCCGGAACCGGTCCATCGGCAGCGGTCCCTCGTGGGCCCGGTCGCCCGCGGCTATCAGCGTGTTGAGCGCGTCCAGCGAACCCGTCGTGGTCACCAGCAGCGGATAGCCGTCGGCCAGGCTCACCGTCTCGCCCGGCAGCGCGAACCCCGGTTCGATCGCCCGGCGCACCGCGGGCTCGTCCAGATGCATCAGCCGCACCGGCGCGTCCAGCCACGCGCTCAGCCACCGGTCGGCCGCGGCGCCCGCGGGCAGCAGGTCGATCTTCTTCCCGAACAGCAGCACCGTCCGCAGCGGCCCCGGCGGCGGCACGGCGACGTCCAGCGGCTCGCACCCCGGCGCGGACAGCCGCAGGCCCCCGTCCGCGGCACGTCCGTCCGCGGCACGTCCGTCCGCGGGGTCCACGCCCGCCGGATGTCCGCCGCCCGTGGGCCCGTGCGGCGCGCCCGCGGCTGCCGGCTCGTCCCCGCGCCGTGCGTACACGGCCGACACCAGCGCGAGCCGCGGCTGCTCCCGCTGCGTGACCACCTTCCCCGTGTCCGCGTCCACCAGCATCCAGCGGCGGTCCCCCGCGAGCCCCCAGGGCTCCACGGCCGCCTCCCGCACGCCGGTGGCGCGCAGCGACTTGACCGGGTACACGTGCAGCGCGCTCACCTGGGCTGTCGTCATACGGCCATCTTCCCCCGCGAAGGCCCCCGTTCGCTCCCCGTTCGCTCCCCGTCCGTTCCCGTCCCGGTGCCTGTCCCGGTGCCTGTCCCGGTTCCTGTCCCGTCGCGTGGTGCCGGCGGTTCCCGGTCGCCGTCAGCCCTGGTAGTAGCCCTGCCCCAGATTCCGCCGCGGGTACTGGTACTGCTCCTCCGGGTGGCCGCCGGGCGCCTGCCTGGGCGGCACCGGGCGCGGCGCCACCGGGCGGGCCGCCTCGTAGCCGCCGGGCGAGGGCTGCGGCGCCTGCGCGGGGTAACCCGCCCCGTTCGGGGCCCCGTTGCCGTAGGCGGTGTAGCCGCGCGGCGCGGCGGCCTGCTGCGGGATGTACGGAGCGGGCGCCGGCTGCGGGTAGTGCGGCGGCTGCGACTGCATCTGCTGCTGCGGCGGCTGCTGGAACTGCGGCTGGTGGCTCTGAGCCGACGGGCCGGCTGGCAGGGCCGGGAGCGCCGGCGGGAGAGCGGGCAGATTCCCGCCGCCGAAGGCGTTGAAGCCCGACGGTTCGTAACCGGAGTAGGGCGAGGGAACTCGGATGGGGGCGATCTGTGGTGTGCCTCGTTCGGCGACGAGGCTGTCGTAGATCGGGGTGTCCGGGAAGGACGCAGACGAGGGGTAGCCGCCATAGCCGCCACCGTACGAACCGCGGGGGGTGGTCATGGGCCATAAGTTAAGCCCACGATGTGGTCGTTGGGGAGACCGATTAGAAGGTTGTTTTGCGTGCAGTGAGTTACCCTCGGCCTCCAATATGAGCGAATCCGAGGAAATCGGTCGGCGCCTCATGATGTGATCAGGTAAAACGCAGGCCACGAGGGCGTCGCCGGGGGCCCGTACCCGCCGGTACGCCGCCGCCCGGGGGGAGTCGCATGACGCTGCGCAAGGGGGAGAACATCCCGCTGCCGACGACGGCGGTACGGCTGGAGTTCGAGCGCCGCGCCGAGCCGGGAACGCCGGCCACCGACGTCTGCGCGCTGCTGCTCGGCGCGGACGGCACGGCCCTCGGCGGCGGCGCCCTGGTCCACCGCGCCGCGCCGCGGCACAGCGGCGGCGCGGTCCGGTACGACGGCGCCGCGGTCCGGGCCGGAACGGCCGTCGACGCCCTCGCCGCCGACCTCGCGGCGCTGCCCGCGGGAGCCGAGCGCGTCGTGCTGTTCGCCCGCGGCGACGGCGGGGCCTTCCGCGACGTGCGGGAGATGCGGGTGCGAGTGCTGGCCGCGCCGGCCGCTGCGGGCGGTCCGGGCGGTCCGGGCGGTCCGGGCGGTCCGGGCGGCGAGGAGATCGCCCGGTTCGACTGCGGCGAGGCGGGCGCGGAGACCGCGTACGTGCTCGGCGAGTGCTACCGCCGCGGCGGCGGCTGGCGGTTCCGGGCGATCGGGCAGGGGTACGAGGCCGGGCTGCCCGCGCTGGCCGCGGCGTACGGACTGGGCGCCGACGAACTGCCGCCGCCGGCAGGGCCGTCCGCGCCGGCCGCGCCCGGACCGGCGCCCGCTGCCGAGCCGCGGTCCGCGCAGCCGCCGCCCGCGCCCGCGCCCACCCTCGCTTCCGCCCCTGCCCCCGTCGCGCTGACCAAGGTCACGCTGACCAAGGCCGCGCCGGCCGTCTCGCTCGCCAAGCAGGGCGGTACCTCCGGAGCCCTGCGGGTCAGCCTCAACTGGCAGTCGGCCAAGCGCCGTTGGGGAGGAGCGCAGGTCGACCTCGACCTGTGCGCGCTGTTCGAGCTGACCGACGGCAGCAAGGGCGTGGTGCAGGCGCTCGGGCGCGCCTTCGGCTCGTACCACCGGCCGCCGTTCCTGCTCCTGGACGGCGACGACCGGGCCGGCGGCAGCGGCGAGAACATGACCCTCAACCTCGACCACGCCGAGCGCTTCCGGCGGGTGCTGTTCTTCGTGACGATCTATCAGGGCGCGCGCAGCTTCGCCGGGCTGCACGCCACCGTGACGCTGCACCCCCAGCACGGCGCCCCGATCGACTTCGCCCTCGACGAGTGCACCGACGCCTCCACCGTGTGCGCGCTGGCCCTGCTGGTGCGGGAGGGGCCCGACCTGGTGGTCCGGCGCGAGGCCCGCTATCTGGTGCCCCGGCGCGGCATCAGCCCGCAGCGCACGGTGGACTACGCGTACGGCTGGGGGCTCACTTGGCGGCCCGGCCGTAAGTGAGGCCGTCCCCGGCGTCCGCCCCGTCCTCGGCCCCGGCGGCTTCCGCCGCCTGTCCGTCCTCGCGCACCGGCCGGTCGTAGGTCCGGCCCTTCCACGCCGCGCCCCGGCCGCGGTAGTGCTGCACCGCGGAGTCGACCGTCATCAGCAGGTAGAGCGCCGCCGTGTACGGCAGCAGCGGCGCGAGCCACCACGGCTGGCCGTAGTACCGCAGCATCGGCAGGTACGTGCCAGGCCATCACCGCCCACGCGGCCAGGCCCAGCGCCGCGACCGGCCACGCCCCGGCGACCGCGCCGCCCACCGCCGCGACCGGCGGCACCAGGTAGATCAGCGCCAGGCCCAGCACCGTCCCGGCCAGCACCGCGGGGTTGTGCCGCAGCTGGGCGTACGCGCTGCGCGAGACCATCCGCCACAGTTCGCGCAGGTCCGGGTACGGCCGCACGCTGTCCACCTGCTCGGCCAGCCCCAGCCAGATCCGCCCGCCGGACCGCTTGACCGCGCGGGCCAGCGCCACGTCGTCGATCACCGACTGCCGGATCGACTCCGGCACACCGGCCGCGACCGCCGCGCCGTCGCGCAGCAGCACGCACCCACCGGCCGCGGCGGCGGTACGGCCGCCCGGCCGGTTGATCCAGCGGAACGGGTAGAGCTGCGCGAAGAAGTACACGAACGCGGGCACGATCAGCCGCTCCCAGCCGGTCTCCACCCGCAGCCTGGCCATCTGGGACACCATGTCCAGGCGGTTGCCGCGGGCCGCGGCGACCAGGTCGCGCAGGCTCCGCGGCCGGTGGGCGATGTCGGCGTCGGTCAGCAGCAGGAAGTCGGGCGCCGTCCGCTGCCGGGCGAGCGCGATGCCGTGGCGCACCGCCCACAGCTTGCCGGTCCACCCCGCGGGCGGCTCGCCGGGCGAGGTCACCGTCAGCGGCAGCCCGCCGTGCCGCTCGGCCAGCTCCCGGGCCAGCGCGCCGGTGCCGTCCGTGGACCCGTCGTCCACCAGCACGATCTCCGCGCGGCCCGGGTACTCCTGGGCCAGCAGCGACGTCAGGCTCAGCGGCAGCACCTCGGCCTCGTCCCTGGCGGGCACCACGACGGCGACCGACGGCCAGCCGTCCGCGCCCTCGCCCGCCACGGGCTCCCGCGCCGGCCCCCGGCCCGCGGGCCGGCCGCCCGCGGGTCCGCGGCCACCGGAGGCAGCCGCACGTCCGTACGCCAGAACCCGCCCTGGGCCGTCAGCAGCCACAGCCACGCGGCCAGGGACACCGCCGCCACCACGATCGTCGTCAACGTCACCCCGGCAGTCTGCCGCACGCCCGCCCGCGCGGCGCACGTGACGCCGCTGTCACCCCCGGACCGGAGCGGCGCGCGCCCCGGCAGCGCGGGCGCCCCGGTTAGAGTGGGCGCCGTGAAGATCGGCTTCGTGGACTCCGGAATCGGCCTGCTGGCCGCCGCGGCGGCCGTGCGGCGGCTGCGCGCGGACGCCCACCTCGTCCTGTCCTCGGACCCGGCGGGCATGCCGTGGGGGCCGCGCGCCCCGCAGGACGTGACCGCCCGCGCCCTGGCCTGCGCCCGGGCCGCCGCCGACGAGGGCCTCGACGCGCTGATCGTCGCCTGCAACACCGCCTCTGTGCACGCGCTGCCCGCGCTGCGCGCCGCGTTCGAGCCCGGCCTGCCGGTCGTCGGCACCGTCCCGGCGATCAAGCCCGCCGCGGCCCGGCACTCCGCGGTCGCCATCTGGGCCACCCCCGCCACCACCGGCAGCCCGTACCAGCGCGGTCTGATCGCCGAGTTCGGCAACGGCGCGGACATCACCGAGGTGCCCTGCCCGGGCCTGGCCGACGCCGTCCAGCACGCCGACGCCGACGCCGTGCGCGCCGCCGTCGAGGCAGCCGCCGCGCTCACCCCCGCGGGCGTGGGAGCGGTCGTCCTCGGCTGCACCCACTACGAGCTGGTCCGCTCCCGCATCGCCGAGGCCGTACCGGGCGCCGAGCTGTACGGCTCCGCCGACGCCGTCGCCGCCCAGGCGCTGCGCCGTCTGGTGGGCGCCGGCGCCGTGGGTTCCGGCTCCGGCACGCAGCCCGGCGCCGCGCCCGGCGGGTCTCCGGACGCCCCCGCCGTCGGCGCCGTCGACGTGCTGCTCGGCGGCCGCCGCGCCGCCATGCCCGAGGCCGCGCTCGGCTACCCGGAAGGCGCCGCGCTGGCGGGTTCCCCCGCGACGGCGTGACGCGGGACGCTGCCGTTCCGCCGGAGGATGAGTACGCTTCGTCCCATGACGGACGCCTCCCAGCCGGAGACCGGCGCGTCCCGTGAGTGGACGGGCCGAGCCGACAACCGTATCCAGTGGGTGCTCGCAGCGGCGGGCGCCGCCTGCCTCGCGCTCGGCATCCTGCTCGCCGTCGAGGGGCCCGACCGGTCGGGCCTCGCGCCGCTGGTGATGTCGGTGGTGGGCTGCCTCACCGTCGGCCTGCTGGTGCTGTTCGGCACGATCGCCTTCACCCACGTGCACGTACGGATCGACCGCGACGCGGTGCTGGTCCGGTGCGGGCACATCGGGGTGCCACGGCGGCGGATCCCGCTGGACCAGGTCAGCAGCGCGCAGCTGGTGCCGCTGGTGAGTCCCCGTGGCTGGGGCGGCTGGGGCTACCGCTGGCGGCCCGAGAAGGGGACGGCGGTCGTGGTGCGCCGGGGCCCCGGGGTGGTCTTCGAGCTGATCGGCGGCCAGCACAGGTTCACGGTGACGGTCGACGACGCGGAGGGGGCGGTGGAGATGATCCGCGACCTCCTGCTCCTGCGCACGCGCCCCGGCCGGGCGTAGGGACCGTCGTCCGGATCTCCGCGGCGGCGTCGCCCCGCCCCGTAGGCTCGGGCCATGGCGATTCCCCAGTTCATCCAGGACATCCGCGCGAAGGCGGGCGACACCCTGCTGTTCCTGCCCGGCGTGGTGATGGTGGTCTTCGACGACCAGGGCCGCATCCTGCTCAACCGGCGTGCCGACACCGGGCGCTGGGCGCTGATCAGCGGGATCCCCGACCCGGGCGAGCAGCCCGCGCAGGCCGCGGTGCGCGAGATCGAGGAGGAGACCGGGGTGTCGGCCGTCGTCGAGCGGGTGCTGAGCGTCTTCACCAACGAGCCGGTGGTCTACCCCAACGGCGACCACGCGCAGTACATCGACATCGTGCTGCAGTGCCGCGCGGTCGGCGGCCGGGCGCGGGTCAACGACGACGAGTCGCTGGACGTGCGCTGGTTCGCCCTCGACGAACTGCCGCCGCTCGGCCCGATCGCGCGCAGCCGCATCGACCTGGCGCGCGCCGACCGGCCCACCTGGTTCGTCCCCGCGCAGCCCCCGGCCGCCCGCTGAGGTCCCGGCCGCCCCTCCCGCCGGCCGACGGGAGGGGCGGCCCGCGCGCGGACGCCGCCGCCATGTCACAGCCTCCGCCGCTGCCCGCCTCCCAGGGGCGGACAACGGAATCGAGCCGCGGACATCCGCGGCGAGGAGGCGAACGTGCACAAGTTGCGGGGCAACCCGTGGGCGACGCTGGCGGTGCTGTCCCTCGGGTTCTTCATGACGCTGCTCGACCTGACCATCGTCACCATCGCCATCCCCGACATGGTCGGCGGCCTGGACGCGTCGCTCGACCAGATCCTGTGGATCGGCAACGCCTACACGCTCGCGCTCGCCGTCCTGATGATCACCTCGGGACGGCTGGGCGACCTCATCGGCAAGCGCGACCTCTTCCTGTACGGCGTCGCGCTGTTCACCGTGGCCAGTCTGGCCTGCGGCCTGGCCGGCGATCCCGCCCAGCTGATCGCCTTCCGCGCGGTCCAGGGCGTGGGCGCGGCGATGCTGCTGCCGCAGACCCTGTCGCTGGTCGTGGACGTCTTCCCGCCCGGCAGGCGGGGCGCCGCGCTGGGCATCTGGGGCGTCGTCGCGGGCGTGTCCGGGGCCGCGGGGCCGACCGTGGGCGGACTGCTGGTCACCCGGCTGGAGTGGCGGTGGATCTTCTTCGTCAACGTGCCGATCGGAGTGCTCACCGTGATCGGCGCGGCACTGTGGCTGCCGCGCCCGGTACGGGCGGTGCGGCACCGGTTCGACCTGACGGGCGTGGCGCTGTCCTCGGTCGCGCTGGTCCTGCTGTCGCTCGGGCTGATCGAGGGCGAGCGGTACCACTGGAACGGCTGGATCCGGGCGGCGCTCGGCGCCTCGGCGGTGGTGGCCGTGGTGTTCCTCGCGCAGCAGCGCCGGCGGCAGGACGCCGAGCCCCTGGTGCCGTTCGCGCTGTTCAAGGAGCGCAACTTCACCCTGATGAACGTCGTCGCGGTCGCCATCGCCTTCGGCATCGTGGGCCTGTCCCTGCCGCTCACGATCTATCTGCAGTCCGTGCTCGGCTACAGCGCGCAGAAGGCCGGGCTGGTGCTGCTGTCGCTGTCCCTCGGGACCTTCGTGACGGCCGGGCCCGCCGCGGTGCTCGCCGAGCGGCTGAGCGGCCGGTGGATCCTCACCGGCGGCCTGTCGCTGTTCGCCGGCGGGCTCGGATGGATCGTGGCGGTCGCCGACGTCGGCGGGGGTTGGACGTCGATCGCCGTGCCGCTGTTCGTGATGGGCGTGGGCGCCGGATGCACCTTCGCGCCCATGGCCGCCGAGGTGATGCGCAACGTGCCGCCCCGCCTGACCGGCGCCGCCTCCGGCGTCAACAACGCGCTGCGGCAAGTGGGTTCGGTGCTGGCCGGCGCGGTGGTGGGCGCGGTGCTCCAGGAGCGGCTGGTCGTCTCGCTGAGGGAACAGGCCGAGCGGCGGTCCGCCGGGCTGCCGCCGGCCTACCGCTCCTCCTTCGTGCGCGGTTTCGAGGGCGCGGCCCGGCACCTGGACGTGGCCG
This sequence comes from Actinacidiphila sp. DG2A-62, assembly GCF_035825295.1. Lineage (NCBI taxonomy): Bacteria > Bacillati > Actinomycetota > Actinomycetes > Kitasatosporales > Streptomycetaceae > Actinacidiphila > Actinacidiphila sp. DG2A-62. Next base: position 8,399,577 of record NZ_JAYMGI010000002.1, read on the forward strand.
GCGGCGGCTCCACCGCGCCCCGGCCGCCCGCCGGGATGCCCGCTGCCCAGGCGCACCGGCTCCAGGACACGGCGGCGGCGGTCTTCGGCCACGGCTTCGTCGACGCCATGCGCCCCACGATGCTCGTCGCGGTGGTGGTGACCGGGCTGGGCGCGCTGTCCTGCCTGCTGGTGCGGCGGTTCGAGGGCGCGTCGGCCAATCCGCACGGGCTGCCCATGACCGAGGCCGAGATCGCGGCGGCGGAGGAGGCGGAGGAGGCGAAGGCGGCGACGGCTGAGGAGGCGGCGACGGCTGATGAGACGGCGGCGGCGACGGCGCGGCCGGGCGCGGTCGGGCCGGCGGCCGTCGACGGACGGACGTGACGGGCCGTCATATGTGCTCTGGCCAGGGCGTTGTGTCAGTGGCGGGAGGTAAAATCGACAGTGTTCGAAAGGGTTGGCCGACGCCTTCTGGAGGATGACGATGGCCGTTGCCGCACTGCCGCTGCCCCTGCCCCCGACCAGGTCCCTGCCCAAGAAGCCGCTGCCCGCCGGACGGCCGCGCGAGTGGTACATCGCGCACAACCGGCGGCTGAAGACGATGCGCCTGGCGATCGCCCTGCTCGACTCGGGCGTCTACGAGCCGGCTCAGGCCGGTGACCGGCGGATACGCGCGACCGCCGAGCGGATCGGCGTGCACCGGCCGTCCGACGTCACGTGCCGGATGGTCCGCTCGATGATGGCCTACGGTCGCTGACCTGCCTTCCTCCGGTTTCCGGCCCCCTCCGCCCGCCGCGCCGCGGCGGAGGGGGCCGGAGCGCCTCGGCTCAGCCCTTGCGGAACTCGTACGCGTCCGCGGCCGCCGCCGCGACCGCGTCGAGGTCCGCGCCGGTGGAGGCGGTGACCACCGCGGCCACCGCCCCCTCCAGGAACGGCGCGTCCACCAGCCGCGCGCCCGCGGGGAGCTCGCCGTCCGCGAGCAGCGCCTTGACGGTGAGCACGGCGCTGCCGAGGTCGGCGATGACCGCCACGCCGGCGCCCCGGTCGACCGAGCGGGCCGCCGAGGCGATCAGGTCCGAGCTGGTGCCCAGGCCGCCGTCCGGGGCGCCGCCCGCCGGGGCCACCGCCACCGCTGTGCCGCCGCCGGTCAGCCCCTTCGCCAGCTCGGCCACCGCCGCGGCCACCGCGGCGCTGTGCGAGACCAGCACGATGCCGACCGTGCCCGCCGCCGCGCCGCCTCCGTCGCCGCTCGTGCCCGACGTGCCTCCCGCCGTCCGGTCCGCTGCGCTCATGCCGCCGCCTCCCGCACGGTGTCCGCGAGCACGGTGAGCAGCAGCGCCGCCGAGGTCGCGCCCGGGTCCTGATGGCCCACGCTGCGCTCGCCCAGGTAGCTGGCCCGTCCCTTGCGGGCGCGCAACGGGATCGTCGCCTCCGCGCCCTCGGCCGCCGCCGCCGCGGCGGCGGCCAGCGACTCCGCCGCGGAGCCGCCGGCGTCGAGCGCCCCGGTGAAGGCGTCGACCGCCGGCAGCAGGGCGTCCAGCATGGTCTTGTCGCCGGCCGCGGCCCCGCCCAGCTGCGCCACCGCGTCCACGCCCGCCTTCAGCGCGTCCCGCAGTCGCGCGGCCGACACCGCGGATTCGTCGCCCAGCTCCTTGCCGGCGCGGCGCAGCAGTGTCCCGTAGAGCGGGCCCGAGGCGCCGCCGACCGTGGAGATCAGCTGCCGGCCGGTCGCGACCAGCACCGCGCCCGGCGTGTCCGGCGGCTCCTGCTCGACCGCGGTGCGCGCGGCCAGGAAGCCGCGGCGCATGTTCGTGCCGTGGTCGGCGTCGCCGATGGGGGAGTCCAGCTCGGTCAGCCGGGCCGCCTCGCGGTCGACCGCCTCGGCCGCGGCGCCCAACCAGCGGCGCAGCAGGGCGGCGTCTATCGCCAGGGCGTCGGGGGGAAGCGCGTTCATACGGTGCCTTTCGCAGGTCGCGGGTGCGGGTCGCAGGGTCGTCTCAGGTCACGGGTCACAGGACGTGAACGCGGGTCTCGGGCCGGCCACGGGTCTCAGGCCGCGGGGCCCAGGTCACGGGGTCTCAGTCCACTGGTCTCAGGCCACGGGTCACGAAGTCGTCGGAAGGGGGCGGAGCCGTCGGCCGCCGCGCGTTCGCGGAGCCTGCCGCCGGCCGCGCCGGCCGTCGCTCAGCAGCCCCAGCGCAGGGCCGGCGTCGCCACGGGCGCGTCCCACAGCCGCAGCAGTTCCTCGTCGGCCTGGCAGATGGTCACCGAGCAGCCCGCCATGTCCAGCGAGGTCACGTAGTTGCCGACCAGGGTGCGCGCGACGGCGATCCTGCGCTCGGCCAGCACCCGGTGCACCTCGGCCGCGAACCCGTACAGCTCCAGCAGCGGGGTGCCGCCCATCCCGTTGACCAGCAGCAGCACCGGCGCGTCGGGGCGCAGGTCCTCCACGACCGCGTCGACGGCGACGTCCGCGATCTCGCCGGAGGTCATCATCGCCCGCCGCTCGCGGCCCGGCTCGCCGTGGATGCCGACGCCCAGCTCCAGCTCGCCCTCGGGCAGGTCGAAGGTGGGGCCGCCCTTGGCCGGGGTGCTGCACGCGGTCAGCGCCACGCCGAAGCTGCGCGACGCCTCGTTGACCCGGCGGGCGATGCCGGCCACCCGGTCGAGCGGCGCGCCCTCGTCGGCCGCCGCGCCGGCCAGCTTCTCCACGAACAGCGTCGCGCCGGTGCCGCGGCGGCCCGCGGTGTAGAGGCTGTCGGTGACCGCCACGTCGTCGTCGACCAGGACCTTGGCGACCTGGACGCCCTCGTCCTCGGCGAGTTCCGCGGCCATGTCGAAGTTGAGCACGTCACCCGTGTAGTTCTTGACGACGAACAGCACGCCGGCCCCGCTGTCCACGGCCGCCGCCGCCCGCACCATCTGGTCGGGCACCGGGGAGGTGAACACCTCGCCGGGACAGGCCGCGTCCAGCATCCCCCGCCCGACGAAACCGCCGTGCAGCGGCTCGTGCCCGGAACCGCCGCCGGACACCAGGCCCACCTTGCCCTCGTAGGGGGCGCCCTTGCGTATGATCACCCGCCGCTCGACGTCCACCGTCAGATCCGGGTGCGCCGCCGCTATGCCGCGCAGCGCGTCCGCCACGACGGTCTCCGGGACGTTGATCAGCATCTTCATCGGTACCTCCAGGTGAGACAGCCGTGCCCGCCGGTCCGCACCCGTCCAGTATCTGACGATCGCCGGTCCGCGGCACGGAGGAGTCGGGGAGAGGCCCGAAGACGGCGCCGGAGTGGTAGGCGCCGCGCGGGCGCGGGGCCGGGCGCGGGGCCGGGCGCGGGGCCGGGCGCGGGGGAGGGCGCGGGGGAGGCGCGGGGGCTGGGGGCAGCCGGTAAAGTGGGGGCCGTCGGCGCGTTCGCGCGCCGCGCGGCGGTGGGGCCCGCCGTACCCGAACCGCGGCGACGCCGCCGCCAACGGTCCCTGCTTGCGACGTGCACGTCGTGTCATTGCCCGTGCCTGCGAGTAGGAGACGCGTCCCATGGCAGAACCCCCCACGTCCACGGTCGGTGAGGCGGTCGGCCCCGACGACCCCGTCCCGGTCCCGGACACCGCCCCGGCTCGGCCGGGTCCGTGGCAGAGGCTGCGCGCGGGGGACAGCTCCCGGTCGTCGCCGCGGTGGCGGTCGGCGGCGCCATCGGTTCCTGCGCCCGCTACGGCGCCGCGCTCGCCTGGCCCGCCCCGGACGGCGGCTTCCCGTGGGCCACCTTCACCGTCAACGTGACCGGGTGCGCTGTGATCGGCGTGTTCATGGTGATCATCACCGACGTGTGGGCCGCCCACCGGCTGGTCCGCCCGTTCTTCGGCACCGGCGTGCTGGGCGGCTTCACCACCTTCTCGACGTACGTCACCGACGTGCGGCGGCTGGCCGACGGCGGCCATCCGCGCACCGCGCTCGCCTACCTGGTGCTCACCGTCGCCGCCGCGCTCACCGCCGTGTGGGCGGCGTCCGCGCTGGCCCGCAGGACCGTCCAGTGGAGGCAGAAGTGCGACTGACCGGATCGGCACTGCGACTGACCGTGTACATCGGCGAGAACGACACCTGGCGGCACAAGCCGCTCTTCGCCGAGATCGTCCACCGCGCCCGCGCCGCCGGGCTCGCCGGCGCCTCGGTCTTCCGGGGCGTCGAGGGCTTCGGGGCGTCCTCGCTCATCCACACCTCCCGGCTGCTGTCGCTCAGCGAGGACCTGCCGGTGGCCGTCGTCGTGGTGGACACCGAGGAGCGGGTCCGCGCGTTCCTGCCCCAGCTCGACGGGCTGGTCACCGAGGGGCTGGTCACGCTCGACCCGTGCGAGGTGGTCCACTACACCGGGCGCGGGGCCGATGTGCGCCCGGGAGGGGACGCCGGCCGGGACCCGGACGGCGCCGTCCCGGCCGCCGGTCAGGCCGGCGATCCGGGCGGCCGTCAGGGCAGCGCGCCCGGCGGCCGTCAGGCCGGCGACCCGGGCGGCCCTCACGGCGGCCATGAGAGCGGCGACCAGAGCGGCGACCAGGGCGGCGACCATGACTCCGCCCCCGGGGAGGCCCGGTGAACTGGCTCCTGGTGATCGCCGGCGCCGCGGTGGGCGCCCCCCTGCGCTACCTCACCGACCGCAGCGTGCAGACCCGCCACGACAGCGTCTTCCCGTGGGGCACCTTCGCGGTCAACGTGGCCGGCAGCACGATCCTCGGCGTGCTGGCCGGGGCAGCCGCGGCGGGCGCCGCCTCCTCGCACGTCCAGCTCCTGATCGGCACCGGGCTGTGCGGGGCGCTGACCACGTACTCCACCTTCTCCTACGAGACCCTGCGGCTCACCGAGGACGGCGCGCGCTTCTACGCGGTCGCCAACGTGGTGGGCAGCCTCGCCGCCGGCCTCGGCGCGGCGTTCACGGGCACGGCGATCGCCGAGGCGATCTGGAACTGAACCGCCGGGCCGCGCCGGAACCGGCCCGCGACGCGCCGGGGCCGCCGGCGAGCCTCACCGGTGCGCGGGAACGCCGCGTCCGGCGGGTCGCCCGACCCGCCGGGCCTGCTCGGCGAGCCACTCGTCGAAGGTCTGCGTGCCGCGCGGCCCCGGGCCGTCCGGGAGCAGCGCGCCGCCCGCCAGGCCGCGGCCCGCGGTGCCGGGAACCGGCAGCGCCAGCACCGGGCGGTGGCTGCCGCGGACCCGCAGCAGCCTGCGGGCCATGTCCGGCACCGACTCCACCCGCGGCCCGGCCAGTTCCGGCGCGTACCCGGCGGGGGAGCCCACCGCCAGCTCCGCCAGCGCGTCGGCCGCCTCCCGTACCGCGACCGGCTGGGCGCGCATCCGCGGCACCACCGCCAGGGGGCCGGGCACCAGGTCGAGCACCTGCCCCGCGTACTCGTGGAACTGCGTCGCGCGCAGTACCGACCAGGACTGCGCGCCGGACCTGACCAGCTCCTCCTGGCGCAGCTTGCCCCGGTAGTAGCCCCAGTCGACGCGGTCGACGCCGACGATCGACAGCACCACGTGGTGGCGCACCCCGGCGCGGCGCGCCGCCGCGACCAGATTCCGCCCGGCCCGGTCGAAGAACGACAGCGCTGCCTTGCCGCTGGCCGTCGTGATGTTGGAGACGTCGACCAGGACCTCCGCGCCGGACAGCGCCGCGTCCAGCCCCGCGCCGCCGGCCAGCAGGTCCGCGCCGCGCGACCGCGCGACGACCACCACCTCGTGCCCCCGCGCCGTCAGCGCCGCCGCCACGTGCCGACCGGCCAGTCCGGTCCCGCCCGCCACCGCCACTCGCATGTGAGGTCACGCTCCTCTCCGGTCTGCGGCGAGTGCCTCTGTACTGAGTCCTTGCCCGTGTATGCCCGGTTATGGCATGGATCAACGGATTTCCCCACGCCCCACCGCCCACGGCCCCGCGGCACCGCGGCCGGCGGGCCCGCCCGCCTCAGCGGGCCGAGAGGGGCACCCGGCCGCTCGCCGCGAACGCCGCCGTGGGCGTCATCGCGACACCGCGCAGGCGCACCGTCGCCGTCCTGGCGACCCGCGCGCAGGCGAGCGGATCGGCCGCGGTGCGGCCCCGCGCGACATCCGCCGCCCCGCCCGCCCCGCCCGCCGCCCCCTCCCCGGCCGGGCGCAGCGGCACCCCGCCGGCGTCGCCGCGCTCCTCGCCGGGCTCCTCGCCGGGCTCGTCGAACGCCTCGTCGGCCGGTGGACCCGCGGCGGCGGCCGTGGGCCGGTCCGCGAAACGGGCCCTCGCCTGTTCGGCCGGCCCGGCCGCGGACCCGTCCGGGGAGGGCGGCGCGGCACCGGCCGCCGCCCGCGCCGCGGTCCCGGCCGGCGCGGCCACCGTCAGCCGCAGGTCCGAGGCGACCGCCGCGAAGAGCGGGCCGGCGGCGGGCGCCGGCACCAGCCGCGCCCGGTCCAGCGGGTCGGGACGCACCGGCATGGTGGTGAAGACCAGTCGCGCGGACGGCACCTTGCGCACGTCGGCCGCGAGCCCGGAGAGCCGGGACACCGAGCCCAGGCCGGGATCGACGGTCAGCGCCCTCGTCGCCGCGTCCGCCAGCGACAGCAGGCCCGCCGGGTCGCCGAAGGAGCCGGCCGAGCGCATCCGGCGGGCGAGCGCGGCCAGGAACAGGTGCTGGGCGTCGGCGCGGCCCAGGTCGCCGCCGTCGCCGAAGGCGTGCCGGGAGCGCAGGAAGGCGAGCGCCGCCCGCCCTTCCAGCGCGTGCCGCCCCGAGCGCAGCCGCAGGTGGGAGTACGGGTCGTAGAGGTCGCGGTCCACGCACACCGGAACCCCGCCGACCGCGCCGGACATCCGCACCACCCCCGCGAAGTCCGCCATCACGAAGTGGTCGACGGGAAGCCCGGTCAGGGAGTGCACCGCGGCGACCGTGCAGCCGGGGCCGTACTGCAAGGTGGAGTTGACCGCGCCGCGCCGGGCCGCCGCGACACCGCCGCCGGGCGTGCGGCAGGCCGGCAGGTCGGTGACGGTGTCCCGGGGGATGGTCAGCACCGCGCCGTGCGAGCGGTCCGCCGACAGGTGCAGCACCATCGCCACGTCCGCGTTCCGCCCGGGACCGCAGCCGCCGCCGAGCCGGCAGTCCGCGGCGTCCGCGCGGCTGTCCGAGCCGATCACCAGCACGTTGACCGGGGTGCGGCCGAAGGCGTCGGGCCGCTCGGCGCCCGCGTCCCCGCCGACCCCGCCGAACAGCGGCAGCTCGCGGAGGTTGCCGTCCAGGCGCAGGTACACCAGCGCGCCCGCCGCCGCGGCCAGCAGCACCGCCGCGGACAACCCCAGCAGCCCCCAGCGCAGCACCCGGCGCGCGGCCCGCCGCCGCGACCGCGCCCCATCCGTTCCCCGCACCCCGCTGCTTCCCCCCGCCCGGCCGCCTCCCCGGGCCCCGGCGCCGCCGCCCGGCTCGCCGCGCGGCGGGAGCCGCCGCGGGTCGCTCCAGCCGGAGTGACGGTGGGGGTCGTGCTGCCCGTCGGCCATGCGTGGATACGTCCTCGGGTCCGTCCGCGGACCGGCGGTCGGGGCGAGCGCCGGCGTCCAGGCAGTATCGCCCGGCCGCGCGGCGCGGCCCGGCTGGCGCGCGGCCGTGTCCCGCGCCCCGTTCCGCCGGTGCGGTCCCGCGGTTACCGTGGGGTCACCCGGACGGACGAAGGAGGGGCCGATGGGCGAGGCTGATCCGGGACTCTTCGGACCGGACTCGGTGACCTGGCAGCTGCACGGCGACCCGGTCATGTGGATCGCCGGCGTACGCGCCCTGTACCTGCAGGCCCTGCACCCGCGCGCGATCCGCGGCGTCACCCAGAACTCCGACTTCCGCGAGGACGCCTGGGCCAGGCTGCTGCGCACCGCGTCCTTCGTCGGCGAGATCACCTACGGCACCACCGCGGCGGCGGAGAAGGCCGGCGCCAGGGTCCGCGGCATCCACCGCAGGCTGTCGGCGACCGACCCCGACACCGGCGAGCGGTACCCGCTGGACGACCCCGAGCTGCTGCTGTGGGTGCACTGCGCGGAGATCGACTCCTATCTGCACGTCGCCCGCCGCTCCGGCTTCCCGCTCGACGACGCGCAGGCCGACGCCTACGTCGACGAGCAGCGCGAGGCGGCCCGGCTGGTCGGCCTGGACCCGGCCGAGGTGCCCGCCGGCACCGCGGAGCTGGCCCGGTACTTCGAGAAGGCGCGGCCCGACCTGTCGGCCACCCCCGAGGCGTACGACGTGGTCCGCTTCCTCCAGGCGCCCCCGGTCCCGGCGGCGCTGGTGCCGCTGCGGCTCGCGGTGTGGCGCTCGGTCGCGGGCGCCGCCTTCGCCGCGCTGCCGCCGTACGCCCACGAGCTGTACGGCCGCACGCCGCCGGGCGAGGCCGCCACGACGCGCCGGTTGCGGGCGGCCGGACGGCTGCTTCGGGCCGTCCCGGCCACCGTGCGCTGGCAGCTGCCGCCCGGCCACATCCTCAAGGCGGTCGCCCGGCTGGGCCCCGGCACCCGCCCCTCGGCCCGCCGGCTGCCGCGGATCGGTCCCGTTCTGCCCTGATCCGCTGTGCCCCCTCCCGCTCCCGACGGCCATACTGGTGGCGGGGAAGGACCGATGAGCACGGGGGCGGCGGCACGCGATGGCGGCGGGAGACCACGACGGACACCGGGACGAATCGCGCACGCCGGGGCCCGCGGCGGGCGCGCGCGGCGCCGCGCCCGGCGGCGCGGGCACGCTGATCCAGGGCCGCTACCGGCTGCACGAGCTGATCGGCCGCGGCGGCATGGGCGAGGTGTGGCGGGCGCTGGACGAGTCGCTGGGCCGGCGCGTCGCCGTGAAGTGCCTCAAACCGGCCGGCGGGGCGAACGACGCGGGCTTCGCGCACGTGCTGCAGGAGCGCTTCCGCCGCGAGGCCAGGGTCGCCGCCGGGCTGCAGCACCGCGGGATCACCGTCGTGCACGACTTCGGCGAACACGAGGGCCTGCTGTTCCTGGTGATGGAGCTGCTCGACGGCCGCAACCTGCTGCAGACCCTCGACGACGCCCGCCGCCACCCGCTGCCGGTCCCCGACGTCGTCGACATCGCGGAACAGGTGGCCTCCGCGCTGGCCTACACCCACGCGCAGGGTGTCGTGCACCGGGACCTCAAACCGGCCAACATCGTCCGGCTCACCGACGGCGGGGTGAAGATCTGCGACTTCGGCATCGCCCGGCTCGGCCACGACATCGGCTTCACCTCGCGGCTGACCGGCTCCGGCATGGCCATGGGCACCCCGCACTACATGTCGCCCGAGCAGATCGACGCCGCCGAGGTCGACCACCGCAGCGACCTGTACTCGCTCGGCTGCGTGCTCTACGAACTGGTCACCGGCGCGCCGCCGTTCGACCTCGGCGACGCGTGGGCGATCCTCGTCGGGCACCGGGACACCGCGCCCGAGCCGCCGTCGGCGCGCCGCCCGGAACTCCCCGACGACCTCGAACGGCTGATCCTCGACCTGCTGGCCAAGGACCCCGAGGACCGGCCGCAGGACGCCGCCGACGTGTGCGGGCGGCTCAAGGCGATGCGGGCCTCGGCGGGCGCCGCGCCCGCGCCGCCCCCGGCGCCGTCCCCTCCCGCGCCGCCGGTGACGCCCGTGTCGGGCCGGCCGGTCCCCCCGGTCCGGCCGGTGCAGTCGCCCCAGCCGGCCCGGCCCTCGTCGCCGGCCCCACGGCCCGGCGCCGCTCCCGCCCCCCTGCCCCCCTGGGCGGCCGGCGTGACCACCGGCGCCCCCGCCCACTCCACCCGCGCGGCGCCGCCGACCGCCGTCCGGCACGAACTGACCGGGGCGTGGTCCACCCGCGCCGCGCCGGGAGCCGCCGCCGGGCCCGGCACCCTCGCCACGCTGACCGCCCGCGAGGCCGAGGCCGGGGACCTGGCCAGGATCGGCAACTGGGCGCAGGCATACGACCTGTACACCGCGACGGCCGCGGAACGCGACCGGGCGCAGGGCGCGGACCACCCCGACGCCCTCGCCGACCGCTTCGAGGCCGCGTACTGCCTGACCCGGCTCGGCCGCACCGAGGAGGCCCTGCGGCTGTACGCCGACGTCGCCGAGGCGCGCCGCAGGGTGCTCGGCCCGGACCACGCGGACACGCTGGCCGCGCGGCACGAGGCGGCGTACGAGCTCGGCCGGCTCGGCCGCCATCTGGAGGCCCACCGCGAGTACACGGCGGTGCTGGCCGGCCTGGAGCGCACCGCGGGGCCCGAGCACCCGGACACCCTCCAGTGCAAGCACAACCTCGCGTTCAACCTGGGACAGCTGGGCCGCGACGAGGAGGCGCACGCCACCGCGGCGCAGGTCGCCGAGGCCCGCGCCCGGGTGCTCGGCCCCGACCACCCCGAGACGCTCACCACCCGCTTCGAGGTCGGCCACGCGCTGGGCCGGGCCGGTCGCTGGGCCGAGGCGCTCGACGTCCACCGTCAGGTCGCCGAGGCGCGCGCCCGGGTCCTGGGCGCGGACCACCCCGACACGCTCGCCGCCCGCTACGAGACCGGCATCTGCCTGGGCGGCCTGGGCCGCGGCGCCGAGGCGCTGACGCTGTACGAGGACCTGGTCGCCGCCCGCACCCGCACCGCGGGCTCCGCCGACGCCGAGACGCTGCGGGCCCGGCACGCGCTCGGCGTCAACCTCGGCCTGCTCGGCCACTGGGACCGCGCGCTCGCCGAGGCCCGCGACGTGGCCGCGGTGCGCGAACGCGTCCTGGGCGCCGCGCACCCCGACACCCTCGTCAGCAAGCGCGAGGTCGCGGTCTGCATGGGCTGGCTCGGCCGCTGGCCGGCGGCGCTGGCGCTCTACCACGAGGTCACCACCGCGCGCGAACGCGTCCTCGGCCCCGACCACCCCGACACCCTCACCAGCCGCAACGACGAGGCCCGCTGCCTGCAGCACCTCGGCCGCACGGCCGAGGCCCAGGCCCTCTACCGGCGCGTGGCCGCCCAGACCGACGGCGCCCCCCACCGGCTGTGACCCGCGGACCGGCCGCTGCCCCCGGCTAGCGCGCGGTGGCGGCCGCGGTGAGCGCGGGGAAGAAGGCGCGGGCGATCCGGGCGTACCCCGCGTCGTCCGGGTGCAGGCGGTCGGCCATCTGCGCGCGGGTCAGCGCCGGGGGAGCGACGTACCAGAAGGACCGGCCGCGGGCCCGCTCGGTGCGCTGGAGGGCGGCGGCCCCGCGGTTGTAGGCCTCGGCCTGCGCGGTGAGGCCGGGCGTGGTGGGGATGAGGCCCATGAGGACGACGCGCACGCCGGGCCGGTCCGCGTAGATGCGGTCCACCAAGCCGGCCAGCCGCTGCGGCGCGTGCGCGGGGTCGACGTGCCGGTGCAGGTCGTTGATGCCGATGTGGAGCAGGACGACATCCGGCCGGGCCGCCGCCGTCCAGCGGTCCACGCGGGCCCTGACCTGGCCGATGGTGTACCCGGGGTGACCCTCGTTCCGCGGCTCGGGCAGCTTCCCCGACACCTGCGAGCCGACGAACCGGATCGCGTACCGGGACTGCCCGGCGACCAGGTCCCACAGGTCCGCGCGGTACGACGAACGGGTGGGGCTGCCCTCGCCCCAGGTGATCGAGTCGCCCAGCGGCAGCACCCGCAGCAGCGGCCGGTGCGCCTGGCCCGCCGAGCCGCGTCCGGGCAGCGCCGCGACGAGCGCCGCCAGCACCGCGGTGGCCAGCACGCACGCCGCGATCAGCCAGCCGAGTCTGTCGCCGCCGGCCTCGTGCCGTACCCGGGCCCCGCGCGGCCTCGCACGCATCGCCCACCCCCTGCCCCGCCTGGACCGTCCGGACTACCGGATCACCCTAAGGTCAGCCCGTGTACGTGAAGGTGTCAGGGTCGGGTCCGGTGCGCTCCCCGCGGTCCAGCGCGGAGATCGCCGCCATGTCCTCGTCGGTCAGCTCGAAGTCGAACAGCCGGAAGTTCTCCTCCACGCGCGCACGCGTCACCGACTTCGGGAAGACGATGTCGCCGCGCTGGATGTGCCAGCGCAGTGTCACCTGGGCCGGCGTGCGGTCCACCCGCACCGCGATCGCGGCGATCACCGGGTCGCCCAGCACCTTGCCCTGGGCGATCGGCGACCAGGCCTGCGTGGCGATGCCGTGCCGCGCGTCGAACTCCCGCACCTCGTCCTGGACCAGGTAGGGGTGCACCTCCACCTGGTTGACCGCCGGGACCACCTCGGTCTCCTCGAAGAGCCGGCGCAGATGGTGCGGCTGGAAGTTGGACACGCCGACCGCCTTGACCCGCCCCGAGCGGTAGATCTCCTCCATCGCCCGCCACGTCTCGACGTAGTCCCCGACGCCCGGCAGCGGCCAGTGCACGAGGAAGAGGTCGAGGTACGGCGTGCCGAGGTCGTCCAGGCTGCGCGCGAAGGCGGTGAGCGCGTCGCCGTACGCGTGGTACCCGTTGTCCAGCTTGCTGGTGACGAACACCTCCTCGCGCGGCAGGCCGGACGCGCGCAGCGCCTGCCCGACCTCCTTCTCGTTGCCGTACATCTCGGCGGTGTCGATGTGCCGGTAGCCGGTCTCCAGCGCGGCCAGCACGGCCTCGCGGGTGTGCTCCGGCTCGATCTGGAACACCCCGAAGCCGAGCTGCGGGATGGTGACGCCGTTGTTGAGCATGACATCGGGCACGGCCGATGCCGCGGGGTGTGAGGTCATGGGATCGCTTCCTCGCGGGTGGCTTGCTCCGGTCGCGGCGCGGCGCCGGGCGCCTGGGCGCGGGGACCGCGCGTCCCCTCCACCGTAACCGCGGGTCCCCGCCGCGGCCCGCCGAGCGGGCGCGGCCGAGCGGGCGGCGCTCGGCGCGCCCGCTCGCGCCCGGCGCGCGATGATCGGAGGATGACGCGGATCGGCGACCAGGGGGGCGTGCCGGAGCTCGAACCGGAGGTGTTCGACGACGCCATCGTGGCCGTCGCGCTCACCGCGGGCCCCGACCACCGCCTGATGTACGTCAACGACGCCTTCCGCAAGCTCTTCGGCCCGCGCGAGCTGGGCGCCCGCAGCTGCGAGGTGTTCACCGAGCCCAACGCGGCGCACTACCTGGACATGCTCGACCAGGTCTACGCCGACGGCGTCGCCCGCCAGGTCCTCACGCCGCGCACCACCGAGGGCACCGCTCCGGGCGCGCCCGGCCGCCGGCACTTCATGTACAGCGCCTCGCCCGTCGTCTCGCGGTACGGCCGCGGCGTGCTCTCCGTCGCCGTCGACACCACCGCGCAGGCCGAGGCCGCGCAGCGGGCCGAGGAGCTGTCCGAGGAGCGCTTCCGCGGCCTCCAGCGCTACGAGGCGCTGATGTCGGCGGTCACCCAGATCGTGTGGCTGATGCGCCCCGACGGCGCGATCACCGAACTGGTCGGCGGCTTCGAGGAGTTCACCGGGCTGCCGTGGCGGCCGGTGATCGACGAGGAGTGGCTGGAGTCGGTCCACCCGCACGACCGCTCGCACCTGGTGCGGACCTGGCAGGAGGCGTCCGGCGGCACCCCCTCGCGGTTCGTGTGCACCTTCCGGATGCGGACCGCGACCGGCGCGTACCGGCACGTCCAGTCCCGCGCGGTGCCGATCGTCCGCGACGGGCGGGCGGTGGAGTGGATCGGGGCCACCGCGGACGTGGAGGACCAGTGGCGCAACCGGCTGCGCGAGCGGCTGCTCGCCCGGGTCGCCACGGTGACCGGCGCCGAGGACGTCGCGCAGGCGTTCGCCGCGGTCGCCGCCGCGGTGGTCCCCGAGCTGACCGACGCCTGCGTGGTGTTCGCGCTGCCGGTGACGGGCGCCCCGGACGAGCCGCTGACCGCGACCCGGGTCGCCTCCAGCGCGCGCCCCGGCCTGCCCGAGCTGCCGCCGCTGGGCCCCCGGTCGTACACCGTCGGCCCGGTGGCACGGCAGGTGATCGAGAGCCGCCGCACCGAGCTGCTGGTCTTCCCCAGCGGACACCCGCCGGAGGGCGTGGTGCCCGACGTGTCGCGGGACTGGCTGCGGGCGGCCCGGGCGACCAGTCTCACCCTGGTCCCCGTCGTCGTCGACTCCGCCGTGGTCGCCTACGCCTGCGCGGCCGGCTGCGCCGACGGCCCGCCGCCCGGCGCCGCCGACGTGGCGCTGCTCAACGAGGTGCTGCACGAGGTCCGCGAGCCGCTGCGGCAGGTGCTGGAGCTCCAGCGCATCCGGCACACCGCGTACACCCTCCAGCGGGCGCTGCTCACCTCGCCGCCGCGGGTGCCCGGCGCCGACCTCGCCGCGCACTACCAGCCGGCCAGCAAGACCGCCGAGATCGGCGGCGACTGGTACGACGCGCTGCTGCTGCCGGACGGCGCGGTCACCCTGAGCATCGGCGACATCGCCGGCCACGACCTGGACGCCGCCACGTCGATGAGCCAGCTGCGCAGCATGCTGCGGGTCATCGCCTACGACCGGGCCCGGCCGCAGACGCCCGCCGAGAGCCTGGCGCAGCTCGACCGGGTGGCCGAAGGGCTGGACATCGCGCCGCTGGTCACCGCCGTGCACGCGGTGCTCGCGCCGCGGCCGGGCGGCGGCTGGCACGCCGCCTGGTCCAACGCCGGCCACCCGCCGCCGCTGCTGCTCCCCGCGGCCGGGCCGCCGCGCTATCTGGAGGGCGGCGCCGGCCCCGACCTGCCGCTGTGCGTGGCGCCCTGGCTGCCCCGCACCACCTGGCACTACGACCTGCGCCCCGGCGACCTGCTGCTGCTCTACACCGACGGACTGATCGAGGTGCCGGGCACCGACCTCGCCGAGGGGATGACGCACCTCGCACGGGCCGCGGCCGACGCGCGGCGGCGGGCGATGCCGCTCGCCGAACTGTGCGCGCACCTGCTGGCCGGGGTGGAGGAGCGCCGCGACGACGCGGCCGTCATCGGCTTCCGCCCGCTGGGCGCGTACACCGCCGCTACGCCCGCGCGGCCATCAGCACCCCCAGTGTGATCATCGTGCAGGCGATCACCGCGTCCAGAACGCGCCAGGACCGCGGCCGGGAGAACGGCCGGCGCAGCAGCCGCGCGCCGAAGCCGAGCCCGCCGAACCACAGCACGCTGCCGGCCGCCGCCCCCGCGCCGAACGGCCAGCGGGCGGCGCCGTAGCCGTTGGCGACCGAGCCGAGCAGCAGCACGGTGTCCAGGTACACGTGCGGGTTCAGCCACGTCATCGCCAGGCAGGTCAGGACCGCGGCGCGCAGCGAGCCGCCGCGCGCGGCGCCGGCCTCCGCCGCGTCGCGCCCCTCGGCCCCCTGGGCTCCCTCGGCCCCCTCGGTGGTCAGCGCGGCCGAGGGGCGCAGCGCCCGCCGCGCGGCCAGCGCGCCGTAGCAGACCAGGAACGCCGCGCCGATCCACGCCGCCGCCGTCAGCGCCGAGGGCCAGCGCCGGACCACCGTCCCCACCCCGCTCACGCCCGCCGCGATCAGCACCATGTCCGAGCCGGCGCAGATCGCCACGATCGCGGCGACGTGCTCGCGGCGGATGCCCTGGCGCAGGACGAACGCGTTCTGCGCGCCGATGGCCACGATCAGGGACAGGCCGGTGCCCAGGCCCGCCAGGGCCGCGAGGAGTGCCGCGTGCATGCCCGAAGGCTAGGAGGCCGGGCCGTCATCACACCAGCTAATGATCCTCAGGTAGCATAAGCGTTCGTTATGGTCGATCTGCCGCTGGACCAGGTGCGCACGCTGCTGGCCGCCGTCGACGAGGGGACGTTCGAGGCGGCGGCCGAGGCGCTGCACGTCACGCCCTCGGCGGTGAGCCAGCGGATCAAGGCGCTGGAGCAGCGCACCGGGCGGGTGCTGCTGCTGCGCACCAAGCCGGTGCGGCCGACCGCGTCGGGCGAGGTGGTGGTGCGCTTCGGCCGCCAGCTGGCCCGGCTGGAGCGGGACGCGGGGGCGGAGCTGGGGCTCGGCGGGCCGGGCGGGCCGGCCGCGCTGCCCGTCGCGGTGAACGCCGACTCGCTCGCCACCTGGTTCCTGCCGGCCCTCGCCGAGGTCACCGCGCGCCTCGACGTGGCCTTCGACCTGCACCGCGACGACCAGGACCACACCACCAGGCTGCTGCGGCAGGGGCGGGTGATGGCCGCGGTGACCTCCTCGCCCGAGCCGGTGCAAGGCTGCTCGGTCCGGGCCCTCGGCCGGATGCGGTACCGCGCGATGGCCGCCCCCGCCTTCGCCGCGCGCCACCTCGCCGGTGCGCCGCTGGATCAGGCCCTGCGCACCGCTCCCGTCGTCGTCTTCGACCGCAAGGACGAGCTGCAGGACCGCTTCCTGCGCGACCTGGCGGCCGGGCCGGAAGACGGTGGCGCGACGGCGGCGGCCGGGGGAGCGGCGGCGCAGGCGCCGGGCGCGCGGCACTACGTCCCCTCCTCCGAGGGCTTCGTGGAGTCCGTGGCGCTCGGCCTCGGCTGGGGGATGATCCCCGACGCCCAGGCCGGCGCCCGATGTGCGCGCCGGCGCCCTGATCGACCTGGCCGAGGGCCGTCACGTCGACGTGCCGCTGTACTGGCAGCAGTGGAAGCTCGACTCGCCCGCCCTCGCGGCCGTCGCCGACGCGGTCGCCCGCGCGGCGGCCCGCAGCCTGAAGCCGCCCGCGCCGTAGGCACTCGCGCCGTAGGCACTCGCGCCGGCCGGGGCTCCGCGGGTGCGGCTGCCGTCCCCGGCGCGCGCGTGCCGCCCGGGGACCCGCGTGCCGCCCCCGGGCCCCGCGCGGGCGGTCGCGGACGCGCCGCGCCCGTCGGCCCCCGGTCGGCCCCGGTCACCCGCCCCCGATCGACCCCCGGCCGGCGCCCAGCCGGTCAGGCGACGACGCGACCGCCGTCGACCGGCACGGTGGCGCCGGTGATGTACCCCGCCCGCGGCGAGGCGAGGAAGACCACCGCGTCGGCGATCTCCCGCGTGTCGGCGTGCCGGCCGAGCAGCGTGGTCGCGCCGAGCCGGTCGACCATCTCCAGCGGGGCGCTGGAGGTCAGGGTCGGGCCGGGGGACACGGAGTTGACCCGGACCCCGGAGGGGCCGTACTCCGCGGCCCAGGTGCGGGTCAGCGAGTTCACGGCGGCCTTGGTCGCGCTGTAGACCGAGGCGCCGGGCATGCCGATCTCGGCGACCATCGTGCTGACGTTGACCACGCTGCCGTCGCCGCGCGCGGCCATCCCCGGCACGAGCGCGGCCGTCAGGAAGTACAGCGCCCGCACGTTGACCTGGAACATCTCGTCGTACGAGCCCACCGACTGCTCCGGCGTGGCGGCGAACTCGAAGATGCCCGCGTTGTTGACCAGGATGTCGACGTCGCCCGCGGCCTCGGCCAGCGCCCGCACCGAGTCCAGGTCGGCCAGGTCGACGGCGGCGAACCGCGCCTTGCCGCCCGCCGCCTCGATCGCGGCGACGGTCTGCGCGCCGCGCTCCTCGTTGCGCCCGCTGACGACCACCTCGGCGCCGGCGCGGGCAAGCTGTTCCGCGATCTCCCGGCCGATGCCGGTGGTGGAGCCGGTGACCAGTGCGGTGCGGCCGGAGAGTTCCATGATGTTCCTGTCCTGTCTCGTGACGCGCTGCGGCCTGTGGCCGGCAGCGGCGGCTGCCCCAAAGTGGAGCGTGCGCTCCATTCTTGTCACGGAAAAATTGGAGTGTCAACTCCAGAAAATCGACCGGCGCGGTACGCTTCCGTCATGGGCAGCAGCACACAGGCGGTCGCGGCGACGGGCGTCGGCGCGGCGCGGGAGGGCGCTCGGACACCGGCGGGAGAGCCGCGGCTGACGCGCAAGGGCCAGGCGACGCGCGCGCGGATCGTGTCGGCCGCCTCGGGCCTGATGTTCGAACGGGGCGTCGCGGGCACCAGCACGGACGACGTACGGATCGCGGCCGGCGTGAGCACCTCGCAGATCTACCACTACTTCGCCGACAAGTCCGCGCTGGTCAGGGCGGTCATCGCGCACCAGACGGAGGCGGTGCTGGACGCCCAGCGGCCGCTGCTCGGCAGTCTGGACAGCATGGCGGCGCTGCGCGCCTGGCGGGATCTGGTGGTGCAGCTCCAGCGGGAGCGCAACTGCGAGGGCGGCTGCCCGATCGGCTCACTGGCCGGGGAACTGGCCGAGACGGACCCGCAGGCGCGCGACGCGCTGGCGGCGGGGTTCGCCCGGTGGGAGGAGGGCATCCGCAGCGGTCTGCGGGACATGCGCGAGCGCGGCGAACTGCGGCCCGAGGCCGACCCCGACCGGCTGGCGCTGGCCATCCTCGCGGGCCTGCAGGGCGGACTGCTGCTGACGCAGACCCGCCGGGAGACCGCGCCCCTGGAGGCCGTGCTCGACGCGATGCTCGACCACGTCGAGGACCTGCTCACCGACCGCGCCGACCGCGCCGACCGCGCCGACCGCGCCGACCGCGCCGGGAGCGCCGCGCGCTGAGCGCGGCGCCGGTCCGAGGACGGGCCGGTCCGGCCGCGGCAGCCCGGTCCGCGGGACCCGGCACTTCGGGTCCGCGGGCGGCAGCCAAGGCCGGAACACACGGCGGCCGGTCCGCCGGCCGCGGACCGGCCCGCGGCCGGCGGGCTGCCGCGGGCCCGGCGATCCGGGCCGGCGGTCAGCAGGTGGTGGAGCCGTCGTCCGCGCCGCCGCTGATGAGGCGCAACTGCTCACGGGTGACGGCCGGCACGGGCCCGGCCGGGGTGTGGCAGCGCAGCCCGGCGAACTGGATGTCGACCAGGCGCCGCCAGGCGTCCGGCGCGACGTCGCCCGCGGTCTCCACCACCCCGCGCAGCGCCCAGATGAGCGCCATCACGTCGCCGAGGCGCACGCCCGGCGCGATCCGCCCGGCCTGCTGCGCCCGAACCAGCAGATCCTCGATCAGGTCCCGCAACTGCTCCACGCACGCCGAGCGGGTCTTGCCGATCAGCTTGTGCGCGTAGCCGCGGTGCGCGACCACCGACTCGCCCATCACCTGCACGAAGAACTCCAGCCCCGCGCCGTCCGGCAGGGCCAGCGCCGCCTTCGCCTCGCCGACCAGCTCGACCAGCATCTGCGTGGCGATCTCGTCGATCAGCGCTTCCTTGTTCGGGAAGTGGCGGTACACCGTGCCGACGCCGACGCCGGCACGCGAGGCGATCAGCTCCATGCTGGCGTCGGTGCCGTGCTCCGCCAGGACCTCGCGGGCCGCCGCCGTCACCAGCCGGTGATTGCGCACGGCGTCCCGCCGCCCCGTCCTGCACGGGGTCTCCTGCGCCGGAGCCGGGCTCTTCGCGCCGGGAGCCTGCCCGGCCGGACTCTTCGCGGCCGGGGTCCGGGGGGTCCGGGCGTCCTCGGGCCGGGCGCCGCCCCGGGCGGCGTGGGTCTGCGCTGTCATCGTCACTCCCGCTGCGTGCCGTACCCGTCCTGGCCGTCCGTACCCCCGGCGCCGTCCGCTACTCGGGCCTGTCGCCGACGACGGTACCGCGCGCGGCCGCCACCGGCGCCGACTGCGCCTGCTCCTCGGAGTGCGCCACCACGTTGCTGCGGCGGGTCACCGGGATCAGCATCGCGGCGAACGCCGCGATGAGCAGCGCCCCGCCGAGCATCGCGAAGCCGTTGGTGTAACCCGCCTCGCGCGGCAGGCCGTCGGCCGCCGGGCTCGCGGTGACCACGCTGGCCATCAGCGCCGCGCCGATCGAACCGCCGATGGTACGGATGTTGGCGTTCATGCCGCTGGCCACACCGGTCTGCTCCGGCGGCACCGCGCTCACGATCAGGCTGGACATCGCCGCGAAGGCCAGGCCGAAGCCCGCGCCCATGATGCCCGTGGCGACGTACAGCTCCCAGGTCTCGGTGTGCGCCCACGCCAGCATCGCCATCGAGGCGGTGCCGATCAGCGAGCCGACCACGACCACCGTCTTGCCGCCGAAGCGCGCCGCCAGGCGGTTGGTGAACAGGCCCACCGCGAACATCGCCACACTCATCGGCAGCAAAATCAGACCGGACTTGGTGATGCTCGCGCCGAACCCGTAGCCCGTGGACTTCGGCGTCTGCACGAACTCCGGCAGGAACGCGAACACCGCGTACATGCCGACGCCGAACAGCAGCGCCACCAGGTTGTTGGTCCACACCGCGGGGCGGCGCATCATCGCCATGTCGATCAGCGGCTGCGCCGACCGGCGCTCGACCTCCACCCAGCCGACCGCCAGCACGGCCGCGGCGACGAACAGGCCGATCACCTTGCCGGAGCCCCAGCCCCACACCGGGGCCTGGCTCAGCGCGACCAGCAGCGCCACCAGCCAGGCGGACAGCAGCAGCGCGGGCGCCCAGCTGATCCGGCCCGGCGTGCGCACCGGCGACCGCGGCACCAGCAGCACCGTCGCCACACCCGACGCGACGGTGAGGACCATCGGCAGCCAGAAGAGCCAGTGGTAGTTGAGCGCGTTGACGATCGGGCCGGCCAGCACGATGCCCAGTCCCGAGCCGACGGCGATCAGCGAGGCGATCGCGGCCACCGCCCCGCTCACCTTCTCGGCCGGGAACTCGTCGCGGATGATGCCGAAGGTCAGCGGCAGCACACCGCCGCCGATGCCCTGGATCGCCCGCGCCACGATCATCACCGTCACGTTGGTGGCCAGCGCCGCCAGCAGCGAGCCCGCGGCGAGCGCGGCGAGCGTCGCCACGAAGACGCGCTCCTTGCCGATGATGTCGCCGATGCGGCCCATGATCGGCGTGAATATGGACGCCGACAGCAGGTACGCCGTCAGCACCCAGGTCACGGTGTTCTGGTTGGTGTGCAGGTCCTCCTGGATCGTCGGCAAAACCGGGGTGACCAGGGACTGCAGCAGCGCGTACGCGGTGACGCTCGCCGCCAGCACCGCGAATGTCACCTGGTGGTGCGTGCGCCGGGTCTCGGACGCCATGGAACTCCCTCACAGCGAAGTCTGAAGCGGAATCGGTGTTCCGTTATGACTCCAGGCTAGCGCGTCAGGAATGGCCATTCCGTTTCGTCGGGGTGAGTTCTTGGCCACACGGGGGGCGTGTCGAGGCGCGGACGGCGCGTCCCGGCACCCGCGCCGGGAGCCGCACCACCGCGCGCCGCCCTCCCGTACGCTGGGCCGGTGTTCTCCCCCAGGGCCCCACGCTGCGCGAACTGGCCGTGCAGGCGCTGTCGTCCGTCGAGCGCGGATACGACCTGCTGGCGCCGACGTTCGACCGGACGCCGTTCCGCACCCCGGACCGCTTCCTGGACGCGACGGCGGGGGCGCTCGCCGCACTCGGGCCGTTCGAGGACGGGCTCGACGTGTGCTGCGGCACCGGCGCGGGCCTGCGGGCGCTGCGCCCGCTGTGCCGCGGGTCCGTCACCGGCGTCGACTTCAGCGCCGGCATGCTCGCGCGGGCCCGCGCCGCCGATCCGGCCGGGGACGCGCGGTGGGTGCGCGCCGACGTGCGCGCGATGCCCTTCACCGAGGCGTTCGACCTCGCGGTGAGCTTCGGCGCGTTCGGCCACTTCCTGCCGGCCGAGCGGCCCCTGCTGTTCGCGCAGGTGCGGCGGGCGCTGCGCCCCGGCGGCCTCTTCGCCTTCCCGGTCGGCGCGCCGCCCGCGCCGTCGTCCCCCTGGTACTGGGCCTTCGCCGGCTTCGACGCGGCGCTGCGCGTGCGCAACGCCCTGTGGCGCCCGCCCTTCGTCATGTACTACCGGACCTTCCCCCTCGGCGCGGTCCGCGCCGACCTGGAGGCCGCGGGGTTCGCCGTGCGGCTGACGCCGCTGGAGGAGTTCGGCCGCCGCGACGACGGCAGCCCGCGCTGCCGCCTGGTCCTGGCCCGGCGGACGTAGGCGGCGCCGCTCTCCTCTCCCCGCGCCCGGGCCGCACCGGCTTGCGCACGTCGGTACCGCTCTGCGACGTCGCGTCCGGCCGGTCGGCGCCGGCGGCCGGGTACGGGCGGCAGGGGCGTGGTCAGACGCCGCCCCTGTCGAGGTCCGCGACCGCTCCGCCCGGCACGGCCCGCCGCGCCTGGGCGTCGTGCCGCGCCGCCGGCACGTCGCGGGGAAGCCGGCCCGCAGCACGGCGGCGCACGCGGCCGACACCACGACCACGGCGGCGGCCGCGAGCAGCGCCTGGTGGTAGCCGTGCCGCAGGAGCGGTGTGACGACGAGGGGGCCGAGGATCTGGCCGACCGAGTAGCCGGCCGTCAGCAGGGCGACCGCGCGCCGGAAGCCCAGCTGGGCGCCCACGGTCAGCGCCAGCGTGCTGACGCCGATGAAGGTGCCGCCGAACAGGACCGCCGAGCCGAGCGCGGCCCCGACGCCGCCGACGAGCGCCGGCAGGGCGATCCCGGCCGCCTGCACCACGAGCGCGGCGCACAGCAGCCCGGGGCGCGACCAGCGCCGCCCGAGCCCGGTCCACACCGCCGCGGACGGCACGGCGGCCAGGCCGACCACCACCCAGGCGCCGCTGCCGAGCCACCCCGGGGAGCCCTGCTCGACGGCGGCGACGAGGAAGGTGCCCGCCACGATGTAGCCGACGCCCTCCAGGGCGTAGGACGCGAGCAGCACGCCGAACGCGCGCCGCGCGCCGGCCCCGCGCCACCGGTCCCCGCTCCCTCGGCGCGCGCCGTACGCCGCGGCGCCGTACGCACCCCGCCGGTACGCACCCCGCCGGTCCGCCCCCGCGCCGCACGGATCGGCGCCGGCCCGGGGCCGGCGCCGGCTCGGGCTCCAGCCGCCACGAGACCGCGGTGAGCGCGGCGCCGAGGGCGGCCGAGGCCCACCAGGCCGCACGCCAGTCGGCGGCCGACCGCAGGACCAGGACGAGCAGGCCGGACAGCGCGATGCCGGCGCCCACCCCGCCGAAGGCCCAGCCGGGCACATGGTCCGGTTCCTGTCGCAGGCGGCTGTGGAGGGAGCTGACGGCGATCACGAAGACCAGGGCGCTCGCGACGCCGGCGAGCAGCCGGAGCACGAGCCAGGCCGCGGTGCCGCCGGCGACCGGCATCGCGGCCAGGGTCGCGGTCAGCGTGACCAGCGCGGCCCGCAGGACGGTGCGCGAGCGGACCACGGCGGGCGCGGCGGTGCCGAGCAGCGCCCCGACGAGGTAGCCGGCGTAGTTGGCGGTCGCCAGGTGGGCGCCGCCGCTCGCCGACAGCCCCGCCTGCTCGTGCATCAGGGGCAGGATCGGTGTGAAGACGAACCGGCCGACGCCCATCCCCGCGGCCAGCGCCGCGGCTGCTCGGAGCACGTGCGCCCAGGGCGAGCGCGGCGCCGCGGCCGTGCGCGTCCCGGCGTACGGCGGGTGTTGTGTCATGGCGAAGTCCTTGCGGTCGTTCGGGTGTCGCGGACGCGGGCGCCGCACCTGACCCCTGTGCGCGCCGACCGCCGGCCGCGCGGGAGTGGCGGGACGCGTCACGCGGTGCGGTGGCCCCGCCCGGGGTCGTTGGGGTGGGACTCCAGCGCGGTGACAGCGACGGTCATCCACGGCCGCAGCGGCAGCGTGCCGAGGACCTCCCGGCGCAGCTCCTCCTCGTCCGCGGCGCGCCGGACGCCGATGCTGCGCGCCTCGCCGACCGGGCGCCACAGGCGCACCAGGCGGCCGGCGGCGGCCAGTTCCGCCGCCCGGACCGCCTCGGCGGCACGCCGGCGGTCGACCTCGTCCGCGCCGATCCCCTCGGGCACGGTGGTGGTGATCTCGACCAGGAACTCGCGCATGAATCCGCTCCGCTCGCTGAAGGGGCCTCCCGGCGCCGTGCCGTGCCGTGCCGCCATCGTCCGCCCGGCCGGCGGGCCGCGCCACGACCGGCTGCCTCACGCGTAGGAGGCTGAGGCTCCCACACGCGTAGCATGGGCGCCGTGGAGCTGCGCCAACTTCGCTACTTCGTCACGGTCGCCGAAGAGCTGAACTTCAGCCGCGCCGCCGGGCGGCTCCTGATCGCGGGCCCGTCGCTGTCCCAGCAGATCAAGGCGCTGGAACGCGACCTGGGCGTGCGCCTGTTCGACCGGGACCGGCGCTCGGTCGCGCTGACCCCCGCGGGCGCGGACCTGCTGCCGTACGCGCGCGGCCTGCTGGAGGAGGCCGAGGAGCTGCGGCGGCGGGCCCGCCGGCTGGCGGGGACGCGGCCGGTGCGGCTCGGCCGTGTGGACTGGCTCCCCCGGACCTCCTCGCCCGCACCTCGGCGGTGGCCGAGGTGCACGTGGACCCGTGGGTCGCCCCTTCGCACGCCCAGGCCGCACGGGTCGCCGACGGCAGCCTCGACCTCGCCGTGTGCTGGGTCCGCACACCCGACCTGGAGCGGCTGGGACTGCGCGCCCGACTGCTCGGCGCCGACCGGCTGCACGCCGTGGCCGCCGGCGGCGAGT
Source organism: Actinacidiphila sp. DG2A-62 (assembly GCF_035825295.1). NCBI lineage: Bacteria > Bacillati > Actinomycetota > Actinomycetes > Kitasatosporales > Streptomycetaceae > Actinacidiphila > Actinacidiphila sp. DG2A-62. The sequence continues at coordinate 8,423,847 of NZ_JAYMGI010000002.1, forward strand.
CCGGTGAGGTGGCCGCCCGCGACACCGCCGTCCTGCTGACCGAGGACGCCACGTCCTGGTCGTCCTGGGACGCCTACGCCGGCGAGCTGGTCCGCGACACCGGCGCGCGGGCGCTGCGCGTGCACGACGCGGGCGTCACCGGTCCGGCCTTCTTCGACCACGTCCGCCGCAGCCGGCGGCCGGTGGTCAACTCGCCCAAGGGCCAGGCCGCGAAACTGCCGCCCGACCTGGTCCGGCGTCCCGTCGTCGGGCCGCGCGTCCACTGGACCTGGTCGCTGGTGTGGCGCGGCGCCGAGGACCGGGCGGCCGTCCTGGCCACCGTCGAGGCGCTCTGCGACGGCGTCGGCGAGCCCGCGTTCCACGGCCCGGACGACTGGCTGCCGGCCGGGGACCCGTACCGGCGGAGCTGAGCCGCGCCGCGCCCCGGCCGGTCCGGCCCCGCACGGCCCGCGCACGGCCGGAACCACCGCGCCGCCGACCGGGCGCGGCGCCGGGTCAGAGGTGGGGGCGGGCGATCGCTGCGCCGCTCCCGGCGTCCGGGAAGCCCGGGGTGCGCCAGGCGGGGGCGGAGACGGGGACGGCGAAGGCCTCGACGTCCGGCTGGGCGGTGAGCCAGGCGCGGGCCCCGGCGCCCATGGCGTAGCCGGCGGTCGCGGCGACGTCGGCGTCGGTGAGCGAGGCCGCCGTGACGGTGAGGGAGGCCAGGTCCGTGCGCGGCGGGCGGCCGGTGCGGGGGTCGAGGACGTGCGCGCCGCGCTCGGCGGGACCCGACGTCGCGACCGCCAGACCGCGGCCGGCGGGCGAGGCGTCACCGGGGGCCGCCGCGGCGACCACCGCGGCCAGCGCGCCGCGGCGCAGCGGGTGCGACACGCCGACGCGCCAGGGGCCGCCGTAGGTCTGCACGTCGCCGCCGCCGTTGACGCAGACCGCCTCGGCGCCCGCGGCGTCGACCAGCAGCGCCGCCCGCTCCACCGCCCAGCCCTTGACCAGCCCGGTCGGGTCGAAGCCGCCCGCGTACCCGGCGTCGAAGAAGCCGCCGGTGCGCCGCCTGGCCCGCTCGCACAGCGCGTGCACCTCGCCCACCTCCGGGGAGCAGGCGGACAGCGGCAGGTCGCCCGCGGCGAGTCGGCTGACCTGGCTGTCGGGGCGGTACGTCGAGAACACCGCGTCCACGTGGTGCAGCCAGGCAACCGCCTCGCGGAGCGCAGCCGCCACCCGCGCAGGGGAGCCGCCGCGCACGTCGAACGAGAAGACCGTGCCCATGGCGTGCTCGACGTGCCGCGTCCGCGCGGGCACGTCCGCCGTGACCGCCGCGGCCAGCGGCGCCCGCCAGTCCGCCGGCCCGCCCGGCCCGGCCGGGGCGCCGGGCGCGGGCGTGGACTCAGCCACGGGACTTGTCCAACGCGCTCTGCAGCGACTGGAGATAGCCCTCGCTGGTGTACGTCGCGCCGGACACCGTGTCCACCTGGGCGCTCTGCGCGGCCAGCACCTCCTGGGTGAGCTGCGGGACGGCGAAGGAGGAGATCTCCTGGTCGCGCGGGTTGTCCTGCGGGAGCTGGAGGGTGGTCACCGCGGTGATCCGGCCGCCGGAGAGCGTGACGCGCAGCTGCACCGGGCCGTAGCGGGTCTGCACGGTGTCGCCGTCCACGGTGCGGGTGCCGGACGTGCCGGACGTGCCGGACGAGCCGGACGAGCCGGAGCCCGCGGCGCCGGAGGACCCGGGCGTGCTCTGAGCGCCTCCGGACGTGCCGGACGTGGCCGACGTCGACGGCGCGGTCGGCGCCGGGTCCGTCGCGAGATTCGCCGCCGCGGCCGAGCCGTGCGGCTTGAGGGACAGCAGGAGCAGTCCGCCCGCCACCGTCGACACGGACGTGATCACGATGCGGCGCAGCGGCCGGGAGGGGAGTGCGGTCACGTGCGCCTCACAGTTCGAAGGACTCGTGGTGGATGTGGCGGGCCGGCACGCCCGCGGCGCGCAGCACCTCGTAGGACTCGCGCAGCAGTCCGGGCGGCCCGCACACGTACACGTCGTGCCGCGCGACGTCGGGCAGCGTCTCGCGCAGGCCGGCGACCGACAGGCGGGGCCGCCGGCCGCCGGGGCCGTTGACCACCAGGTGCAGGCGGGCGCCGCGGGCGGCGGCGATGGACTCCAGCTCCCCGCGCAGCGCCAGATCGGCGGCGGAACTCGCCCGGTAGACCAGCGTCAGGTCCCCGGGCCGGGCCGGCAGCGACTCGAACAGCGCCCGCAGCGGTGTGACGCCGACGCCGCCGGCCAGCAGCAGCACCTTCTGCCGGGTGCGCCGGTCCGCGGTCAGCGCGCCGTACGGTCCCTCGGCCCACACCCGGGTGCCCGGCGTCAGGCCGGCCAGCGCCGCGCTGTGGCCGCCGACCGCCTTGACGGTGATCCGCAGCACACCGGGGCGCGGCGCCGCCGACAGCGAGTACGGGCTCGCGGTCCACCGCAGCCCCGGCGCCAGGAAGCGCCAGCGGAAGAACTGCCCCGGCCGGGCCGCCAGGCCGTCCAGCCGGCGCCCGCCCACCAGCACCGACACCACGCCCGGCGCCTCGTCCACGACGGCCAGCACCCGCAGCCGGTGCCGCAGGTTCATGCGGACCGGGACCAGCACCCGGAACCAGAGCACCGCGCCCGCCGCGCCCGCGTACAGGACGTACCACGCCGCGCGTGCCGGGCCGCTGCCCACGTCCGCGCCGAGCGCGAGCTGGTGCCAGAAGGCGAGGAACACCGCGAGGTAGGTGAGCAGGTGCAGGTAGTACCAGGTCTCGTAGCGGAGCCGGCGGCGCACCGCGCGCACCGACACCGCGCCCACGCCGAGCAGCAGGAGGCCGCCCGCCGTCCCCTTCAGCATGTCCGGGTAGGTGGTCACGACCGTCCACGCCTCGCCCGGCAGGGCGCTGTGCGCCTGCACGGAGTAGCCCCACAGGACGAGGACGGCGTGCGCGAGCAGCAGGCAGAGCGTGTAGCGGCCGGCCATCGCGTGCCAGCGGGCCACCCGGTCGCTGCCGACGCCGGACTCCAGCGCGGGGACGCGCGCCATCAGCAGGACCAGCAGCGCGCAGCTGTAGCCGCACAGCAGGCCGGCGATCCGGCCCGCGCCGATCAGCCAGTCCGCCGGGCCGACCACCGCGCGGGTGTCGTGCCACCACAGGCCGACCACGGCGGCCGCGCCCGCCCAGCACAGCGTGAGCACCAGGGCGGCGGGGGACCGCGGCCCGGTCCGCTCCGGGCGGGGCGCGGTGTGCCGCGAGGCGGGCGGCCGCGCGGGCGGGCGCGGCGGATACGTGGTGCTCACAAGCGGTCCTTCCTGGCGTCTCGGTGCTGCGGGCCGGCGGCGCGGCGGCGCGGGCCCCCGGACCCGCGACCCGGCCGCACGATCGGGGCCGACGTCGGCCAGCTTGCGTCCCCAACCTCTGAACCGGCTCTGAAAAGGCCCCGAACCGGCCCGCCGGACCGGATTCACAGCCGATCCAGAGGCGGCCGCGCTCCGCGCGGGACCCGCGGGGAGCGATGCTGGAGGCACCATGGACAGCACCGCTCACCGGCCCGCCCGGCCGCCCGCCCATCCGCTCGCGCACCCCGACGGCAGACCCGTGCGCGTGCTCGTCGTCGACGACGAGCCCGACCTCGCCGAGGTC